>JANNXI010000201.1:0-68074 GCA_031409495.1 Betaproteobacteria bacterium
GCCTGCGCCCCACTGCATGATTTCTTTGGAAATTTTGCCATCAAAGCTTTGGGTCGTGGCTGAAGCAATACGTACCGGCTGCAAAATTTTAGCGGCTTGCAAGGCTGCGGCACCCGCTGCGTCTTGGCCGGTGGAGCTAAAAATATTTACTACGCCGCTAGCGATAGCGGTATTTAGCTTTGAGGCAAATAGCCAGCCGTCAACATAGGTATCGGTCACATCGCTGGTGGCGCGGGTAAACGCAGTGTTGTAATCCCAACCACCGAGGGTGCCTGTCGCGCCTACGACTAAGCGCTTGGCGTCAGAATCAGAGATGTTGGTACGACGACCCGCATCTTGCGCGCGCCAGTTAAAGGTAATCGGGCCCGTTGGCCGCGCGACTAAACCGCCGGGAAGGGCGACTGTGGTTGGGTAAAACTTACTAGTCGTCGGAAAGCGGAAATAACCCTGGCCATTGAAGTCAGCGACTGGTGTTTCTGACGATGCAAAGGTAAATTTAGTGTTTACCGCAATGTATTCAGCAAAAAGCTGATTGTCAGCATTTAGCTGAAACGCTGCGCGTACTACTGCACTTTTGCGATCGGACGGTGGGAAAATGTCCAAATTAGCGGTGTAATCATAGCGGCAGTTAAGGCGACTAGGCTGCGGTGCACCCGTACCTGGGTCAACTTGGTAGGAACCAATACTTGGTACACAACCTTGCGCCGCGGAAGTATTTAGCGCACCTAGGGTATTTCCTGCATAGGTAAAGTTAGCGGGCACTACGTTGCCGGATGTTTTGGCAAATCCCAAGTCAGGGCGCACGCCGGTTTTGGCAAATTCGCGTAATTTAGCAGGAAGTGCTTCTGTTTTTTCTTGATCAAAAGAGGCCAAAATATTGAAACGCTGCTTCGATAAATCACCATAACCTGCGGTCAGCGTGTACTTTTCAGTTTCAGCGCCACCTTTGTCGATTTTAGTTTTGTAGTAGCTGCCTTCAATACCTGAATAGTCTTTTTTCAAGATGAAGTTAACAACACCACCGAGGGCATCGGTACCGTAAATGGCCGACGCGCCGTCGCGCAAAATTTCAACCCGTTCAACAGCCGAAAGTGGAACGGAATTAATATCCACCGCGCCGCCGTTTAAGGCATAGTTTGCCAAACGCCGACCGTTCAATAAAATTAAAGTGCTTTCTGAGCCCAAGCCGCGCAAGTTAACGCCCGAAAAACCAGCTTGGCCGGAATCGCCCACACCTTGCGAAACGTTGTAACCAAAAGCGTTGGCGGCAATGCCTTGCAGTAAATCGGTTGCGTTAGTCGCACCCGTTTTTTCGATTTCCGCTTTAGTGATAATGGTAATCGGCAATGCTGATTCGCCATCAATCCGCTTAATGCTCGAACCTGTCACTTCGATTTTGTCGACTTTTTGTGCAGGTGCTTGCGCTTGTGCCGCGGTAGCGACCAGACCAAATGCAACGCTTACGCTCAATGCCTGTGCGAGGGCTGCGGAAAGCTTACTTAATTTCATTTTCATATTATTCCTTATGTTTAAGAAAAACCGTTTTTATCAACGGATTGTGGTGGACTCAAGGATCAACTTGGGCTTAATACCACTCTATTGCCAATGTAGTACCAATCTAAAGCCTGTGATTTATTGTTTATAAATCAATTAGTTAAAGCAATTTATGCACGATTTTTGAAGCTAATTTGGTGCTGAGTGCGACCACTGCAAAATGACAAAACTAACCCTATGAGGATAACGGGTTAAGACACAAATATCCAACCTTTCGTCATTGTCTGTTGCAGTAGTGCCACAGTTTGAGCGCGCCGTGTGGTTTTTACACCGCTGTGGCAAAGCGCGAAAGGAGTTACTGAGGAACTACTGAAGCAGCTAGCACGCACGCCAGTGATCTTCACATTTGCGCAAAAAAATAGGCTGAAGAGGCCCGTATTTAGGACATCTTCAGCCATTCTTTGAGTATGAAATACAAAAAGGGGCATTTTAAGCCCCTTTTCTTTGCCGCAAAAAAACGCAAAAGTTACTTAAATTCGTAACTTAGGTTAATGTTAAAGCGCCGACCCAACTGCCCGGCGGTGCCATTGTCCCAATAGTTAAACGTGTTAGGCACGTTAGTTGATCGGCCGTAGTCATCGCTGATGTTTAGTAATGCAAAGCCAAAGGTCATGCCCTTTAAACCGGCTACGTTGTTGTACGCCCCACCAATATCCCAGCTGCGTTCGGCACCTACGCGGCAGTAGCCGCTGCCCGCCAAATAAGCGTTGCCGGGTGTTGTAGCGTTAAGGCAGGTAGCAGTGGTGCTGCGCGTGAGGGCTGAGGTGCTGTTATGGCGAACCCAGCCGGAAAAGTCATTATGCGACCAACGCAATGTGGCACTACCTTTACGTTTGGGAACGTCTGCTGCATCAGTACCTACTCGCTGCACTGGGTCTGTGCCGGATAGAATTTGATCGTCAATGTAACGGGTAATGGTACCGTTGAGGTTGAAAGTAAACTTACCAAAAGCAGTGGCGGGAAAGCGGTAATTTAAATCAAAATCCATGCCGCCGGTCTCGGTATAGTTAAAATTACCGTAACCGCGCAATACCACCAAAATAGGGCCGCTATTCGGAATACCCGGCAACCAGCTTTGCGGGTTTGGATCGCGAATGATGGTATTAGCATTGGCAATCGGGTTCGCGTTGTAGGCATCTACTACGTCGATACCACGCTGTACGCGAATTTCTGAGTTGCGGCGGAAGCGCCACCAATCAAGGCCAATGTCCAAATTCTTCATCGGCGAAAAAATAGCGCCAAGGGTGAAGGACTTTGATGTTTCGGCTTTCAGGTTAGGGTTTGCAGCAATAATAGTCGGAACAGAGCCCGCCGCCACGGTGCCCGCAGGAAGTGCGGTGAAGCCGGTCACGTTACAGTCACGTGCAACCGACGGGTCGGCACGACTTACTGGTGCAGCAGGATTGCTGGAGTTGCAGCGTAGGCTATCAAACACGCGTCGGTCTTGCGAATTGTTAAACGATAGCAAAAAGGAATTGCCGATTTGTGAAATGGACGGTGCGCGGAAGCCCGTGGCTGCTGTGCCACGAAATGAAAGCGTGTCAGGTAACGCGTCAAACTTAAAGCCCACTTTGCCAGTGTTAGAGTTGCCAAAATCGCTGTATCGCTCATGGCGTCCAGCGACCTGTACTTCTAGAGTTTTAAGAAAAGGCAAGCGCAACTCGGTAAATAGCGCTTGCGAGCGCCGGCTACCTTCCGCACCGTTGGCGACCAAACCAATAAAGTCGCCAGTTTTATAAATATCGCTCGGAATAGACGCTAACGATTCGCGCCGCACCTCACCACCGACCGCAATGGCCGCGGCTCCGCCGCTCATTGAAAATAGTTCGCGGCTGCCGCGCGCGTCGAAGGCGGTAACCGTCGACTCACCTTCATTCACAGCGTCCGACGAAATGCTCGCGATAGCCGCAGCATCATTTGGCTGCGTGAAACGGTAAGAACCTGTGCGTAGGGCGGCATCTAACAATGATTTACGTAGACGGCCAGTTTGGATACGCGAGTTTTCTTGGCGGCTGTACAAAAACGCTGCATCGACGTCCCAAGAACCAATAATGCCTTGGACACCAGTCGTGAATCGTAAAGATTTCAATTCGCTTATGTCGATGCGCGGCACATCGCCAAAGCGATACACTAGCTGTACGGGCTGTGCGGTCGCCGACCCGTTTGTGGGGTTGTCTGGATGGCCAACTGGCAAAATCAGCGCGTTTTGGGATAGAAATGTACCGTTCAACAACGGCCAAGTCGTCGCAGTTGGGTTGCCTGAGGTGACAAGCCCTGTGGTTAACGCAAACGGAATACCAACCTCGGTGGTTTTGGTTTTGGCTACCATCACGTCCGCATAGGCGGTGAGATCATTGCTGATGGCAAAACTACCCCGTACCGAACCGCTGTAACGATCTTGTTTGGCGATAGCTTCGTCAGCTTCGTCAAAATTAAACCGACACTGGTTGGTAATGAATGACGCCGTGGTGGCCGTGAAATTTGGTAGCCGATTAGGAACGCCCGCACCCACCTTATTTTCATTGGCGCAACCAGGAAACGTGCCCAAATAATTTGCGCCAAAAACGCTGCTGTTTGCCACCGAAATACCGTTAATAACTGTTGAGCCCGCCAAGCTGGTGGGTACACGGTAGTAGCTTGCATAGGGCGATGCGACTGAATCAGGGGTGAAACGGAGTAGGCTACCGTTGATGCCTAAATATTCATTGTTGCGCGCAAGATCACCACGGTCTTTTAGGTCGGCATGCATAACCGGATCGCGCCGTGAAGCTTGAAAGCCACCGTACACGTTATATTTTTGGCGCGCCAAATCGCCGAAGCCAAATGAAATGCCCATATTTTTAGTTACGCCAACGCCGTTGTCGTTTGCACCGTAAGATGCGTTAACCTCAGCACCTTGATAGTCTTTCTTCAGCACATAATTTACTACGCCCGCCATGGCATCCGAGCCATAAAGAGCCGAGGCGCCATCTTTTAAAATTTCAATGCGCTCAATCGCATCTTTAGGAATAGTGTTAACGTTAATCAACGCCCCGCGGCCAAAGTTGATATCCACCGCACCCACTGGCGCGATGCGGCGGCCGTTAATCAGAACCAACGTGCCCTGCGAACCAAAGCCACGGAGTGAAATTGTCGCTAATCCGCCCACAAAGCCGCTGGCTGCACCGTCTTGCAGTGATGAAGCATCCACGGCGCTCAGCGAACGCATGAGCTCTTCAACAGTACCAAAACCCGAGTTTTTAATATCTTTTGCAGTAATAATTTGAACAGAAGCGGGTGTTTCACTATCAATTCGTTTAATCAGCGAGCCCGTGACTTCAATTTTTTCTATTTTCTGCGGCGTGGCTGGAGTGGTCGTTTGTGCGGCGGCATGGGATGCAAAACCAGTAGCGCCCAGCGCAACGAGTGCCGCTGCAACGTGACGGGTAAGCGTGGCGCGTTGCGGATGCGCGGTTATGCTGTGGGGTTTTTTAGTAGTAGACATGGCTGTTTTCCCTTTTGGAAATAGTGTAAATGCGTTCTCACACTGATCTGGGACCTTTTTTGAGATCACAGTGCAATATCAAACGGCAGTTGTAATCATGCAATATTCGGACTCGTTTTGCAATTGATGCGAAGTACAGTGTTGTTAGATTGAATCGGGATGTCGTTATTCTGCACAAATTAGAAACTGATCGAAGCAAGTTTGCATAGGCGCTCGTGTGCGCGTGCATGGGGACGTGTCATATTAAAGGCACCGTTGCAAACAAAACGCCGCTGGTGCGAGTGCAAAGCCGCATACAAACAAAAAAGGAGCCCGAAGGCTCCTTTTTTTATTGCATTCAAATAATGTGGCTTATTTGAATTTGTAAGTTGCACCGAATGTGAAGTAGGTGCTTTGGAACGGATGATACGTAAAGTTCAACGGACGAGCCAACGCATCTAGCGGTGGCTTTTTGTCGAAAATGTTACGGGCAACAACGCTTAGCGTTAGATTTTTGATGCCGGTATAGCCAAACGACATATCCATTGTGGCGTTACCAGCAACTTTACAAGGGAAGCCAGGTTGTACTTGCGCAGCACAACTTCTTGTAGGGTCACGCGGCGTATCGTAGCCACGGTTGTAGATGCCTGTGGCACCAACAACAACATCACGATATTCCCACTCGGTGCGGACAGTGCCACGGAAGCGTGGGAAGCCAGCGCTGCCGAATTCAACAATTGGCTCGTCGCCAGTATTACCGCGGAAACTCTTGTAGTAAGTAGAGCTTGCCGTTGTTGAAAGCTTGCCGTACGCGCCAAGATTTAGTCTGTTTCTGATTTCAACGTCTACACCTTGAACGATGGTTTCGCCACCGTTAAAGAAGAAGTTGCGAATCGCCTGCAGCGCGCCGAATGCTTCGCCCGGCAATACTGGTCCGCGAACGATGCGATTTGCGTAGATGCCGGTAGTCGCGCCTTCATTGGATAAAATTAAATCTGGGTCGAGCAGATTAATTTCATTTTTACGACGAATATCGAAGTAATCTAATGTAACCGACGTATCTTTGCCTGCATCCCAAATAAAGCCAAAGTTAGTGGTAGTGGCTGTTTCTGGGTTCAATGTTTGGGCATTTTCTAGCAAAGCCGCTACCGTTTGGCTGCAAGACGGCTCGTCACCATTAATGCATCGTTTTGGATCAGTAATGCCGCCGTAAAACGCGGTAACGCTTGAACGAGAGATTTCTGTTAACGATGGCGCGCGGAAGCCTTTAGCAAACGATCCCCGTAATGCAAGGGTTGGAACCACTTTCCATTTAAGCGCAACTTTTGGCGTGGTGGAGCGGCCGTAGTCAGAATAGCCGTCAGTACGCGCAGCAAGCTGCATTTCTGCATCTTTAAACAACGGCACATTCAATTCTGCGAAGAAAGAATTCACTTTACGTGAGCCATCCGCAAATGCGGCGCCAAAGCCTACAACTTCGCCCTTCAGCTTTTCGCCGTCTGGCGTTGCAGTACGCTCTTCTTTGCGATGCTCAAAGCCTGCTGCCAAGCCAATCGGACCATTTTTAGTTTGCATCAATTCGGTTGACGCTTTTGCATCAAAAATCATAAATGATGAGTCAGCATCGTCTTTGGTATCAATCCGCAAATCACTTGGCTTTACTGCGCCAGATTCCGGTGAGAAGAAGTTGTAGGTACCTTTGCGAACGGCATCCGTGAGTACACTGGCGCGAATCTGGTTGTAGTTAACTACTTTAGCCGTGTTTTTAGTGAACAATAAACCAGTTTCCCAATCGATATTGGAATTTGTTCCCTTCAAACCTGCTAACAACCGTGTTGCTTCAGCCGTTGTTGAACGATCAGTATTACCTACTTCAGTAAAGCGATGACGGTAAATGATTGGCGTGGTAAACGGGTTGTTAGGGTGGCCTACTGGCAAAAATTCTTGCAAGTTAACGAGGCGTTGTTGGGTGCTTGAATACCAAACGCCGAAATCGCCGTAAACCTGTGGGCTACCGCGGTAGGAAGTGACTGTACGGTTGAAACCAGCTTCTGCATAAGCACTCAAGTTGGCATTGATATCTAAGCTACCGCGCGCAAATAGGCTATCGCGATCACTTTTTGGCACTAAATCGGTACGGTCAACGTTGTCCCAACGGCAAATACCGTTAATTTTAATGGCGGCAGGAACGCAGTTTGCAGGTTGACTAGCGGCTGGCATAAACGCAAGCGCAGTTGCAGCACCTGTAACGGGGTCATATAGACCGCGCAAATAGTTACCCGCGAACGAGGACGCAAAACGGCGGAAAGTCGCGTAAGTGTTATTCAGATTTAACTCGGGACGCAAAATATAATTTTCTACGCTGTTAACTGTCACTTTTTCGCGCTCTAAACGCTCGTAGTTAACGAAAACGTTGTAACGGTCTTGTGCTAAATCGCCGTAGCCTACTGTTGCCGCCGCGCGCTTAACTTGGTATTCGCTATCTTTGTTGATGGAGAAACTACCGCCAACCAAGGCACCGCTAAAGTCTTTGCGTAAAATAATGTTTACTACACCGGCAATCGCTTCTGAACCATAAATAGCCGACGCGCCGTCTTTCAAAATTTCTACGCGATCTACAACGTCAAGTGGCAAAGCATCGAGGTTAATTGCTGCTGATTGGCCAAAGTTAGGATCAGCTGGGCCAAACGGTGCAACACGGCGACCGTTTAATAAAACCAACGTAGCTGCAGAGCCTAAGCCGCGCAGGGAAACTGTGGATGCACCCGACGAGAAACTGTTTGCGCCGGTGATGTCATTCAAACCGCCGCCAGCATTGGTTGGCAGTGAGCGTAAAAGCTCGGTGACGGTAGTTTTACCGGAGCGAGCGATTTCTTCGCGCGTGATAATTTGAATTGGCGCGGCTGTTTCGGAATCAACACGTTTGATGTTGGAACCGGTAACTTCGATTTTCTCAACTTTTTGCGTTGTTGGCTTGATATTTGTGCCAGTTGTTTGGGCAATCGCCAATGGGGCAAATGCCAATGTTGCGGCAACGCCCATGCCAAGGGTGGAAAGCAACGCTTGTGGCAATGCTTTCAATTTTAAATGCTTCATTTAGGCCTCGTATTTTGGTAATGTAAATCGGTCGTTTTCAACTGCAAACGTGTTTATTTGTGCTGCAATGTTGCAAAAAATATTCAGGGCGCCCTAAAGGGCAATAAAACCCTAAGAACCACTAGATTTATGACAGTTTTAGCTGTACAGAATACCTAACCTTAGAATTTTAGTCGTTGCGATGCCATTTAGGTTGGAACTTTTTCGGAGTGTGGTGTTTGCGCAACAATTTGTCCCTGTTTGTGGCGGCGCTGTTACAACATGAATTTTGCGGCAAATCAGCAATGTGAGTACTTTGCGCAAAAATTGAGCGGGTATAATTGGGCATCTTTGAATTTGTTGAAAGCCTGCCGTGCTCCCTTTTCTTAAAGTTCTTCCCCAATATTTATTGCCAAAACAAGCACTTACCAATTTTGCCGGGTTGGTTGCTGGCTACGCTGGCGGCACGCGTACCACATCGCTCATCGCATGGTTTGTGAAACGCTATGGCGTAAATATGGCTGAGGCAGCCGAACCTGACATCGCTAAATACGCCACGTTTAATGATTTCTTTACGCGCGCATTGCGCGTTGATGCCCGTCCGATCGCTAAAGCTGCGCATATTTGCCCGGTGGACGGGGCCATCAGCCAGTTTGGCGCAATTACCGGCGACCAAGTGTTTCAGGCAAAGGGGCATAGCTATTCCACTACCGCCTTGGTGGGCGGCGATGCGGCGTTAGCCAAGCAGTTTGAAAATGGCAGCTTTGCTACTTTGTATTTAAGCCCGAAGGATTACCATCGTATTCACATGCCGTGCGCAGCCAAGTTATTAAAGATGATTTATGTACCGGGTGCATTATTTTCAGTCAATCCAACGACCGCCCGCGGGGTGCCCGGCTTGTTTGCACGCAATGAGCGGGTGGTGTGCGTATTTGAAGCCACGGCAGGTAAACTAAAAGGGATGCAGTTTGTCCAAGTGCTGGTGGGGGCGACGATTGTGGGAAGTATGGCTACCACATGGGCGGGTGTAATTAATCCGCCGCGTGCGCGCAAAGTGCGGGAATGGGATTATTCGAAAAAGCCCATTGCTTTTAAACAAGGGGATGAGATGGGGCGGTTTTTGTTGGGCTCCACAGTGGTGATGTTGTGGCCAAAAAATACGATTTCATTTAACACGGCATGGCAAGCAACCGGTGCGATTCGCATGGGCGAGGCGATGGGGGTTTAGCGCAGTCGTTAGTAAGTTAGTAAATTAATTTAAAGGAATGTGATGACGGAAGCTGCATCTGTAATGCCCATGGTACTGTGGGCGCTGGCCGCTGTGCTGGTGATAGTTGGGTTTGCGGGCACAATTTTGCCAGGTTTGCCTGGTATTCCACTTATTTATGGGGGAATATTCTTGGCCGCCTATATTGATAATTTCCAGCGGGTTGGCTGGCCTACGCTAGTTATTTTGGCGGTGATGGCAGTCTTTGCTATTTGTGTAGATTTAGCGGCTGGCTACTTTGGGGCGAAGAAGGCGGGCGCTTCGAAACTCGCGCTGCTGGGCGCAGCGCTTGGCACAATTTTCGGACTGTTTGCCGGAATAATTGGTATCTTCATTTTTCCATTTGTGGGCGCGTTTTTAGGCGAATATCTTTCACGCACCATGGCTGAAAAAAACGCCGAAAAGACGACGCAAAGTACGCAAGGCCAGCAGGCACTTGGCGCCGCAAAAGTGGGTATCGCCACGTGGCTAGGCTTGGTGGTGGGCGCGGTAACCAAGGTGGCAGTGGGTTTGATGATGCTTGGCGTGTTTGCGCTGGGTTATTTCGTAAAGTAAAAAAGGCTGGAGAAGCCCGTATTTAGGGCGTTTCCAGCTTGTTGTTTTAAGCGTTTTAGGTGACGGCTAACTGCTGATTTGCAGTTTCTAAGCGCTCCACCAACGTTTCTAAAAACTTCCGATCAAACAACTGCTTACAGCTTGGCGAGGCTGAATTCAAATCCGCCGCGCGGATTTTCATCACGATACACGTTGTGGCGGTAGAAATGGTTGCGCTTCTGGGGCCATCGCGTTTGGCAAGATAGGACATTTCGCCAATACAATCGCCCGCGCTAAGTACATTGAGCAAGCGTTTGCCGCGGGTTACTTTTACGGTGCCGCTGGCTAAAACGAAAAACGAATCGCCGACGTCGCCCTCCTTAATCAGCACTTGCCCCGCTGGAAAATTACGCCATTTGCTGATGCGCAAAACTTCCCATAATTCGTTTTCAGGAAAGCCCGTGTAAAACGATAAGGTCTTCAAAAAACTAAATCGCTCGGTGTCTGATACCGCATCATCTGGCTCGTGTTCTTCAGCTGCAGTGCGACCAACTGCCGTTGCTTGGGCGGCCGGCATGGCTGCTTCCCAAAGCGTGGTGAGTTCTTTGCCAAACTCTTCCCAAGTTTGGAAGCGGTTGCGCGGATCTTTGGCCATGGCTTGCTTGACCACATCTTCCATCGATGCGGAAACGCCTTCGCGATAGCGCGAAGGCGGCTCTGGCTCAACATTCACAATTTGATAGGCCATGCTGGCGTGATTTGAGGCCGCAAAAGGCGGACGGCCAGCCAGTAAGTAATACATCACAACGCCCAACGCATAAATATCGGTTTGCGCGTTGGCTCTTGCCCCAGTAATGAGCTCTGGCGCCATGTATAGCGGTGAGCCTACAGATGTGGTTTGCGTCTTGTCGCTCACCACACTTAAAGCAGCGCCGAAATCGGCAACCTTAATATCCGAGCCACCCTTGTATAAAATATTACCGGGCTTGATGTCGCGGTGAATTAGGCCATCCATATTAGCAAAGGCTAACGCGCGAACACATTTAAAAGCAATCTCAGCTATCGTCGGTTCGGGCAATAAATTATCGGGCAAGCAAAACTTTTCTAGCGTGCCGCCATCGACAAATTCCATGACGATGTAGCTCATTTCTTCTTCAACCACCGCGTCGAAAATTGACACGATATGCGGATGAATAATGCGCCCTGCAAGCGAAGCTTCAGTTAAAAACATGTTGCGATACTCGGCGCCGTCTTCGGCGTCTTTCAGCACTTCTGGAAACATTACCTTAATGGCAACTTGGCGATTGTTAAATGGGTCTTCGGCTAAATAAACGCCGCCGGTGGCACCTTTGCCGAGTTCGCGAATAACTTTATACTTGCCGATGTTTTCCATGATTTTTTCTATTTTGCCTAAGGGGATCTTAGGCGAGAATGATCTATGCAGCGTGTCAAGAGGGTGATAATTAAATAAGGTTTGGCGTAATAATACCGTGTTAGTTAATGCCATGACTAGCCACATTTTGCACTTTTTGAACTCGCAATGATGGCAGCCAGAACATTGCTTAAAGTGGTTTTCAGGAACTTTACACCACTAAATTGTCGCAAAACCGGCAAACCTCATGCAATTTATTAGACATTTCCGTCAAGTTATAGTAAAAAGTGAGGATAGTGTTGTAGATTCTTATTTTCAATCACTATTTTGCCATCGGAATATCACGTTATTTTAGTCGGGGAGCTTGCAATGCTAATGCAAAAAGCACAAAAAACTTATTCTATTTTGCTCAAAAATATCACGTTAATTGCGGCCTCTGCTGCGGCAGTTTGCGCATTTTTCGCAGCCGCACCGGCTAAAGCGGTGGTGGTCGATTACGCCAGCTGCATTTCATCCCCGCTGCCTAATCAGCCACGCCTGCCGTTTTATAGTTTCCGCGTATTGCCAGCCAGCGGCACCGCAACCGGCGGCTTTGATGCGTATTTTTGGCGTGAATCCTGCACCGGCAAGCCAAATTTAAATTTACTCATGATGCACCTCATCCCGTTTCAGGGTAGCGTGCCGCAAGTTTGCCCATCTAACTTCCAGCTAATTCAGTTTGGAACGCTCTACGAAGACCTACAGCTCTATCCATCGCCGGCAACCGCTGATCCAGCTGTTTGTGGTCCAATTTTCTTCCCGACTACCTATGTGCTTGGCCAAGCGCCAATTGTAAAAGGTCGATTCAATGAAACTGGCCCAATGACCATCGGCTTTGCCATCGGCAATTTGTTGGGTACAGTAAGCCTGCCAGGCGGCGCGGCATTGCCTTCTGCTGCGAGCAGCACCGTGAATTATTCCGATATGTGGTGGAACCCCGAGCAGTCAGGTTGGGGCATGAGCGTGATTCAAAGCCCATCGCGCAATATGTTTGTAGTTTGGTACACCTATGAAACCGTTGGCACAGAGCAAAAGTCAGCTTGGATTGTGATGCCTGGTGGCGAATGGACCGATGCGGCAACATTCAAAGGCAAGCTCTATAAAACAGTGGGTGGTGCGCTGCCAACGTCATCAACGTTCAATCCAAACGACGTAACGCGCATACCATTCGGTGAGGGTGAATTTAAGTTTACCGATTCCGCCAATGCAAAGTTTAGCTTCACCACGCCAAATGGCAAAGGTGAGAAAGCGATCACCCGTCAAGCTTATTAGTCGATGTGGTCTTGCGATATTGATAGGTAACGGAAACGCAGCTTTGACGTAACAACAATGGCCGATACTTCGGCCATTGTTGTTTTTGTAGAGGGATCTAGTTATTTTATGCCTTGTAGACACCCTATTTTAGGGCATCTACAGGGTGTATTAAAATTGCGTATTTAAGTGGTTTAAGTGATTTTAGAGAGGGCTTTTATGCACGCCAACGAGAAACTAATTCGTGATTTTTATGACGCGTTTGCCAAGCGCGATGCAGCCGGCATGAAGGCGCAATACCACGATGAAATTGCCTTCACCGACCCTGCTTTCCCAATGCTCAAGGGTGCGCAAGCCAACGCCATGTGGGCGATGTTGTGCGAGCGCGCTAAGGAGTTTGAACTCACCTTAGTGAGCGCCAGAGCGGACGACGCGGGTGGGCGCGCCAATTGGGAAGCCAAGTACTTATACAGCGGCAGCGGCCGGATGGTGCACAACAAAATTGAAGCCGTGTTTTCATTCAAAGACGGCAAAATTATTCGCCATGTGGATCGCTTTGACCTTTGGAACTGGGCTGGGCAAGCATTGGGCGCATCGGGCAAATTATTGGGCTGGTTTGGGCCGTTTAAAGGTCTTATCCGTAAAAAAGCCAACAAAACGTTGTTGGCTTATATGGAAAAGCGCGGGCTATAGCGCAAATCTAATTTTTTTAGCAAACCACGTCGCCGTTAATGCTGGTGCGCTGGGGCTTTGGTGCCCGAGGCTGCCCCAGCCGCAGGCCCAAATGTTTCTGCCACCGCTTCTACGTCAACTTTAAATGGCTTGCCATCCGGCCCTTGAAACGTGAGCGCCAGCGGCACCTTGTCACCTGCATTAATCTGCGTGTTAAGTTGCAATAACATCACATGTAGGCCGCCACGTTCAAGCTTTACAGCAGTATTCGCTGGAATGTCGAGCTTTTCCAGCGCGCGCATTTCCATCACGCCATCGCGCATTGCCATGCTATGTATTTCAGTAATTCCCGCTATTTTTGTTTCAGCACGGATTAGCGTCAACGCCTGCGTTGCCGCAATTTCCATATAGGCCGCGGAGACGCGTGCACCGGGTACCGTAGTGCGCACGCGGACGTTGCTAACGGTTGGGAGGCCAGAAGATACTACCGGTAACGCTGTATTCTCACTCTTGATAGGCGAAGCGTCGCTAGCCGCAATAGTTGGCGCAGTCTTGGCTGATTTTTGTGGCGGTGGCAAGGCCACATAAATCATCAACGGCACAATGATTGCGCAGGCTGCAATAGATAAAAATGTGAAATGTTTAGAGGTCATGGTGAAATTTCGGTTTGGGTTGATTAAAGGGCAGATCTATAAATTCAATTTTCGAGGCTAGGTGTGAACGACAAATTTCGACGTTGCACATGCTTGGTACGTAAGTAGAAATTTTTCGTGAGCAACAACGCATAGCGACGACAAGTGGATTTATAGATGTGCTCTAAAGTAAAGCTGAGATATTTAAGATGCTTGCCGTAGCCAATCCGCGTTCGGTGTCGCCGCTATTTGCGCCGTGGAACGACGGCATTATGCCTAAAAGCGGCGTATTTAGGCGATCTTCAAGAGTTTTAATATTCTCAAGTTGAGCGGGCATGGCAGGATCAATGCAGTTCGCAATCCAACCTACGAGCTTTAAGCCTCGCGCTCGAATTGCCTCTGCCGTAAGTAAGGCGTGGTTCAAGCAGCCAAGGCGCATCCCCACGACTAAAATGATCGGTGCTTCGAGCGCCACCGCTAGGTCTGCCATTGAGTTGTTGGCATCCAAGGGGACTAAAAAGCCACCAGCACCTTCAATCAACACCACGTCACTTTGCGCGCACAAACGCTGTAAGCACTGTTGTATGTGTGCAATCGAAATCGTGCAATTTTCCTCGGCGGCTGCAATGTGCGGAGCGATAGCTCGTACAAAGCAATAGGGGTTTATGTCGGCTATATCGGCCGCCACATTGCTGGCGGCTAGCAGTGCAACCACATCATCATTTACGCCGCCTACCGCAGCACCGGCCGCTACTGGCTTCATGCCCACCACTCGTAATTGCAGTTTCGCAAAGGCGTGCAGCAAGGCTACTGTGCAAAACGTTTTGCCCACATCGGTATCGGTGCCGGTGATAAAGAACTTTTTAGCTGTCACGTTTTAGCATCCGTTTAAAATCCGGCAACGAGATCGCTTGCACGCCATCTACTGTTTTCTGTTTGGTAATTTCCGGCTTCCAAGCTTGCCCATAAACCACTTCGTAGGTTGCGGGTAGTTTTGCATCTAGGTCGGCACGTCGAAACGCCTCGTAGGTCGTTTGTAGCGTGGTCCAAGCGGATTTGCTTAAGAGGCCCTGCGCACGGCCAGGCATCATATTGTGCGCGCCTATCGCTTTAAGCTCCCTCAGCAATGGTTTAAGCGTGGTGTAGGTGAGGGTGATAATTTCTTGATCCATCACCGGATCAGTAAATCCCGCGTTCAATAATTGGTCGCCCACATCATGCATATCTAAAAATTGATTTACGTGCGGTTTATCGTCAACCGCTTTAAACGCGCTGCGCAATTCTTTTAGCGTATCCGGCCCAAAAGTGGTGAACATAAAGCAACCATTTGGCTTTAGAACGCGATAGGCCTCCTTAGCAACAGCCAAGGGATCGCACCACTGAATCGTTAAGCTTGAAACAATCAAATCCACCGATTCGGCCGCCAACGGTAAATTTTCCGCGTCACCGCAAACGAAAGTTGTGCGTGGTGACGCGGACGCGACTGGTCTCACCGTTGCCAGTAAGCGTTGCGCGAAGGACAGTGAGGGCGCTGGCGGATTCAACTTTTGCCGCGCAAACTCCAACATGCCTTGTGCGCAATCCAGCGCGATCGTATGCGCTTGCGGATAAGTCGCGCGTAATTTTTCAGTGCTATAACCCGTGCCAGCGCCCATATCTAGTGCGTTTACAGGGTTTAGCTTAATATACTGAAGGCGCTCAAATAAACGATCACAAACTTCACGCTGTAAAAATGCCGCGTCGTCATAGCTTGCCGCCGCGCGTGAAAATGAACGACGGACGTCGGATTTTTTGGGTAAGGTAAAAGTAGGTTCAGTCATCTACAGCGCTCAAATTCGTAAGTTGTTGCTTTGCACCGCTCTCACCCCGAGGGAGACGCGTGTGCGACATGCGTGGGAGAGGGGGGGAAGGCTGCAAATCCCCATTGTGTATCGAAGCCTCGTTATTCAAAAAATCGGACAGAGCTGTGATAAAAACCGCTTCATGCGAAATAAACGGTGCATGCGCCGCTGCTTCCAAACACACATATTGCGCATGCGGCAAAGTTTCCGTCAGCCAATCCCCACAACCGCTCGGCACCAACATATCCCGCCCGCCCTGCACAATTAGCATTGGCGTTTCAAGAAGCTTTGAAATTTCATCGCGAACATCCGACTGCTCTAGCACGTCAAGCCAGATTTTAAGCGCTTCCGCAGACGCTTCACCGTGCGCTGCAAGCTGTTTCGCCAGCACTTGCGCAACACTTTTTGCGTTCGGTAGATTAAGCATTTGCAAACACAGAAAACTCCGAATTGTCGCTGCTTGATTAGTCTGCAAGCGCTGCGAAAAATCAGTTAATGATTTCTGCGCCATCGCATGCGGCCAATCATCCCGTTCGCCGAAGCATGGTGTCGCACTGATTAAAACCAGTTTAGAAATTAGCGCAGGATGCTGCATCGCAAAGTACATCGCGATGTGCCCACCCAAAGACCAGCCAATCAACGTCACCGGTTTGCCAACAGATGAAATGTATGTGCCAATTTCCTCAATAATGTGCTGAAGAAGCCCTATTGTAGGGCGTCTATAGGCATCTAAAAGTGGTGATTTTCCATGCCCTGGCAAATCAAGGCAATGTACTTCTGCCGTTTCGCTTAGCGCCGCTGCCGTTTGCGCCCACACTGCATGGTTTAGTCCCCAGCCATGCAGCATCACCACTGTTTGCGCGGCACCGTTACCACATTGCCGATAAATTTTGCTGAATAAATTGCTCATGCTCAAGCATCAAACTCCGCATCAATGTCCACCAGCGCCATAATCAAATCCATTACATCATCTACGCTGTGCGCGGCGTTGAGCGACACTCGCAGCCGTGCCGTGCCCTCAGGCACAGTGGGTGGGCGAATCGCTGGGACCCAAAAACCACGCGACATCAGCGCATCCGCCACTGCCATTGCATCGTGATTGCTGCCAATAATGATGGGCTGAATCGCGGTTTCAGACGGCAATAATTTGAAATTTTTCAACGCCAGTGATTGCTGAAACAAGCCAATTAGCATGTGCAAATGCGCGCGGCGTTGCGGTTCTTCGTCAATCAGGTGCAAGCTTTGCGACAGCGCTGCCGCAATAGCAGGCGGGGTAGCAGTGGTAAAAATATAGCTGCGTGCGCTTTGCAAAATCCATTCCACCATATTGGCCGCCCCCGCCACAAACGCCCCGTAGCCGCCCGCTGCCTTACCTAATGTGGCCATGTACACTACCCGCTTTTTTACCAATGCTTCGGGCAGTGTAAAGTACTGCAAAGTACCGCGTCCGCGCTTGCCTAGCACGCCAAAACCATGCGCATCGTCAATCACTAGCAAGGTATCAAATTCTTCTGCTAGGTCTAATAGCAAATTAAGCGGCGCAATATCGCCATCCATACTGAACACAGCGTCTGTGGCGATGATGCGTGGGCTGTTTGCATCAGAATTTTCTAATGCGGTTCGTAACGCTGCCATATCGCAATGCGCATAGCGAATTGCTTTTGCACGCGACAAAATCGCACCGTCAATCAAACAAGCGTGGTTCAACTTATCGGCAAAAATAGTGGTGTGGCGGTCCGCCAAGGCAGACAAAATGCCTATATTTGCCAAATAGCCGCTTGAAAAAAACAGCGCGCTCTCCATGCCCATAAAGGTCGCCAATTGGGCTTCTAACGCGTGGTGCGGGGTGCTGTGGCCGCTCACAAAGTGCGAGGCGCCACCACCAAAACCATATTCTGCCATTGCTTGCGTAGCCGCTGTAATCAAGCGCGGATGCGCCGCTAATCCCAAATAATCGTTGTTGCAGAACGCAATCGTTGAGCGCCCATTTACCTGCATGCGTGCGCCTTGCGGCGACTGCACCACACGGCGCGTGCGTAAGGCATCTGCGAGTACTAATTCGCCTAGGTAGGGTGCGTAATCGTCTGTTTGCACGCTTGCTTCTGCCTTGTTTCTGCCTTGCTTTTGCCTTAACTATGCCGTCGTTAAACCCAACTTGGCAAATAATGCGCGATCGCCTTCCACTTCAGGGTTGCCCGTCGTCAGCAATTTGTCGCCATAAAAAATCGAATTGGCACCGCTAAAAAAGCACAGCGCTTGCGTCGCTTCATTCATCTCGCGCCGCCCCGCAGATAGCCGCACCATGCTCGTTGGCATGGTGATCCGTGCCACCGCAATCGTGCGTACAAATTCCGACCAATCCAGTACCTTCTCGCCCTGCAATCTATCGTGCATCGGTGTGCCTTCAACCTGCACCAAATAATTGATAGGAACGGATTCTGGTGCGGGATTTAAATTAGCCAGTTGCGTAATCAATCCGGCACGCTCCAATCGCGATTCGCCCATTCCCACAATGCCGCCGCAACACACGTGCATACCCGCGTCGCGCACACGGCTAAGCGTGTCAAGTCGATCCTGATATTCACGCGTAGTAATAATATCGCCGTACACTTCAGGTGCGGTATCCAAGTTGTGATTGTAGTAATCCAAACCAGCTTCCGCTAGTTGCTCAGCTTGCCCGTCTTTCAACATGCCTAACGTACAACAGGCTTCCATGCCTAGCGCCTTAACTTCACGCACCATGTCCAGCACTGGATCCAGATCACGCTGCTTAGGCCCGCGCCAAGCGGCACCCATGCAAAACCTACTCGCGCCATTGGCTTTGGCTTGCTTAGCCGCCGCCACTACGTCGGCCACGCTCATGAGGTCTTGGTTTTCCACACCCGTGTGATAGCGCGCAGCTTGCGGGCAATAGCCACAATCTTCGCTACAGCCGCCGGTTTTAATGGAAATAAGCGTTGATAACTGCACCGCATTGGGCGCAAATTGAGCGCGATGTACCTGCTGCGCCTGAAAAATCAAGTTATTAAACGGCAGGTTAAATAACGCCTGTACTGCATCAAGCGACCAAGTTAGGGCAGCCTCATTTTGCAGCCATTTTTGCGGGGTGGAGATAGTTTGCGGCTTAGCTTGCAGGGTAGCTTGAGATGTCATAGCAGGAGTATGGTTGGGTGAGTACAAGAAGTCCTTAATTCTACCTTGGCTATCAAAATTTTATGCGGTTAAATTGCTATGGGCGCTTAAAAAATAAGCGAATTTGCTGCGGCAAGATGTTAGATTTTACAAGCTACGTAGCGCAAAATAAGAATTTAAGGCAAGATTGCCAGCTACCTTTCGTGCGATTCCCCTCGCTCAAGCATCAAAATATCAGACAAAAATCGGTTGAGCTTTTTAAGTGTTTGGCTTTTCTGTGTGCGTGCGTAAATTTATTTAAATTGCGACCACGCTGCGTGCGCCTATCGCACTTCAATAAATTGTGTGTGATATTTTTACCGCAACTCTCACTTAACTATTTCTTACAGAAGTACTAATAAAGGGCGTCTCCAGCTATATTCGCTTGAATTTTTGAATGATATTTCGCGAACGGAAATGGTTAACCCTGTCAGTTCAGTCCCTTGGTTTTTGAGTAAATGTTCAGACAACTTTGTGGCAGATTTAGCCTGAAATGTTTCGTAGGCAAAAATTTTCTTTTTAAAAGGTCTTGACGGAATGATTTTTTTTTTTTGCATAATAGATTCATTGGTGCAACAAGTTACAATCTGCGGCATTTCGCTACAGTCATTAGCGTGAGTTAATGAGATTGCAGATTGCACCAATGAACCCCGGATGTTCTCTTTCTAATTTTATTTGTACTTCAATAGGAGTTTTATCATGAAAAGTTTGAAATTAGCAGTTGGATTAGCGGCCATTGGCTTAGCATTAAGTGTGCACGTAAACGCAGCAACTTTCGGTGCGAACGCTGTGGCAACTGCGGAAGCATCAGTTAAAACCACGCCAATCATGTCTGTCACGGAGCTTGATCACCACATCGGAAGCACCACGGCGCTGAGCTCGCCATTAGGTAAATTGTCTGATTCTGGGCTAAGCCGGTTTATCGCCTCGATGAAATTTAATGAAAAGGGGTTAACTAGCTATTCTTTCGCAGAACTAGAAGGAGTGCCAGCCACAGATGTGCATAAGATTCTTGCGCTGTTTGGTGTTGAACGTACAACCAAGCTTATTCAAAATACTAGAGTGTTAAATATGACCGATCTTGAGATCATGAACGGTCCGGTCTCACCCGACGGAGCATCAAACGAAGGCGTTGCTACATCGGTGAAGAATAAAACTAGAGTTGAATCTCAGCAATCAAATGGTATATTTAGCCCTTGGGACGATGCCGATGAGTTCGCTCCCGGTGATCGTGAAGGCATGGAATGCTCATCACGAGCAACCTGCAGCCCAAAATATAAGAATATTTGTACACCGAATTGCTAAATTGAAAACGTTTTCTTAGCGCTGAGCGTCTTCTTCTGCTAAGTGTCACAGATGCCATGTTGATGGCATCTGTGGAGTAAATTGATTGCTGTGGGAAGCCTACAATTACAACATCGACACGTTTTAGGTGCGTAAAGCAATTTTTTGCAGTATCTCCAAAGTACTTGATTTTCGCTAATCAGAAATTTTATAGGCTGGCTTGGTTGAACCGACGGCGTCTATTCAGGACAAAATGTTCATGCAAAACTTAAAGTTAACAATTGCTAAACTTGGAGCGGTATTACTTGCGATTGTCACGCTCTCAGGCTGCGGGTCACTCAGCAATACTAATTTGCTGAGTGCAAAATATTCGATCCTAATTGATGTGGCGGAGGGTAAGAACTTACCTTTAGAAAAAAAATACAAGCATCTTTTTGTTGCAGAGGAAATTGCGAAAACTTATGCCAAACTGGAGTTCGACCAAATCGATGCTCTTTCTATGCGTTCGATGAATGACGATGTATTAAAGATTTTGTTTGATGCCAACGGCACGGCCATTTTTTATTCAAACTACGGTGTTTATAATGAAGCTCTCGAAAACGTGCTTGATGAGATGCTGCGCCGCGGACTTGCGTCGAAAATGCAAATAGCGGAAACTTATAATCTTTTCCTCCGTACGCGTGATTTTAACCGTGCTACTAAGTTCGCCGCAAAGCACGATCAAGCCCTTGAGCCGCTGCCAAAGCTGGTCACTGAGACATCGGGCGACATGCTAGATATCGGAACCTCCCAAAGCGGGCAAGCGCCGACCGAGTGGGTACTTAGTAAATCGGAGCGCGTCGCCACGTTACAGCCTGCATCTCTGGGGCAAGACTGGCTTATGGTGGTTGTAAGCAGCCCAAAATGCAGCCCTTCAAATCGCGCGGTGCAAGCGATTTACCGTGATCGTGACTTGGCCGACCGCATTAAAAAAAATACAAAATGGATTGTCGGGCAAAGCACAGGATTTGAATTTGAAAAGTTACAGAAATGGAATAACCGCTACCCTGAGGCAGCGTTCACGATAGTGCATCTTGATCGGGATTGGCCATTAGACAATTTAGCGCTGACGCCTACTTTTTATTTCCTTCAAAATGGAAAAGTGATCGAGTCTTTTTCTGGCTGGCCAGACGATGGAAGTCACAAAATTAAACTAATTACCGCCTTGAATCGCATAGCGCCAAAATAAGATATCAGATCCGCGGCCAGGCTGGTTTCGGCTGGATGTAAAAACAAAGCGGTGCTAGACTCGCTAAGATGCCTTTTCACTCTCAATATTTATCGAGTCTGTCTAGACTTTGCGGCAGAGAGACTTGTGTACTTTGCGGAAGTCAAGCGCCACGCGCGTGCGACTCGATGATTATTGCAACAACCATCACTGCAAACACTTCTGAAAAAGCCAAGCCAACCTTAAGCCCAATTTTTTGCGCCCCCTGCCAGCAAAGCCTGCCGTTTCTAAACCCAAACGGCTGCCCGCAATGCGCAATCGAAGATACTGGCGGTCACCTTTGCGGTGTGTGCATCGCCCACCCGCCAAAATTTGATTCCACCGTTGCCGCTTTCCGCTACCAATTTCCGCTGGATCGTTTGGTGCAGGATTACAAATTTAATGCAAATTTCGCGCTACTAGAATTATTTGCAACTGCGTTAGCGGACAGAATGATTGACGCGGGCAATGTGCCTAACGTGATTGTTCCCGTACCGTTGAGCCGCCAGCGGATTGCGTCACGCGGATTTAATCAGGCGGCGCTGTTGGCGGATGCGGTGGCGAAGAAACTGAACGCGTCGCAAGTTGTACGGGTAGAAAAAAACTGGCTAGAAAAAGTGCGCGACACTCCCGCTCAAGCAGGGTTGCCGCTGGAAGCCAGACGACGCAATATTCGCGATGCGTTCACCTTATCTGCATCCGGAGCAGCAACGCTGAAGGCGCAACCCAACCTAAAAATTGCCTTGCTTGACGACGTAATCACCACCGGGGCTACTTTGAGCGAAGCTGCCAAAGTGCTTAAACATGCGGGAGCCCAGCATGTGACTGCAATCGTCGTCGCTCGCGTGCCACCGCCGAGGGCGAACACGCAAATGCAGGTGTTGAGCGGCGGTAATTTAATCAGCTAAGTGCGATTTGAAATGGCTGGAGACGCCCTATTTTAGGTCTTCTCCAGCCATTGCTTTTAACGCTAAAAAGACAACTTCGCCCGTTCCGGCTTTGCCGGCACTACCGGCTGCCATATCGGTTGCTTGGCAATTTTATCTTCCAAGTATTTAATCGCTGCTGCCAATTGCGCGTCCTCCCCTTTGAATGTCGCGTGGGGTGGGTTGTCTACTTCGATGTCGGGCGTTACGCCGATACCTTCTACTACCCACTTATTTTCAGTCGGTGTTGATGCAAAGGTGCCGAGTTCGGCAGCGCGAACGATGCCGTTATCTACCAAGCGATTTCTATCGGACAACCAAATGCCAGCACCGGCTGTGCGTTTGCCGATGACGGTGGCGATACCTAGACGTTTGAGTGCTTCGGCCATGGTTTCGCCATCGGAATAGGTGTCGGCGTCGATAATGGCGACGACATGACCGGTGAAGGCTAACTGCTGGTTGTGGCGAATATTTTCGTCGTCGCGCGATTGCCAATAGAGCCATGCGCGGCGTTGTAGTTGGCTCACTATCCAGCTATCAATGGAGCCGCCGCCGTTGTTGCGTAGATCGAGGATGAGCCCTTCTTTTTGAAACGCGGGATGAAATTCGCGTGACCAGCGCGCGATGTCGTTGCCGCCCATCGCTTGCAAATGCACGTAGGCCAAGCGATTTTTGAATGCAGGGTTGATGGCGCGTTGCACGCGCTCACCGCGTTCACGTTCCCAGTTTAGGTAGCGCAGTTGGAAGTCACGCGGGGTGGTAACCGGGACCACGATGGTGGAAAATTCAGTTGCCGCTCCTGTAGTGTTGGTGCGCCGCACTTGCAATAGCACCTGCTTACCGGCTTGATTGCGCAGGTGCGATTCGATACGGTTGTTAGCGTCTAAATTTACGCCGTTCACCGCAGTGATGATGTCGCCCAAAGTGATGCCAGCGTCCGGCCTTGCCAATGGTGAACGTTCTTCTAGGAGCTCTGGATCACCGTTGAAAAACGCGTCTACGCGCACGCCGCCAGCAACCGGTACTAATGTTGCTGCTAAGCCCGCCGTGTCGATATCGTCATTACTCTTGCGGGTATCAGGGTTGCCTACTTGGCTGTGCAGGGCTGCGGCTTCGGACGCCATTTGTGCGAGCACGTCGGCTAGTTCAGATCGGTCGGTAAGCTTCTGAATGAAGGGCGCGTATTTTTGGCGCACGGCTTGCCAATCAGCACCGTGCATATTCACGTCCCAAAAGTAGTCGCGATGCATGCGCCATGCGTCGGTAAAAGTTTGCTGCCATTCGGCGCGCGGGTCTAGGGTGAAGCTCCAGTCTCGAAGATTGAGCGCAAATTTGGGTAAATCAGCGGGCGCCTTCGATGCGGCATCCACCACCCAAAAATCGGTGGCGCGCTCGTTCGTTCTGCGTAACAATATTTTTTTGCCGTCCGCAGAAATTTCATAGCTGCGCACATCATCTAAAAAAGTTTCGACCACCGGTGGCGTGTTGCCACCGGCCTCGATTGCGATGGTGCGTAAGTGGCGCTTGCGCTCAATAGAGGTGTCGCCTGACAATACATACAAGCGCTTGGCATCTACATTTAGCTCTGTGTAATTTCCAGCAGGAACAGGAACCTCGTAAAGCCTTGTAAATAGGCCATCTTCATCTACTTGCGTGGACTTAGTTTCAGGCTTCGCTTCCACTTTTTTATCGCCCGCTTCTGTAAGTTTTGCAGCCGCGGCAGGCTTGGTTTGCAGCTCATTTTTTTGCGCAAATGGCCACTTTGCGGCCTTGTTTAACGCCACCGCGTAAATGCGCGATTGCTTATCAAAATAGGGCATGGGGTTGCGTTGTCCCCACGGGCTGCCAACGAGCGATTGCAAATTGCGATCTGACAGGAAATATAAAAACTGCCCATCGGGACTAAACGCCGCATGCTGCGAGATGTAGCGATCAGATGTGACTTTAATGCGCTGGCGCGATTCTAAATTGAGCAAGTTAATTTGCGAAAAATAATTGGTGGTGGCGGCCGTAAATGCAATCCATTTACTGTCGGGTGAGAAACTTATATGCTCCACTTCGGCTAAGCTCTCACGCAATAGCTCGCGGGTAGTTGGGGGCTTGGCGGTCACGTCCGTGACATAAAGTCGACGCTGCTTGTCGGTGTGCACAATGGTTTTGCCGTCGGGTGACACCGTAAAGCCGGTACGCAAAACATTCGCACCGAAGGTGAGTTGGCGTGCGACGGCTTTATCCACGCCGTTGGCGGGAAACTGCCAAAGCTCAAATTCGCCAGATGCATCTGAAAAGGCATAAATCGTTTTGCCATCGGGGGCAAAAGCCACATTGCGCAAGCGGGTTGCAGAGTCACGCGTGAGTTCAACGCGGCGCCCAGCCTCAACGGGCGTTGAAAATAGCTGTCCCCGCGCGTTTAAAGCCACTTTCTCGCCGTTTGGAGACAGTGCCACGTCTGTAAGGAAGTCCAGTGGGTTTTTAATCCAGCGCGGACGTAATTGCATGAAGTCACTTTGCAAGCTGATCGGCACTTTTTTCAAACTATCGTCGGCTAACGTCAGCAACCAAATTTCACCTGCGAGTTGTAGAGCGATATGGTTGGCGCTGGCGGACGCCGCGCGAATATCGAAGTCTTTAAGTTTGGTGTGCTGCCGTAAATCTCCGCCGGCAGCGGTCATGGACCATACATTCATCGTGCCATCGCGGTCAGATAAAAAGTAGGCGCGACCTTGTGCGCACATCGGTTGACGATTAGTGGTTTCAATGCCCTTGGTTAAGTGTTGCGCCTCTGTATTATTGTTTGAAAATGCCCATATTTGCTGGGCACCGCCGCCTTTATAGCGTTTTACGTTATCGCTAATTTGGCTTTGGCGTGCAAAAATAAGGCTGTTGTTTAAGTAGCAACCTTCAGCGGCTTCAGCCAACGGAATCGGTGTGCGCGCACCCGTTGTAGCATTGAGAACCACCAACCGCTGCTGTGGAAAACCGGAGTAACGATTGGTGCTGTAGAGCACATCTCCTGCAGGTGTATAGCCCGCCACCTTTGCCTGCGAGCCGCCGTCAAAGGTCAGCTGCTTCGGCACGCCACCGCTCAAAGGCATCGTATAAATTTCAGCAGAACCTTCAAAACGCCCTGAATACGCCACGCTTCGACCATCCGGTGAAATGGCTGGCGTTAATTCTTCACCGACGTGCGAAGTCAGTCGTTGCGCCGTGCCGCCGTCAAGCGGCACCTTCCACAAATCGCCTTCGGCAACGAATACGATGGCGTCGTTAGATACAGCGGGCTGGCGGAAGTAGCCGAGGGATTGGGCAGCACTTGTAGTTGACAGTGTCGCGGCGAAGAAAAGAAATGTGGCAGTTTTCTTAAGGCTTAGGATAGGCATTTGTTGTACCTGACTGGTAATGAAACGTTTCGAAAGATAATGCTGAAGAATATAGTATAAAAAGTTGCGTGACTCGGGCACTATTTGTGCCTATTTAGTTGGCTCGCGAAGTCCAATAAAAATGGGCATCAATGGGTATTGTGCCCAGAGATGCCCTATTTTATTGCTTCTACAGCGTGCCGTGCAAAACCTATACGTTAAATCTAAAGTGCATTACATCGCCGTCTTTTACAATATATTCTTTGCCTTCAACGCGCATTTTTCCGGTTTCTTTGCATTTGGCTTCGCCTCCTAAGGCAACGTAATCGTCATAGGCAATTACTTCAGCGCGAATGAAGCCGCGCTCAAAATCAGTGTGGATGACACCGGCAGCTTGTGGGGCGGTGGAGCCTTTGCGGACCGTCCAAGCGCGTACTTCTTTTACGCCAGCTGTGAAGTAGGTTTCTAAACCTAACAATGTGTAGGCCGCGCGAATAAGGCGATCTAGGCCGGGTTCAGTCATGCCGATGTCGGCCAGAAAAATATCTTTATCTTCTTGTTCAAGGTCGGCAATTTCGGCTTCAATTTTTGCGCAAATTGATACAACCGGTGCGCCTTCTTTTGCGGCGTGGGCTTTCACTAAATCTAGCAGCGGGTTGTTTTCAAAACCGCCTTCAATTACGTTAGCCACATACAAAACTGGCTTGGCGGTGATAAAGCAATAGGGCTTGATGATGGTCAATTGATCGGCATCTAGGCCCATCGAGCGCACGGGATTACCTTGGTCTAGGTGCTTTAACATCGGCTCTAAAATAGCGACTAATTTGATCGCATCTTTATCGCCAGCACGCGAATTTTTTTGTGCTTTGTGCAGTGCTTTTTCAGCCGTTGCCATGTCTGCCAGGGCTAATTCAGTGTCGATGACGGCGATGTCAGATAATGGATCAACCTTGCCCGCGACGTGTATCACGTTTGGATCATCAAAGCAGCGCACCACGTGCGAAATAGCATCGGTTTCACGAATGGTGGCTAAGAATTGGTTGCCCAGCCCTTCACCTTTCGATGCGCCCGCAACTAACCCTGCAATATCAACAAACTCAACAATAGCGCATTGCACTTTTTGCGGTTTGACGATGGCAGATAACTTATCCATGCGCGGATCGGGTACTTCAACGATGCCAATGTTGGGCTCGATGGTGCAAAACGGGTAGTTTTCAGCGGCAATACCCGCTTTAGTTAAGGCATTAAACAAGGTGGATTTGCCTACATTGGGTAAGCCTACGATTCCGCATTTCATGGTGTTGCCTTTTTGATTAGTGATTCGGTATTGGGTGGTGATCTTGCCGGTGACGCTAACACTGAAGTTGTTGCGATTCCCGAAGCCACTATTTTAGGTGCTTTCGGTGGCTTGGGTAGCTTGGCGATGGTTGGCTTGGTATGCAGTTTAAGCATGGCAGCTTCAAAGTCGCCAGTCGCCATTGTTTCCCAGATATCAATGCTTCGGTGCATGGCGTCTTCAATAGCGCGTGCTTCAGCTGTGCCGGGGCGCTGCAGCACATAGTCAACCACCTCGATGTGCGCGCCACCATCGGCTTTCGCCAGTGCGCGCGGGTGGCCGATGCCTAAGCGTAAGCGCCAATAGTCGCGTGTGCCTAGGTGGGCATCGATATCCTTCAAACCGTTGTGGCCGCCATGGCTGCCGCCGAGTTTTAGTTTTGCGTCGCCTGCAGGCAGGTCAAGTTCATCATGTACGACTAAAATTTGTGCTGGCTCAATGCGATAAAACTTAGCTAACGCGCCCACTGCAAGGCCGGAACGGTTCATAAATGTGGATGGTTTTAGCAGCCAAAAAGTAGGTGTCTTTGCAACCAAACCTGAAAATTTTGAATCAGCCCGAAACGCGCCATTAACGCGGCTCGCCAGTTGGTCTGCCCACCAAAATCCAGCATTGTGGCGGGTGTCTTCGTATTCGCGCCCCGGGTTGCCAAGGCCTACAACTAAGCTGATGGATGATGAAGGCATTCGATTAAGTGCTGAAGGGTAAATAAAAATGCCCGCCAAAAATCTTCGGCGGGCATATGCAAATCAGTGTTGCCGAGACTAAGGGAAAATTATTTTTTCTTCGCCTTGTCTTCTTTTTTCTCCTCGTCTTTCGCTTTTTGGTTTGACGCTGGCACATCCGCAGCTGCGACGGTTGCACCTTCAACTTCAGCTACTGCGCCACGCGGGATGATGATAGTTGCAATAACCAAATCTTCACCACGATGCACGGCTGATTCCACACCTGTAGGCATCTTCACG
This sequence comes from Betaproteobacteria bacterium, assembly GCA_031409495.1. Taxonomy (GTDB): domain Bacteria; phylum Pseudomonadota; class Gammaproteobacteria; order Burkholderiales; family Usitatibacteraceae; genus JANMDR01. The sequence continues at coordinate 27,988 of JANNXI010000201.1, forward strand.
TTGGATACGTGAATCGAGTGGCCTGTTGCTAAGTTAGTTAAGTCAACTTCGATAAATTCTGGAAGATCTTTCGGTAGGCAAGAAATATCCAACTCGTTCAGCACGTGTGAAACAATACCGCCAGAAACTTTAACGCCAGGCGCTTTGTCTGCATTGATGAAATGCAAAGGCACTTTCATGTGCATTTTCTTACCTTCGTCTACACGCTGAAAGTCTAGGTGTAGTACGCGGTTTTTGAACGGGTGCATTTGCACGTCGCGCAATAGCGCTTTTTCAGATTTGCCATCAATGTGCAAATCAAGAATAGAAGCGTGAAACGCTTCGTTACGCAGCTTGTGGAAAATGTCGTTATGCAAAACTTCAATTAGCGCCGCTTCTTTTCCTGCACCGTACAAAATGCCCGGTACTTTATCCGCATGACGTAGGCGGCGGCTCGCACCAGTGCCTTGAACGCTGCGGGTTGTTGCTTGGATTGCTATTTTCATGATTGATACTCCAAAATAAACCATTCGCGACCAAATGGTTTGTTACAAAAATGAACGGGGTTAATCGCTCATCTACTAAAAATCTGCTACTAAAACTACAAAACTTAATCGGTAAACAACGAGCTTACAGAATCACCCTCAGAAATACGGCGCAGGGTTTCAGCCAGCAATTCTGCGGTGCTAATTTGTCTAATTTTTGTGCACGCCTCTGCGGCGGCACTCAATGGGATAGTGTCGGTGACAACCAACTCATCAATTACCGAAGCGTTCAAGCGATCAATGGCGGGCCCCGACAAAACTGGGTGGGTACAGTAAGCAATTACCTTCGCAGCACCGCGCTCTTTTAGCGCACGCGCAGCCTCAGTTAGCGTGCCTGCGGTGTCGACAATGTCGTCCATAATTAAGCAAGTACGGCCCGACACATCACCAATAATATTCATCACCATCGACACGTTAGCGCGTGGACGGCGTTTGTCGATAATGGCTAATTCAGCATCAAGCTGCTTGGCAATCGCGCGGGCGCGGACCACACCGCCAACGTCAGGGGAAACCACGATAAGGTTTGGATAATCATGCTTCCACACGTCGCCCAATAAAATTGGCGTGGCGTAAATATTGTCGACCGGAATATCAAAGAAGCCCTGAATTTGATCCGCGTGCAAGTCCATGGTCAGCACACGATCAATACCCGCACCGGTAAGCATATTGGCCACTACTTTTGCTGTAATTGCTACGCGGGCATTGCGGGGACGACGATCTTGTCGTGCGTACCCAAAATAGGGGATTGCGGCAGTGATACGGGCGGCTGACGAACGCTTTAAAGCGTCGGCCATCACCATAATTTCCATCAAATTGTCGTTGGTAGGGGCGCAGGTGGATTGTAGAATGCAAACATCTTTGCCGCGGACATTTTCGAGAATTTCTACCATCACTTCACCGTCGCTAAATTTGGCAACTTTAGCGCGACCAAGCTGTGTGCCCAAGCGACGTGCTACATCTCGAGCAAGCTTTAAGTTAGCGTTTCCGGCAAATACAGTGATGTTATCTAGCGCCATGGTTTGGAATTAGTGCGAAATAAAATCAGATTTGAATCGGAAAGGAGGGGGATTGCGCTGTTCCGATAGCTTCGGCAGTAGCATTAAGTCGGACGATTTTTGCAGGCACACAGAATAATGTGAACAAAGAAACTCAACAAAATACGGAAATAGTTGGCTGGGGCGGGAGGGATCGAACCTACGAATGCCGGAATCAAAATCCGGTGCCTTACCACTTGGCGACGCCCCAACTGAGGGATGCTACAAACCACATACAAGCTACAAATTATTCGAAAGCGAGTTTACTACAAAAGTTTTTGCTTGCAATAGCGTTTCATTGCCAGAAGCACTTACCTTTTCTTGCCAATGCTGTTGCGCCAACAACGCCTGTGCCACATCGGTAAAAGCTGCAAAAATACATGCACCCGAACCTGTCATGCGTGCTGGGAACGCGCTTTTTGCATCACTTACTTTCTGAAGTAGTGTCAAGGCTTCCGCTACTGCTGCAAACTGGCTTGTCACCACGCTTTGCATATCGTTTTTAAAGCCCGCAAGATCAGAGGCAGAAAAACTTAAACAAGCGCTTGAAACATGTTCTTTTTCAGCATCGTGGGTGTTGCCCTGCATAACACCAGAAAAGTCCGATATTGTGAGGGTTTTTGTGCTTCTTGTCAATTCAGGCGCTGCAAAAATTGCCGGAGTTGGTACATGAACATCGGGTTTAACCACTAAATACGTAAAGTTTGGTAGCTTAACGGCGCGTAACTGCTCGCCGATGCCTTGGGCGAAGGCGCTATGACCGAAAAGAAAAAATGGTACGTCGGCGCCTAGTGCCAACCCAATTTTTGCTAAAACCACATTAGGGTAGCGAAATTCCCACAGTTTATTTAGCGTTGTTAGTGTGGACGCGGCGTCAGAACTGCCGCCTCCCAAGCCGCCGCCCATTGGGATACGCTTTTCAACCGCTATTTTGGCACCGCATGAAGCGGCGTTAGCGATGCCATCTGCGCATGCGTGGGTGCGTAGAGCAACGGCTGCGCGAATGATTAAATCTTGGGCTTCTGGCACGTTTTCAATGTCGTTGGCACGGCGGATATGGCCGGTATGGTTGATTTCAAAGTGCAAGGTATCGCATAAATCAATCGGTGTGAAAACGCTTTCAATCGCATGGTAGCCATCAGCGCGCCTTCCGGTAATGTGCAAAAATAAATTGAGTTTTGCGGGTGCAATTGCTGTGGTGACGTCGTTCATTTTGCTAAAAAGGCTAAGTTTTCCCAACCATCAATAAATAATTTTATGGTGGTATCTCCACTGCGCGCTAAAAGCCGTTGCGCAATGGTTTGCCCGTTCACCTGTTGCGTGGCTTCCGCGGTTACCTGCCAATCAATTTCGTCGATTTTGAATGTTGCTACCGCGCCATTGGTGGGTAAGCCAATGAGTTGGACCCAGTCGATAATATGGTCAACACGAATAGTCATTCCTAGCGCCTGCGCTACTAGAGCATCTAAGGTTTCTGCTTGTCCAACGGATGCGCCACCGTTGATGCTATCGCCGCGGGATAGTGTTGCGCTACCATTGGCTGATTGACTAAGTTTGGCCACTTGTACACCTAATGGGCCGGTGACGTTTATTGTTTGTCCCGTACTATCTTTTTTCCACACAACACGTGCGGAATCAATTTTTTGCCCCTGACGTACGCTCAATCGTGCATCAAGCTGAAACGATTTCGCGGAAATCGCAACCAACTTGCTGGGCGCAGGTGGAGCGATCATTGCCGTAGACGCGCAACCGTTGAGAACCAAAAATGCTAGCAAGACTATTGCCTTTGTAGCCGAAGCACTCAATTGGCGAGCTTAGCGTACTTGGCAATCACTGCCAGTAAAGCGTCATTATTGGGATGGTCTTTTATGGCTGCCGCCCATATTCTACGGGCTTCGTCAGGCTGATTATTTACCCACAGCGCCTCACCCAAATGCGCGGCAATTTCACCGTCAGAACGCTTTTTATATGCGCGTTGCAGGGTTTCTACCGCAAGGGCTACTTTGCCCATTTTAAATTGCAACCAACCTAAACTATCGATGATGAAAGCGTCTTCGGGGCTTAGTTTTACCGCAACATCAATCAAATCACTCGCTTCTGCGAAGCGGGTGGTGTGTTCGGTGAGCATGTACCCTAAAGCATTGTGTGCTTGTGCGTGATCGGGCTGCAATCGAATTACTGCGCGTAAATCTGCTTCTGCCACATCAAGTTTAGTAAGTTTTTCAGCCAGCATCGAACGATCGTAAAGTAGGTCAATTGTGTCTGGCGCGGCATCAATAGCGTTGGAGAGCCAAGTAAATGCGCGGCCTAGCTGCTTTTCTTCGCGCAGCAACTGCGCCATTGCTAAAATAACGCCGGTGCGATGTTCTGGGTTTTCAATGTTGCCGTCAAGCAGCTTTTGCAAGTGCGCTTCGGCCGCTGGCAGTCCGGCGGTTTTGGTCAATAACTTAGCAATCCTCGCTTGCGCGGGTAAAAAATAGTTGCCTTTGGTGACCAGTTGATAGCTTGCAAGCGCATTGCGTATGTCCTTCTTGCCTTCTTGCGCCGCACCCAAATTAAAATACACGGGTGATTTTTCAGCGATGCTCGGTTCGATTGAAAGTACGCGTTGCAGCATGGTTTCCGCGTCCACAAAGTCGTCCATTTCTAGCGATAGCAGTGCCGCCGCGTACGCGGGTTCAGCGTTGTTGGGTGCGGCTTTCATGGCCAGTCTAAATTCTTCGCGTGCGGATAAATAGGCTTTGGCACCTACATGCAGTCGCGCCAACATCATCTGCACTTCAACGCGCTCGGGCGATACGGTTGGGTTTGATGCTAAGTAGGCCGTGAGCAGCGCTGTGGCTTCATCGTCGCGCTTGCTTTCGAGCAAGATGCGGGCGTGTAGCATTGCTGCGCGGGAATCTTCTGACCAATTATTTTTTATCTTGCGTGCCTTCTCCACCCGTATTAAGGCTTCAGGCAACTCGTTGGCTAGCAGCTGCGCTTGGGCAATTGCAAACTGTGCTTCGGGCAAATGGGCTAGGGGCATCGCCAAACTTTGTACCGCTTTTGACACCGCTGCTTTGTCATTAAAGCGTTCCATTAGGCCACCCATCTGCATCAGCAGCAACGGTGCATGCCGCGGCTCAGCGAGCAATTTCGCAAAGCCTTCGGTGGCAGTTTCAAGTGTCGCCGGTACGTTGGGGCGGCTACCTGCAAGCACCATTACCGCCTGCCGGGCCAGTGCGGAAGAACGATCTAGTTCAAGCCATAGCAGGGCGTTGTCCAGCGCTGCGTCGGTATCGCGCTGTTTAAATGCCACTTCCATGGCGCGGCGCGCTAAACGGGCATCTTGCTTGCTGTTGGCCAGCCGAGACAGCGTTGCTAACGCGGTCGGTTCGTCGCCGCGCTGTATGGCTATTTCGGACAGTAAATATTGATACAAAAAATTCGCTTGCTCTTCGCCGCTGCGCAGGGTTGGCGCTACGCGCTTAGGCTGACTTTGCGTTTGGCTGTAAGGCTGTGCTTCAGCGCTTGGTGCAGTGATGACGAAGCCAGTTGCGAGTGCTATGGCTAACGCTGCTGCCAACTTTGTTGTTAACAACGGTGGCCGAGACTGCATGTTAGATGAAATCGATTTCTGCATAATAGAGCGCCTAAAAACGAGCAAAATTGATGAGCGGCACTACTTAGCCGCTACGTGTGTTTGGTGGATAGAACCTATTTTAGCTATTATTGGTGGAACAAACGTTTAATCTGCAATCCTGCAATTTATCCAGCCACTCCTATGCCAGAGTTACCAGAAGTTGAAACCACTCGATTAGGCCTTTTGCCACACGCTGCAGGCCGAAAAATAGTCACGATCATCGTCCGTGATTATCGTTTGCGCTGGCCGATTCCGGCCAATATTGCTGCAACAATAGAAGGTCAAACCATCACTGATATAAGGCGGCGAGGCAAGTATTTATTGTTTGCCCTAGAAAACGGTTTTTTGCTTTCGCACCTAGGTATGTCGGGTACGTTGCGCGCCTACCAACAAGCTGAAGTTCCGGCGCTTGCCAAACATGATCATGTCGATATCGTTCTTAGCGATGGCACGTTGTTGCGGTATGCAGATCCGCGTCGTTTTGGCGCGCTATTGTGGATTGCTGGGGCGCAGCCACAGCATCCGTTGCTCGATAGTTTAGGGCCAGAACCGTTAACGGATACGGGTTTTAATGGCGATTATCTTTTTGATAAAAGTCGCAAAAAAACCCAGAGCATTAAGCAATTTATTATGGATGGTCATGTGGTGGTTGGCGTAGGCAATATTTATGCTTCTGAATCGTTGTTTCGGGCGGGAATTCACCCCGCGCGCCAAGCCGGGCGGGTGTCGCGTGCCCGCTATGCGCGTTTAGTTGTGGTTGTTTGCGAAACCCTGCGTGATGCCCTAGCCGCGGGAGGTTCCTCGCTCCGTGACTATGTGGGTGCAGACGGAGATGACGGTTATTTTCAGATTAATGCTTTTGCCTACGGACGCGAAGGTGAGCCGTGCAGGGTCTGTGCTCAGCCAATCATGCAAATTCGCCAAGGCCAGCGCGCCACGTTCTTCTGTAAAAAGTGCCAAAAGTAGTCAAAAGTAGCCATTCAGCGGAGGCGACTTCTACATTCCGTGCGATTTAGCGAAGTCAGGATGTGAGGCGTCGCAAAATCGAGTCCAACTTTCTAGTACGATAAGCAGTATTATTGAATTGCAGGCGGTTGAATTGTGCAGTGGCCCGTCGCAAACGCACAAAATCCTAAAAATGGCGCTTTAGCAGGCATATGAATTCAAAAACAAAATTCCAAGCAACGCAGGTATCCCAACTGACGGAACGACTTGCTGCGTTGCAGTCGTGGCGTTACGTTCACCAAGGGCAAATCGAAGCGGTGCGCGGATTGTTTAAGGCGCTGAAAATTAGTACCGTGGATTCAGAATCAACATTAACTAAGCTCGAGAGTTTGGTGGTGCGTGAGCGGGTGAGTATTGCCTTTATCGGCAATATTGCTAGCGGTAAGTCCGAATTGATCAATGCACTGTTCTTTACCGATACCGGGCGACGCTTAATGCCCTCGGGCTTAGGCCGTACTACCGCGTGCATTACGGAGTTACGGTTTGATCGTGAACGGCCTACTGGGGTGCGGTTGCTGCCCATTGAAACCCGCGAAAGTCCGCACACCCTAGCGCAATTGCGCAGCACGCCTTCAGAATGGCGGGTTTTTCCATTTGAAGCAGATCAAATGGAATCGGTAATGCGGGCGCTGGCCGCCATTTCTGAAACGAAGCGCGTATCACTTGAGCAGGCCGTGGCGCTGGGTTTGCACATTAGCGGGGTGGTAAAGCCAGGGCGCACCGAAGAGGAGCAATCGTTAGTCGATGTGCCGCGTTGGCGCTATGCGATTGTGAATTTCCCTCATGGCTTACTCGATGCTGGGTTAGTCGTAATTGATACCCCAGCCGTTGCCACCATGCGTTCAGAATCAGAATTTGTGCGTGATCGTTTGGCAGCCCTCGACGCTGCGATACTGGTGCTTGATGCCAACGAGGGTGCCACCAAAGTCGATATTGAAACTTGGCGTGACGTTTTAAATACGGGCAAGTCGCCTCGTGAGCAGGCCATCGCGCGCAGCGGTAAAGCCAACGACGGCCATAATGCGACAGCGCTACTATCGATGGATGATCAAGCGAAGTTAATCGCCCTTAATCGTATCGATGAAATAGACCTAGGGGCTGATGCGCAGAGTAGCCCGACCGCTTTTTTACGCCAGTTGGATCAGCAAGTGCATGCCGTGGCTGAGCTGTTGCACGCCGACCCAATGGCCATCATCGCGGTGTCTGCCAAGCTTGGTTTGCTGGGCCGCTTAACAAGTGAGCCTGATAAATCAGCACGAAGTCGCTTGTATCAATTGGAGCGTGCCATTGCTAAAAACTTGCCTGATGGCCGCCAAAACGGGGTCAGTGGGATTGTTGCCGATACCCTAATGGCGATGCTGGGTGAGGTAAAAGATAATTTAAGTAATGAGCACATCAGCGGCTTAGAGAGGCTAAAGGTACTCAGCCACTTGCGACGAAAAAATGAAATGATGCTGAGTCAACTAACATTGCAAGCAGGCGCCAAGCAAGATAAGCTAGATGGCTTAACCAAAGCGCTGAGGGCTTCAAAAGGCTTGCATGGCAGCATCTGCGACGAGATGTCGGGCATGGTACATGCAACAGTGATAAAGCTAGAGTTGGATGGCTTTAAGGCGCAAATGCGCCCGCTTTCGCGACCGATGCAGGCAAATTTAGCGATGACAAAGCTCTTTCCGCAACTGAATACGCGTATTGGTACGCTGCAAAGTAAAGTGGATGAACTTTACAACTTGTTTCTAGAAATGCGCCCAAAAATTTCACGCGAGCTTTTGGTAACTGGTGTAGACGGGGTAGTCGATATCGTGCCATTTCCGATCGCGCGCTTCCACGCCGAACTCGTAAACTTGCGCAATGAGGCTGATATTTTATTGCGGCAAGACGACAAGCGCCCAGAAGCGGTGAGAGACAAAGAATTTAATACTTCGGTGGGTGACCGCGTACAGAAAATGTTCGACATCGCAAATCGCGAATCACAAGTGTGGGCAAAGAGCCTATTTGCAGAACTGGAAAAACCCGTTGAGGTTGCGCGCAGGCAAATGCTCGGTCGGGTCGAAAATATCGATAAAATGAACGGCGCAGAAATTGATTTAGCCGAAAGTATCTCTAGCCTGCAAGCTACCATGGACGTTGTAAAGAGCCGGCGTAAGTCGTTGGATGACGTGCTGGAATCGGTTACGCGTCAGCTCGGTTTGGCCAGTCAAGCGGTCGTATAAGTGGCTGGATGATGGCGCAGATGCCCACGACCCAAAGGTAGCCCCCTTGCGGGATATTTAGGGGATTGCGGCCATCAATTTACGCTGCCACCTTCTTCAACCGCACCAAGGCCACAAATTTGGCGTGTAGTGCGTCTTTTGATTCTACAAAATCGGGATGCAACGGGATGCAATCTACCGGGCAAACTTCTCGGCATTGGGGAGTGTCAAAATGGCCCACGCACTCAGTGCAGTTAGCGGGGTTGATTTCGTAGATTTCAACACCTTGGTAAATAGCATCATTTGGACATTCTGGCTCGCAGACGTCGCAGTTTATGCATTGATCGGTGATCATCAAAGCCATGACGGTTTAGCCACTTTTATTGATTTTTGCTTTTAATGCAATTGCCGTGAGCGGATGCACAAAATCATCCACATTGCCGCCCAAATTGGCGATCTCGCGCACAATCGTGGCTGAAATGAACATGTATTTGTCGCTTGGCGTCAAAAACATAGTCTCCACACCGGGATTCAATTTGCGGTTCATGCCCGCCATTTGAAACTCATATTCAAAGTCAGATACAGCACGTAAACCCCGCAAAATTACATTGGCTTCTTGCGCGCGTAAAAATTCTGAAAGCAACCCAGTAAAGCTCACCACCCGTACATTAGGGTAAATACCCAATATTTGCTTGGCAAGATCAAGGCGTTCGTTGAGACTGAAAAATGGGCGTTTCGATTCGCTATGCGCTACCGCCACGACTACCTCGCCAAATAGCTTCGATGCGCGCGCGACGAGATCTTCATGGCCTTTAGTAAGCGGATCAAAGGTTCCTGGGTAAACAGCTCTAATCATGATGGATAGCATTCGCAAAAAATTATTTCAGTGATAGTAACGCAAAATGCACGACACCCGCACGCGCTGCTTTTTCGACCTGCCAGACCCCAGTTTCGCCTACCAAGCTATCGGGCAGTGCGCTCGCCCATTCCACATACACGCGTGCGTAAGGGGCGAGCAGTGCTGGCAGTGCGGCCAGCGTGGGTTCCAACAAGGCGCTGGCAAAAGGTGGGTCGACAAACACCACGTCATACTTCAATCTGTTGTTTTGTAATTTCTGCAATCTGAGCACGGCGTCATCTTGGAAAATGACGCAGTTTTGAGCGGCCAGCAACATATGAGCCTGCTGAAGCGCCTCGCAAACAGCGCCGTTTGACTCAATCATGATCACACTCTGCGCACCTCTAGAGGCTGCCTCAAAACCCAGCGCACCACTGCCCGCGTAAACATCTAAGCAGTGTTTTCCATGAAGGGTTTGGCCTAGCCAATTAAACAAAGTTTCGCGAACTCGATCGCCAGTAGGGCGCAACCCTAACGCCGTAGGAAAGTTCAACACACGGCTGCGCCATTCGCCGCCAATAATACGCACGTGGTTGCTTGTCCTTGATTTTGACGGTGATCGAGAAGTTTTTTTATGCATTGCCGATTTGCACTGGATGCGTCATGAATCAAGACGCCGTGAGTTGAATAGCTTAAAATGCGCAAAGTGTAGCTGAATTTTTTAGAAATCGTTGCTGTATCGTTACTGTAACGCCGTAGTTGTTCCTATTTTGTCTTAGAAAGCGCCTAGTTTTGTTTAATATTTTCAAATCAAAGAAACCACCAGAAGCGCTCCCGTTGCCTGCAACGGACGTACCAGCAGTACTTGTTCCGCTAGTCCAACCCGCGCCGCGCCAAGTAAATTTAGATGGGCCTGATTGGTTTTCACGCCTAAAAACGGGCTTAAGCAAGACCCGCGACGTCCTAAATACCGACGTTACCGAGCTTTTTTCGCGCCATGGTCAGATCGACGATGCGCTGTATGAGTCCCTTGAAACCACATTAATTACGGCCGACGTGGGGATTGCAGCCACGCAATCCTTACTCGACAATTTGAAGGAAGTTGCCAAGGCTAAAAAGCTGAGCGATCCTTTGTTGCTACAAGAAGAATTCAATATTTTGCTTGTTAACCTGCTTGCACGCATCGCTAAACCGCTGCAGGTGGAAAACCCCAATCCCTTCGTGATCATGATTGTCGGCGTCAATGGTGCTGGCAAAACCACTACGATTGGCAAGCTCGCCAAATACTTCCAAAGTCAGGGTAAATCGGTGATGCTAGCCGCCGGTGATACCTTTCGTGCAGCCGCCCGCGAGCAACTGGCTACGTGGGGCGAACGTAACAATGTGACCGTAATATCAGCCACGCAAGGTGATTCCGCAGCGGTAATTTATGATGCCGTGCAATCGGCGAAGGCCCGTAAAATTGATGTCGTGTTGGCCGATACTGCGGGTCGTTTGCCGACACAAATGCACCTAATGGAAGAGATTAAAAAAGTAAAACGCGTAATCGCCAAAGCCATGCCCGCAGAAGGTAATAACGCTGCTGCACCGCATGAAGTGCTACTAGTGCTCGACGCTAACACTGGGCAAAACGGCGTGTCGCAAGTCAATGCGTTCGACCAAGCTTTGGGCCTTACCGGTTTAGTGGTTACCAAGCTAGATGGCACCGCCAAAGGTGGCATGTTGGCAGCCATTGCCGTGCGGCCAAGTTGCGTCAATGCGGCTGAACCCATCCCGGTGCGCTTCATCGGTGTGGGTGAAGGCATTGAAGATTTGCGGCCATTTGATGCGACCGAGTTTGTTGCGGCCTTGTTTGGAAAAGCGCGCTGATGGCGATTTTGCAGCGCTGCAAACGCCGTTGTTTCCGCCTACGCGGGCACCGAGCGTCATTTTCGGTTTTGCCGCGTTGCTGGCATTCAGTCAAGTTTCAAAAATGATTGTTTTTTCTAACACCGTCAAGCGCTACGCTAACGGCTTTGAAGCCCTCCGCGGTATTACCTGCACCGTGGAGAAGGGCGAATTTATTGCCCTCACAGGCCATTCTGGCGCGGGTAAAAGCACCATGCTAAAGCTTGCCGCAGGGATTGAAACCGCCACCCAAGGCACGGTGTTAGTGAACGGCCAAAACCTTGGTGTGCTCCGTCAATCGGGGCTGTGCGCGTTGCGGCGCAATATAGGTTTAGTATTTCAAAATCACCGCTTGTTGTTTGATCGTTCTGCGTTTGAAAACGTCGCGCTTCCCCTAGATATTGCAGGTTTATCGCGCAAAGATGCCACCAAGCGCGTGCGCGCAGCGCTTGATAAAGTGGGTTTGTTAGCACGCGAAAAATCAAACCCAATCGCCTTGTCAGGTGGCGAGCAGCAACGCCTCTGCATCGCGCGCGCTATTGTGAGCCGACCGAATATTTTGATAGCCGATGAACCCACGGGCAACCTAGATTCTGAATACGCCGCATCCATCATGGCGCTGTTTAAATCGTTTAATCAGGTAGGGGTCACGGTGTTGCTGTCTACTCACGATGAATCCGGTTTGGAGCGTTTAGGCTGTCGGCGCATTAGTTTGGCGCAGGGAAAGGTTGAGGCTGCGAATGTCTAGTCTGCTAACGCCTTTTAACGCTCACGCCATTGCCTTTCGCCGCGCAGCTATCCGTCTGCTTCAGCAGCCTGCTGTTACCGTACTTTCGGTAGTGGTGATTGCTATCGCGCTGGCGTTTCCGCTGGGTTTATTTGCGGTTTTTGAAAACGTTTTAGCGGCTACCGGAAAGCTGCAAATTAACCCCGGCATGAATGTGTATTTGCAGCCCGCTTTAAGTGACGATCAGGCGCGAACAGTGGGCGAGGCTATTAAAAAGCTAGGTAGTGTTGAGTCTCTAAAATTTGAATCGCGTGAAGCTGCGTTAGCCAAAATGAAGGGTAATACAGGTATGCAAGATGTGCTTGCGGGCCTTGAAACCAACCCTCTACCGCACGCCTTTTTAGTGCAACCGAAACCGCAAGGCGGCGCAGATACTGTCTCCGCAGAAATTCAAGCCCTGCGAGAGCAAATCCAAAATATACCTGGCGTTGAATACGTCATCGCTGAATTTGAATGGGCCAAAAAACTAAATCGCCTAGCGCGATTCGCAAAAACCATTCTACTGTTAGTCGCCTTAGCCTTGTGTGGCGCTGTCGTGGTGGTTACGGGCAACACCATTCGCCTGCAAATACTCACCCAGCGTGATGAGATAGAAATCAGCCAACTTATCGGCGCTACCAACGCGTTTGTGCGTCGCCCGTTTCTCTATTTTGGCGCCGTTCAAGGCGCATTAGCGGGCGCGCTGGCGTGGCTGATGGTGTGGGCGACTCTACGCTGGGCAGCAGTGGAAGTGCAAGAGTTAGCTAAGTCGTACGGCAGTGATTTCAGCCTGCTTGCTATTACGCCAAGTGTTGGTGCTACGTTAGTGTGCGTGGCAGCGTTACTTGGTTTATTGGGTGCTTTGTTGTCAGTAGAGTGGTATTTGCGGCGCACAAATTAGTTAATTGATGCCTTGGAGAAGCGCTGTTTTTGGATGCCCTCATATTTTTTGACAATCACCCCATTCGCCCCTTCAACCATCGCATCAACCCACCCACCACCGGCAACTTCTCATACAACTCGCCGGCCGCATCCCAATAATCTCGATGATAATCGGCGCGGCCGTCGGCTGCGAAGCGGACGTGGCTGGAACCGTGGATGCGTTTTGGTTTATTGGGTTGGTAGCTTTTTATGGCGAAGTCAAAATCCCAAATTAGTACGCATTGATAGTCTTGCGCGATAATTTCGGTCACAGTAAATTTTGGATTGTTCAGACGATGAAACATCTCGGCGAACACAGCTTCAAGTTCGTCGCGGGTATTAAACTCATTAAACGGATCACGAAAATAAGTGTCTTCGGTGTAGAACTTGCCGATGTTGGCAAGATTATCCGGTGCGAGGTTTTCAAAAAAATGCACCAAGGCTTCTATGTTTGCTGCCGCCGGTTTGCTGCGACTCATAACTTGACGCTACGGCGAATCGCGGCAAAATAAAGTGCGTAGGGCAATTGCTGCAATGCCTTCAACATGCGTGAAAAACGCTTCGGGAAGTGGATTTCAAATTCGCCGTTTTCAAAGCCTTTGATAATTTCGTCGGCCGCTACTTCAGGCGTGATGATGGCGGGCATGTCGAATTCATTTTGCGCAGTTAGTGGCGTACTCACAAAGCCAGGGCAAATAACGTAGGTGTTGATGCCTTTTGGCTTTAGGTCCATATACATCACCTCAGCCAAATTAATCAGCGCCGCTTTGGTGGGGCCGTAAACAAGGCTGTTGGGCAGGCCGCGATAACCGGCGACGCTGGAAACTATGGCAATACCGCCTTGCTGCTGCGCCAACATGGTTGGAATAGCTACGCTTAGTGCGTTCATGAAGCCGGTTAGGTTGGTATCGATCATGTGCTTGGCTACTTTTAAGTCGATTTCCCACGCGCGCATGGGGGTGTAATCGCCCGCCATGAGCACGATAAGGTCGTAGCCGCCCCATGCCGCGATTAGCTCTTCTTCGGCCGCTTTGATGCGGTTAACATCCGTTATGTCCAATGGCAACGCCATCGTGCGCGACGCGCCAAAGCGCGTGACCATTTCGGCTAGTTTGTCTTGGCTGCGGGCGGATAGCGCCACCTTGGCGCCTTTGGAGTGCAGGGCGTTAGCCAGCGTTGCGCCAATGCCGGTGGACGCGCCGATGATCCACACGCGTTGCTTTGACCAGCTAGTTATTTTTGTATTAAGTGCCATCGCAATTGCGGCGCTGTTATGCGCCGCGCTTTCTAAAAAATATTGAAATTTCGGCTAGGTGTACGCCAAACTTAGTCATCACGGTACGGTTAGCCATGGTTTTATCGTCGATCAGATACATCCAGTCGTCCATATTCACTTTGTAGGTCGTGTTGTCTACCGGCAAATCGAGTATGTAGCGCCATTGTAGCGCTGCGCCACTGGCTACACCAATCGCTTGGCCGACTACATCACCTGCAGTGCCGATGTAGTTATCGCCTTGTTTTGTGATTTTCCAAATACGCTTTTCAGTTTTACCATCAGACCATATAAAGCTTTCATCCAGTACACCTTCGTTTCCGCGCCAAGTGCAGTCAATCTCAACCGTGAAGCGGCGCGTGACCTTGCCGGACCGGTCTTGCACCATGCCCCAGCCGTCCACTTTACCGTTGAAGTAGGTGGCTAAATCCAGTTTTGGCTTTTCATTCTGATAATCGCTTACGTTTACATTTGCGCAACCGGTAAGCCAAACACAGAAAATAACAACGAAAAACGTGCTAAATTTTTGCATACAATATCCTCAACTTTAGTTTCTAAATTTTGCTCGCCACAGCAACCAAACCGAGGCAGCTTTCAGCGCGCACGGTAATAGGGCATAGGTCACGGCAAGTGCTGTCAAAGCCAGTGGCGTTTGCGACGCTACCACCCCTGCGGCACCCGTTTTTAACCCAAAATACTCCATTGCACTTAGTGCCACGAACGCCGCAAGCGCTAAATTCATTTTTGAGCACAAATTCCACAGGCCCAAATAAGCGCCGTCAGCGGGGGCTAAGCCCTTCGCGATATCGTCGTCAATTACGTCGGCTACCAACGCAGGTGGAATCGCTAAGTCTGCACCCAAACCTAAGCCCGACATGATGCAGATGATGAAAAAGCCCGTAACATCGCCTTCTCCAAGCATAAAGGCCCAAACAAATGCCGCTATACTCAATACCATACCCGACAGCCAAGCGCGGGTTTTACCGAAGCGATTAGATAGTGTAATCCATAGGGGCATGCCAATTGCACCAGCGGCAAAGTAGGCGCACAAAAGTTGCGCAGTGTACTGTGGCGTGCGGAGTACGTAGTCAATAAAAAACAGCACCAAAGTAGCCGGGATGGAAGAGGCAATGCCGTTAACAATAAAGATAACGAGCAGTTTTCTAAAGCCGTGATTTTGCAATGGCAGCCACATACTGCGCCAGGTGTTTTGCCAAGAATTGATAGCGGATTTGGTAAGTTCCGCCGCGCGATTCATGGCGGGTGGAGACGCGAATACGGTGATAACCACAGCCACCATCAATACCGGTGCGAAAATAAAGCTATATTGTGCAAAACCGGTTTTTGCGTCCGATGCATCGGACAAAATTTGCGGTAATGCCGCTGCTAAAAATACGCCAAGCAGGCCAAAGCCCTCACGGAACGCGGTAATGCGGGTGCGTTGATTTACATCATTGGTTAAATCAATTGCGTACGCTTGGTAGCTAATTTGCACCATGCTAAATGCTGTATAGACCAGAATGAGCATGCTGAAGAACCACGTATTTAGGGCGTTTCCAGACCACTGCGGCGGGTTAAATAAGCCCACCATCGCGCCCGCTAGTAGCGGTGCTCCACACAACACATAAATATAACGACCAAATTTTGAGCCGCGATTTTGCTCCTTGCGGCGTTGCGCGTTGTCGCTCCATGCTCCCAAGAGCGGATCTTGTACCGCATCAAAAACACGCGCAAAGAGCAGCAAGACCCCGATCAAACCAAGGCTAAGGCCAAAGTTATCTGCGTAAAATTTTGGTACATGTACGTAGATGGGCAGTGCCGCCATCGCCAACGGAATAGCTGTGAGGCTGTAGGCAATTAATGCGCCAGTAGTAGGCGCACTCGGCGCGCGTGCGGATGCTGCGGGCGTCCCCATGTTCACTTTGCGTTGCCTATCAGCCTAGCGCGTAGCTTAGGTTCTGAAGACTTTTCTGACAACCAAATATCAAAAAACGCCGCTACAAATTCAGCGTCGGCGATCGTGCCAATGAACTTAGAACGGTTGTAAAAACGGGCTTCCTTACCGGGGACTGCCACGCCGATGAGTATGTCGCCACTTTTAATGTCTGGAAACACTTGGGTCATCTGCGCTTGCCATTTTTGCAACTGGGCGTCGTCTTTGTAGCCTTGCTTGCGCATCTCTTGCACGCTACGTTCCGATATTGCAGCCCCTTTTAAACCGATGTCATACACTAGCTCAAGTATGAACGGCAGCGCATTTGCGTCATATGGTTTGGCGGTAAGCGCGCTGCCGCCTGGGCTAAACAGCGTTACGTCATACACTTTTAGACCAAAAAAGCGCATGGTGGCAGTGCCGCGAGCCTTGAGCCCGGCAAATTCATTCGTCACCATGGCTGGCAAGCTCGTCGTTGCGGCAGCAGCTTTACTTTCGACGGCTGCTATGTCTTGTGCGTGCGCACTTGTTGCTCTAATCAGTGGAGCAACTAGTAGTGAAGCTACAAGCATGTTGCCGAGCAATAGCATAATAGAGCGCATAAGTTTTAGGCCTTCCTGGCTAGTTCAATTTGCATCACATCGGTGCGCTTTGTTCTGAAACCTGCCTCGCAATAACACAGGTAGAAGCGCCAAAGTTGCAAAAATTTATCGTCAAACCCTAGCGCATTGATCTCAACTTGCGAGGCGTTTACGCGAGTAAGCCAATATTTTAGAGTGTTGGCGTAGTCTATCCCAAACATGAAGGGTGAGTGCGCTGTTAAACCCTGTGCTTGAGCTTCAGAGATAAACCGTGATACAGGCGCTAGCATGCCGCCCGGAAAAATATATTCTCGAATAAAATCACTACTTTCGCGATACCGCACAAACGCCTTTTCATCGATGGTAATGGCTTGAATCATCGCCCGCCCACTGGGCTTTAATCGGTCGTGTACGGATTTGAAATACACGGGCCAAAACTTCTCCCCCACGGCTTCAAACATTTCAATTGATACGACGTAATCGTAGGTCGCGGTCACGTCGCGGTAGTCAATAAGTTCAAAGGTAACAAGTTTATCTAAGGCTGCATCGGCAATACGGCTGACTGCAAAATTTAGTTGCTCCGTAGATAAGGTAATGCCGTGCACCTTCACGCCGCGTGTGCGGGCTGCGTGTTCGGCAAAGCCGCCCCAGCCAGCGCCAATCTCCAGTATTGACGCACCTTCGGCAGGATTTAGCTGCGTTAAAATGCGTTCGTATTTTGCCGTTTGCGCAGCTTCCATGGCGCCCGGTAACGCATTGTTCAGCTCGGTTCCTACGGCGCTGGAGTAGGTCATCGTGTTATCTAGCCAATGCTGATAGAAGCGATTCGATAAATCATAGTGCGCTGAGATATTACGCTTGGCTTGATCACGGTTGTTGGCGCGTAGCCAATGCTTAAGCCTAAAAAAGGCCGCAATAAATTTGTTACCGTAAAATACTTCCATCAACGCGGCTTCGTTTTCCACACATAAAACAAGTAGCTGGGTAAGGTCAGTGGTAAATACACGGCCATCGCGGTAGCACTCTGCTAAGCCAATTTCAGCAGCTTTAACGACTTCGCGCGCTACTTGCCAGTCGCCAAAGCGTAAGTCAGCGTCAGCGCCTGCTTGCTGGCCCTTGAAGACGGTTACTGTGCCATCGGGTGCGGTAAAAGTAAGTGTCCCGCAGTGCAGTTTGCCGAGCACTTTAAGCAGGGTACGCGCGGCCACAGGGTGTTTCTTTGCACGCAGCTTTGCCGGTGCTGTGGGTTTAAAGGAAGGTTGGGTATTTAGTTGGGAGTTCATAAGTTGCGAGAAGTTTGCGTATCGGGAGGCGTGGGTTTTGAAAAGAACGGCACGCGTTTATAGAATAATTTTAAAGCCTGAAAATGAATACGCGCGACAACACCGAATGTCATCAGGGGATGTGCCAGAAACGCCCGTATTACGGCCGTCTTCGGGCTATCTATAATTGCTGTTGCGGTGCCGAATAAGGTGGTATGGATTAAGGCAGGTGCGTCTGTTTGATCGTGAAAATTAATCTGGGTTTTGCAGCCATCTACAGTTTGTTCAAATCGGAATTGATAACAACCCTCGACGTCACAAAATGGTGAAACGTGGAAGAGTTTGCGGGCGCTGAGCCACATCTTACTGGTAATTGCTGCGCCATCCAACGGCGCCACGACGTAGTTGTGACGTTCACCAAAAGTGTTATTCACTTCGCAAATTGCCGCGCGGAGGCTACCGTCTCGCGAATAGCAGGTCCATATGGTGATTGGGTTGAACACATAGCCCAATACCCGTGGAAAAGTTTGCAAAATGATTTCGCCGTCCGCGCCCTCTATATGCGCTTCTTTTAGAAGTGAGGCCACCCACGCTACTAAGTTTGCCGCGTCGTCGCTATTACGTGGGCCAACGTCACGCGGGTAGAAGCTGACTAGGTTAGGACGGCAAAACCCAAAGCCGCGCACCGGCGTTTGTTTTAGGAGGGCCAGTTGTGACAACGGTAGCGACAGGAAAAATACCGAGTAGCTAAATGCATTTTTGGCTGGCCGCGTTCGCGCATGCACCACGCCACCATTGCATACGCTGGCGGCAAACGCAGTTGGCAAAATGCTGCTATGAATACTATTGGCCATAGGTGCCCGTATTTTGGTCATTTGCAGCCTGCACTTCGGTTTTCCATGGCGGTATTGCGCCCAAAGCGCGAGCCACGGCTATGCCAGATCGCACGCCGTCTTCATGAAAGCCATATCGGGTCCAAGCGCCAGCAAACCATAGCCCGCCTTGGCCCTGAATTTGCGGCAAGTCGCGCTGCGCCGCGACACTTTCTGGCAGAAATACTGGATGCGAATAGTTGATGCGGGCGATGGTTTGTTCAGGAGCAGGCGGGAACGGGGGGTTTAATGTCACTACCACTGCTTGTTTGAATGGTAATGGCTGCAAGCGATTGATTAAGTAGGATAGCGATACATCGCCAGCATGTGGCTCGAAAGGTGCTAAATAATTCCATGCCGCCCATGCGCGCTTGCGCTCGGGCAGTAAGCGTGTATCGGTATGGAGCACCGCTGTGTTTGGATGGTATTTGATGGCGCCTAATATTTGCTGTTGCAGTGCTGTTGGCGCCGAAAGTAGCGCTAAAGCTTGGTCACTGTGGCAGGCAATAACGATGTGGTCAAAGGTCTCTTCACCGTCGGCATACACGATAGTGGCGAGTGTTGTGGCGGTAGCTGGAAGTATGCGTTGAATGTTGACATTGCAGCGTATCGTTGGAATTTGCGCTGCTAGTTTCGCTGCGTAAATGCGTGCACCGCCCCGAACAGTGCGCCATTGCGGCCGATTGCTAATAGAAAGTAGACCGTGGTTGCGGCAAAAGGTTAGGAAGCTTTGCAGTGGAAAAGCGCTGATTTTTTTGCTTGGGGTTGACCAAATGCACGCCGCCATCGGGCGCAAATACCAATCGCGAAACGCTTGGCCATAGCCGTGTGCGTCTAGAAACGCACCGAGTGTGCCGGTGAGGGGTGCCCCAGCTTCAACTAGCGCCGTGGCTTGTTTATTGAAGCGGAGCAAATCGGTCAACATACCTAAAAATTTTGGAGAAACTAAATTACTTGGTTGTGCGAAGACAGTGGCCAAGTTACAACCTGACCATTCAAGTTTTACTTTTTCTTCATGGCGTAGCGAAACGCTGAAAGACATTTCTGAAGGCGCCGTTTCAATGCTTAAGTGTGCAAATAGCGCAATTAAATTCGGGTAAGTCCAATCGTTAAAAACTAAAAATCCCGTGTCCACGCCGCAACGAGTGCCGTCAAGTTCAATATCCACCGTGTTGGTGTGGCCGCCGATGCGCGAATCAGATTCGAGCAGAGTCACGTCATAAGCGTCGCCACTGTGCTGCGCTAATAACCAAGCGCAGGATAGCCCCGAAATGCCACTTCCTACTACGGCTACTTTTTGCTTTTCTCCGGTTCTTGTTACGACTGCTTTTGTTGTTGGTACCGTCATCGTCTGTTGCGCTTTCGAAGGATTAGTTTGAATCTGTAGTGGTATACGGAAAGTAAAGCAGTTTAGATTTCATCGCCAGCAGTTGCATCACAGTATAGTTTTTTTAATCTTAAATTAATCTGAAATAGCTATAAATTCAAGTGCTTAGCAAACGCTTCGCCCACCACATTACACCGCTTCGAATTTTCTTCGGTATCATAGAGCAAGTTGCTTAGGCCGCGTCCAGCAACGTTGATCAATTGTAATAGCGATATCGTTTTTTTTGCGCAGCCCCTTCAGCGCCAATTTTATTGAGGCAATGCCATGATTTACCCTGAACTCTTCCGCGATCTCGAAAAATCACGATGGAATATGGAGCAAGATATTCCGTGGGACACTTTTGACGCTGCGCAAATCAGCGATGAGCAAGCGCTGACCGTAAAAATGAACGCCATCACCGAATGGTCCGCGCTGCCCGCGACTGAAATGTTTTTGCGTGACAATCAACACGATAGCGATTTTTCGGCGTTTATGTCGATCTGGTTTTACGAAGAGCAAAAGCATTCGCTCGTTTTAATGGAGTATTTGCGGCGCTTTAAGCCCGCATTTTTACCCACCGAGGCGGAATTGCACGCGGTCCGTTTTCCGTTTGACCCTGCGCCCGCTTTAGAAACCTTGATGCTGCATTTTTGCGGTGAAATTAGGCTTACCCAGTGGTATCGACGCGCATCCCAATGGCATACCGAACCCGTCATTAAAAAGATTTACGACACAATTTCTAAAGATGAAGCGCGCCATGCCGGAGCATATTTCCGCTACATGAAACGCGCCCTGCAAAGCGTGGGTTCTGAAGCCAGCCTAGCTTTTGCAAAAATTGGCGTGCTGATGGCGAGCTCTGCGCGCACTTCGCAGCCCTTGCATCCGACTAACTTGCATGTCAATAAATCATTATTTCCAAACGACACCGTGCAATCGCGGTTGCCGGATCCAACATGGCTCGAGCATTGGCTAGACACGCAAATAGAATTTGATAAAAGTTGTGAGGGGCGTGTGGTGAGCGGTATTTTAAAACAGCTTTCTGCCTTGTTTGATCGCACCTTCGAAACGTCTGCAGATCTAAACCGCTTTCGCAAAGAAATTATTGCGAGTATGGCTGCGGCGTCACCGGCTTCGGCCCCGTCCGCGGCATAAATTACGATGGCGCCTGAATTCGAACAAAAAATCTGTCTACCAGAGCACCTAGCCGCGCGTGCAGCGGCATTGCCGAAGAAGCTGGTGTTTACCAATGGTGTATTTGATATTTTGCATCGCGGCCATGTAACTTACCTTGCGCAAGCGCGCGCCCTCGGCGCCAGTTTGGTGGTGCTGCTTAATTCTGATGCATCAGTGAGGCGTTTGGGCAAAGGTGATGATCGCCCCATTAACGCCCAAGCAGACCGCCAGGCGGTGATGGCGGCGTTGGCCTGCGTCGATTTGGTGAGCGTGTTTGACGAAGATACGCCATACCTGCAAATTATCGCGGCACATCCGGATATCTTGGTAAAAGGTGGCGATTGGGCTGTAGATAAAATTGTGGGAGGGCGGGAGGTCACGGCATGGGGCGGCCAAGTGTGCTCCATCGCCTTTGAACATGAGCGCTCGACCACGGCGATGTTAAAGAAAATTAGGATTAGCTCTTGATTGATGATGCCTTGGTAAGTGCTGCAAACGCGATAGTAGGGCCTTTAGGCATCATTACTGACCATGGCGATATTGCGCCCTACACGCTTGATTGGCGCGGAAACTACAGTGGTAAAACTTCGCTTGTAGTGCGCCCAAAAAATACCCAAGAAGTGGCGGCCATTGTGGCCTTGTGCGCCGGTGCGGGTGTAGCCATTGTGCCGCAGGGCGGTAATACGGGGCTTGTGGGCGGCAGTATTCCGGATGATTCTGGCGCGCAAATTGTACTTTCGCTTAAACGCATGAACAAAGTGCGCGCCGTAGATACAGAAAACAACACCATGATTGTTGAGGCCGGGTGCATCTTAAAGCATGTGCAGCAAGCGGCGGCAGATTGCGATAGGTATTTTCCTTTGTCATTGGCGGCAGAAGGCAGTTGCACCATTGGCGGCAATTTAAGCACCAACGCGGGTGGCACGGCCGTGCTGCGCTACGGTAACGCGCGTGATTTGGTGTTGGGTATTGAAGTTGTCACCGCTAAGGGTGAAATTTGGGATGGTTTGCGAGGACTGCGTAAAGACAATACCGGCTATGATTTAAAGCACCTGTACATGGGTTCCGAAGGTACGCTGGGTATTATTACAGCGGCAGTGCTAAAGCTTTCTCCGGTGGCGCGCACGACTTGTACGGCTTTTGTGGCAGTGCCCAGCCCCGCTGCGGCCGTGGCACTCCTTATGCAATTACAAGCAACGATGGCATCACGGCTTACAGGTTTCGAGCTCATTCCCCAGATAGGCTTACAGTACGTTCTGAAACATATCTCCGGTACGCGCGCGCCACTGGATACGGTAGCGCCTTACTACGTGTTGATTGAAGTAACCGATGGCGCAGCCGATGCGCCGCTGCAAGCGCAAATTGAAACTGAAATTGGCGCGGCGTTAGAAACGGGATTGGCGCTTGATGCGGCGATTGCCAGTAACTCAACGCAACGTGCCGAGTTTTGGCGTATTCGTGAAGAGTTACCCGAAGCACAGCGCTTGAACGGTCGCGGTATAAAGTTTGATATTTCTATGCCGGTCTCAGCGTTGGCAGGCTATATCGATACCGTGGAGACGGCCATAAATAGGGCGTTTCCAGGCATGACTCCGGTCGCATTTGGGCATGTAGGCGATGGTAATTTGCACTATACCTTGAGCTATACTGACAAAGAAAAAAATACGGAATTGCTTGCAGCGCCAGCTGCGGCGAATCAATTGATGTACGAGGCGCTGGCAAAAATTGGCGGCTCAATTAGTGCTGAGCATGGCTTAGGGCGCTTGAAACGCGACGAGATTAAGCAATATAAAAGTGTGATCGAGCTAGATCTAATGCGCGCTTTAAAAGCCGCACTAGATCCGCAAAATATTATGAATCCAGGGCGGGTTTTGTAATAACGATGCAGTGAACGCGGCACGCAGCAATGCCGAACACATTAAACCCGTTCACGGTCGGCCCAGTTGGCCGCAAAGCGATTCAATTCGCTGGCGTTTTTTAAGCCCAGTTTTTGTTTCAAATTAGCGCGGTGGGCTTCTACAGTTTTAACGCTGCGCTGCAATTTGGTGGCAATGTCGCTGGAGCCATTGCCCATGCCAATCAGGCGCAATACTTCGTATTCGCGGTCGGAAAGATTCGATAGTATTGACGATTCTGAAGATCCGCCGTCACGCATTTTTTTTAGCAATTGCGTTTGCATGCGATCGCTTAAATAGGTTTCACCCTCCAATATTTTGCGTATTGCAAAAATTACCTTTTCGGTGGCTTCCTGCTTCATTAAATAACCGCGCGCACCCGCTTTAAAGGCGCGCTCGCCGTGCACCATTTCGTCATGCATGCTAATGACGAGCGTCGGAAGCTTGGGAAATCGGGTGCCCAGCTCTTTCAGCAATTCAATCCCCGACAGCCCGGGCAAGGATATGTCGGTAATGACTAAGTCAGGGATATTTTCGGGTTTAAGTACTTCAAGTGCGAGCTCAGTCGAGCCGGCTTGCAACGTCACTTCAAAATCTGGTTCGCTGTTGATTAACAAAGCTAGGCCATGGAGCACAATAGTGTGATCGTCAACGATCATAATTTTACGCTTCATGCTTTGCCTTTATTGGTAATTTGATTCTGGATTTGACTTTAAGTGGACAAGTATTATTTCACGATTATAGAAGTTGCGCGAAACTTTGCTGCGTCGGAAATTTAGGTGTTTTTAGTTGCGACGAGGCCATCTTGCGCCCGCAACACCGTGACCACAGTACCACCGCCAGCGTTGGCCGACACCGTTACGGTTGCACCAATCAAGCTGGCGCGGTGTTGGATGCTGTAGGAATAGCCAGGCTTATTTGGAAACTGCTGTGCACCGTTGGGCGCATTGGCTGCGGCCTGCTCTACACCGATGCCGTTGTCGGAAATTTCAAGAGCAACGATATTGTCAGCCTCTGTGAGACTGATCTCGATTTGGGTCGCTTTGCCGTGTTTGAGCGCATTGTTGGTGGCTTCCTGCGCGATGCGGTAAAAACTGCGCGCCACTAAATCATCGGCGATGACGATGTTGGCGTCCAGTGTTGCTGAACACTGGGCTACCCCAATCATATTAATGTCGTTGCTCAGTTGATTGATCGCTGAAAGTAGCCCGTCCGCGCCCCAAATATAGGGGCTTAATCCGTGAGAAATCATCCGCGTGTGCTTGATCGCCTGGCTGACTAAGCCGCCGATTTTTGCCGCTTCTAGGGCATCGTTGGACTGTGTGGCGCTTAGGTGCTTTTCAAGTATTTTTATTAAAAATGCAATACCCGTTAAGTCTTGCCCAAGTTGGTCGTGCAATTCTAGGCCAACTTCGGCTAGCTCCATCTCGATTGAAATTAGCGTGTTGCGTTCGAGCTCCATGCGTCGCGTGGCTTCTTGGTCGAGCAGCACATTAGCCCGTTCGAGTTGTACTGCGTGACGCTCTAGCGCCACTTCGGCGCGCTTGGCGATGGTTAAATCGCGGCCTGTTCCGCGATAGCCTATAAATACATCGTTGGCATCAAATATTGGCGTACCGCTAATGGCGAAATAGCGATCTGTTGGAAAAATACCATTTTTGGATTGCGCCTTCACGGCGAGTACTAAATCATAAAAAGGTAATCGCGCTTCAAGCAATGTGCGGTGCTGCGCCCACTGCGCATCAGTGAGTGCTTCTGGGTAAAGCTCCCACCGTGTTTTGCCATAGAAAATAGCGCTCGGTGTGTTCGAGCCGACGATGGTTGGGTGCGAATAGAACGTAAATCGGTAGTCGGTATCTTGTTCCCAGTACCAATCCGCGGAAAGCTTAGTCAAACTTTCAAAGCGTTGACTACTCGTTTTTAGCGCATTGAGGGCGAATTTTTCAGCCGATACATCGCGACCGGTGCCGCGATAGCCTACAAAACTGCCATCGCGGTTGAAGTACGGCTCACCATTGGAAGTAGCGTGGGCGACAATGTTGCCGTGGGCATCATGCACAGTGATGGCGATATTGCGAAACGGTTGCCGCAGAGCGACCAATTGTGCGTGCTCCGCTCGGTGTGCCGCCGATATATGCCTTGGGAAAATGATGTGCGGATACTGACCGATCATTTCAGCGACTGGTATGCGGTGAATAATCGGATGTGAGCGCGACATGAACGTAAAGCGCCCTTCCACATCCGTTTCCCAATACCAATCTGAGGAGAGTTGGGTGAGCTGGCGAAAACGCGTCTCAGAGGCTTGCATTGCTGCTTCAGCTTGTTTGCGCAGCGTCGCATCTCGCGCCACCACTTGAAAAAACATGTTTTCTGCGCCTGAAATGCCGTCTGCGACTTTGGTCACGATTGATTCTAGCCAAACATAACTGCCAGAGAGACTGCGAATTCGACATTCCACTGTGCTGCGCGATGCGTCACTAGTTTGTAGTAGCGAATGGGCTAAGAGCACCGCGTTCAGATCATCTGGGTGAATTAGCGTATTGAATCGCACGCCTATAGAGGCTTTCTGGCGATAGCCCAATAGACGAGTGAGTGACTGTGATACGTAGCGGACAGTAGAATCACCATCATGCAAGCACACGATGTCTAGCATATTGTCGGCAATTAAGCGATAGCGCTCCTCGCTTTGCGCGACAGCCATAGTGGCTTCTTTCGTCGCGGAAATATCGCGTTGCACGCCATGATATCCGAGTAACTTACCGTTAGCGTCAAAAAAAGGCGTCGCAATCGTTTCAATCCACTTTCGATTTTTCTGTTGCGTAATAATTTGCCGATCAAGGCGAAATGGTTGGCCAAGATGACGTGTGGCGTAGGTCGTCATTGCATGTAGCTGGTGCTGACCTTCAGTAAAATTTTCAATTAACTCCCGCGCTGTAGTGGGACGTACACCACTGACTATTTCATAAAGTCCATCAAAGCTTGCCGACACAGTCACGGTATCGTCAGCAAGTAGCCAGGTAAAATGACCCATTTGCGCGATGGTTTGCGCAGCTTGTAGTTCTTGCGCGAGCTTGCGCTGCTGTATGGCGGCGTTTTTTGCTTCCGTGATGTCACGGGTGATGCCGCGAAAGGCGATCAGCGCGCGCGACGCATCAAATATAGGCTCGCCAGCCGTATAGCACCAGCGCACCTCGCCGTGCCGCGACACGATGCGACGTTCGCGCCCAAACGGCTCAGCCGTATTCCGATCTCTGTAGTGGGCTAGGGCTAAATCGACTTCTTCAGGGTGGGTGATTTTGATAATCCAGTTGCGCATTGTTTGGGGTGCAGGCCCGGTTTCAACCTGCATAAACTCAGCATAGTCGTCAGAAAAGGTGATGATGTCGGTATCGAGTTGCCAATGCCACCGCCCAAAGCGACCGATGCGCTGAGCCTGCGCTAAGTCATCCGAGAGCAGGCGCAAACGATCCTGACTTTCTCGAAGTGCTAACTGCGACCTTTCGCGTTGCTGTAGTGCGCGCGAAGCTGCTAGTGCACATATGGAAATAATGAGGCAAAGTGCCGCTGCCGCGTGCAGCCGCGCGATGGGTTGAGTACTATATGATGATTGTGTCGTTGCCTGCGTTTGCGTCGCCCAAACGGCAACAGCAAGGGGCCAATCGCGTAGCTGTGCATAGCTGAGTTGCGCGCGATTGCCCGTGTAGGTAGGTGCGAGATCTGGGGCGCGCACAACGCTGCCGGGCCGGCTTTCTGTTGATGAAGCATCAACTGGCACGAAAACAGGTGCGTCCACATCGACTAAGCAAACTGGTTCCAACGCTGTAAATTCTCTCGCAATAGCCTGCGCAAGCCATGTTGTGGGTGCTAGCTTTAGGGCTAAATATTGGGTGGCACCATCCTTCTGCAGCGGCCATGGCTGAGGAACTGCATTTTTTGATGCGGCAATCGCGCTGCCATCGACATGTAATAACGACGCTTCAATTGCGCCGCCGTCGTTAATTGAGGTGACGGAGTGCAGCAGCCGATTAAAGTGCGCAGCGCTGAGGCGTAACATAATGAAGCGATCTGGCGTTAGCGGTGTTTGGTTAGCGTACTGTAGGCGTGCGCCAATAGTGAAGGCAGTTGATTTTTCGGCTTTACCAACACCGTCCATGCGAATCATTCTGGCTGAGGTGGTTGCCTTGGAGATAGCTATAAATAGGGCATCTTCAGCTATCGATTGAGGTGACTTGGTGGCGCTAGTGCGTGGGATATCGCGATTGCTTTGCGCGATAATTATTCCGGTTGCATCGGCTATCATAACTTCTTGAATGTCGGAAAGCAGGCGCATGTGAGAATCTAAAAAAGCGCTCAATGCAGTATCTGTTGGTGGTGCCGGTTTAGCGAATTGAGATTCGATGAGTGCGATGAAATTATTGCTGTTTTTTAACTCATCACCAATTTCTTGCTGCAGCATTTTAGCGAGCTGCAAAGTGTTTCGTGCTTGATTTTGGGTGTTGCGCCACGTCGCTTCGCGTTCAAACATAATCATCAAACCAACAAAACCGATGATAAATAGCAGGGCCGCTAAAACTACTAATCGGCTGGGGCGGAACCAAAGCGTGAACGGTAACTGGGATGCCATGGCGATTACCGGGTTTTATCCATTTGCCGGTATTGAATCGCTTCGGCGATATGGGGCGTTTCTATGGCGACGTGATTTGTGGTGTCGGCAATGGTACGCGCAAGCTTGAGTACCCGATGATAAGCGCGAGCCGACATCCCAAAACGAGTGATCGCCGCTTTCAATAAAGTTTCGCTTGCGGTGTTTAGTGGACAAAACTGATCAATCTCGCTCGGGCCAAGTTTTGAATTTGGCTTTCCTTGGCGCTGCATCTGCCGATCAAATGTTAGCTGCACGCGGCGCTGAATGGCGGCACTTGCCTCGCCGCTGGCCGCCTGCATTAGGTCATTTTCGGGTAGTGCCCCAACTTCAATCTGAATGTCGATGCGGTCTAGCAATGGGCCTGAAATTTTGCTACGGTAACGAGAAACTTGGTCGGGTGAGCAACGGCACTTATTTAGGTAATGCCCCAAATAACCGCAGGGGCAAGGATTCATGGCCGCGAACAATTGAAAGTCTGCAGGAAACTCGGCTTGTCGTGCCGCGCGCGAAATCGAAATTTTTCGGGACTCCAAAGGTTCGCGCAAAACCTCTAAAACCTGCCGATCAAACTCCGGAAGTTCATCCAAAAATAGCACACCATGGTGCGCCAACGAGATTTCGCCAGGTCGTGGATTGCTCCCGCCGCCCACCAGGGCAACGCCTGACGCCGTGTGGTGTGGAGCCCTAAAATTTCGACGTTTCCAGTTCTCTATTCTAAAGCCGCCCGTCGCTAAACTTTGCACAGCAGCAGCGCTTAGCGCTTCTGCTTCCGTCATCGCTGGCAAGATGCCAGGCAGTCGGGCTGCGAGCATGGTTTTGCCAGTGCCGGGTGGGCCAACCATGAGCATACTGTGCTGGCCGGAAGCGGCAATTTCTAACGCCCGTTTAGCTTGGTTTTGGCCCTTTACTTCAGCCATATCTGGGCCGACAATTGGTGCTGCAATAAAAGCAGGTGCTGCGAATGGCGCCATTGCTTCTCGTCCGCTCAAATGCGCACAGACCTGCAAGAGCGATTTGGCCGCAAACACGGTAGCGTTTGTCACTAATGCGGCTTCGGAGCCGTTAGCTTCGGGTAACACAAAAGCGCGGCCATCGCTGTGTGATTTATACGTCATCGCGAGGCCACCGCGGATCGCGCGTAAATCACCAGTTAGCGCTAACTCACCTGCAAACTCGTAATGCTTAAGTTTAGCCATGGGGAGTTGGCCACTTGCGGCGAGTATGCCTAGCGCAATAGGTAAATCAAAGCGCCCACTTTCTTTTGGCAAGTCAGCGGGTGCTAGATTAACGGTGATGCGCCGCGAGGGAAACTCAAATTGCGCATTTAGCAAGGCAGCGCGGACGCGATCTTTACTTTCTTTTACTTCCGTTTCTGGCAGGCCCACAATCGTAAATGCCGGCAGCCCATTGGCTAGATGCACTTCCACCGTCACCAGTGGCGCTTCCATACCGCTTAGAGCACGGCTATATAAAACCGCGAGCGCCATCGATTAGCCTTTTGCTTGGGTATCAAGTGGGGTTGAGTCACTGCGTGAAGATGCCCGTATTTCGGGCGTCTCCAAGGTATTTTTGGCGGCAATCTGCGCTTCTAGAACGGTAATTTTTGCGCTGAGTTCAGCGAGCTTGGCGATTGATTTTTCGAGTAATGCCCGTTGCACCTGAAATTCTTCTTGTGTGACTAAATCAAATTTACCGGCTTGTGCGGCTACGGCTGCGCGAAAATTTTTTGCTACGTCCGTCAAGGCGCCATTTAAGGGGCCGTTTGGATTGTTGGTTTGTGCCTGTTTAAAGGCCTCGCCCGAGCGCTGCGCCAGCGCTGATAAGCCTTCGGTAATAGCGGCCACTGGTGAGTGGGCTGGATTTAAAAATGGGGGTAATTTTGAGTTGAGGGGCATGGGCGTTTGCTAAAGTAAAGTTTAGGTCAGAAAATTAATGCCATTTTAGCGGGTTGCACCGCTTTGCTGTGAATTGTCTGTCTGAGCGGTAAGTGAAACCCGCTCCACGAATAAAGCATCGCACCAAACTTGTGCGTAAAATCAGGTTCTGCGCATATTTGGTGCGTAGTAAGCTTGATTTAGCGCGATACGGTGGCGTTTTGCAAGATTCTTCGCGGCGTAGAAATTGGCACGAAAACTGCTTCTACCACTTTAGCGTATTCCCTAGTTTTAATCTATCAGGAGAAATAAATGAACCGAATTACTAAATTGCTGGCTGCTTCAACCACATTGGGCGGCGCCCTACTTTCAGCTTCAGCGTTGGCACAAACGGCTGCACCGGCTGCTGCTGCTACGCCAGAGTTTACGGGTAAAGCCGCGCTTTACAGCGAATACGAGTACCGTGGCATTTCACAAACGTCAGAAAAACCAGCTTTGCAGTTAAATTTAGACTATGCCAACACCGGTGGTTTTTACGCAGGTGCGTTTGTTACTAACATCAAGTGGCTAAAAGACGCCGCAAAAGTGGGTGGTTTTAGCACTGGCGCGCAACTTGAGGTGGATTTATACGGTGGTTTCAAAACCGAAGTAGCCAAGGATGTCATGCTTGACTTGGGTGTGCTGGCCTACATCTACCCTTCAAGCGGCGCGTTTAACCCTAAGCCTAACACTACTGAGCTTTATGCTGGCGTAACAAGCGGCGCGTTTAGCGTTAAATATTCGCACGCCGTGACGGACACCTTCGGCGTTCCCAACAGCAAGAGCTCGGGCTTTATCGAAGCTAATTGGGCGCAAGAAATTGCCCCTAAGTTGACTGCAAATGCCCAATTGGCGCGCCAAGTCATCAAAAACAATGGCGTATTTAGCTACACCGTTTACAAAGTTGGCTTGACCTATGATTTAGGCAATGGCTGGAGTGCGGTGGGTTATTTCAAAGGCACAAACGCCAAAACCGGCGCGTATGAGTACCTAGGTAAGGACTGGAGCAAATCCCGTTTGGTACTTGGCGTGACAAAATCGTTCTAAATGTGACAAAAGTAAAACTTGAGCCAAATGACTATTTGGCTCAAGTTTAGAAATTGTCGGAAGTAGAGCGCAGCCCATTAGCGGACAGGCAAATAAGTTAGTAAATTTAAAGGGGTAATTCATGAAATTAGTCACCGCAATTATTAAACCATTCAAGCTTGACGAAGTCCGTGAAGCTTTGTCGGCCATTGGCGTGCAGGGCATAACAGTTACGGAAGTAAAGGGCTTTGGTCGTCAAAAGGGCCATACCGAGCTTTATCGTGGCGCGGAATATGTAGTGGATTTCTTGCCTAAAGTAAAAATTGAAGCAGCTGTCAAAAGCGACATGATCGAGCGCGTAATTGAAGCGATTGAAAAAGCAGCCAACACGGGCAAAATCGGCGACGGAAAAATATTCGTTTTTGACTTAGAACAAGTAGTTCGTATTCGTACCGGTGAAACCGGCGCCGACGCGTTGTAAATCAAGGGGATTAAACTAATGAAACCAACGACTAAAATCAAACCAACGAGTGCATTCTTTGCGCTAATTTCAATCTGGCTGGTCGCTGCCTGCTTAATGGCAATGAGCTTGGGTGCCAATGCGCAGTCAAGTCCGGCGCAGATTAATTTTGAGAGCGGCAAATCAGGACTTCCAGCAGGATCAAAAGTAGCTATTGACGCCGCCGCTGCAATGTTGAAGGGTAAAACTGATGTTGTGTTAACCGTATCGGGCTTCACCGATAAATCGGGTGACCCTGCAACGAACGCCGAACTCGCTAAGCAACGTGCCTTTGCGGTGCGTGACGCGCTTAAAGCGGCGGGTGTTGCTGAAGATAAAATTGTGCTGCAGAAACCAGACACTGTCATGGTGGCGGGCACGCCCGATGAAGCGCGACGGGTAGAAATTAAGGTTGCTCCAGCGCTGCCACCAATCGTAGCGGCAATAGCTGCGGTAGCTGCTACACCTGTGATAGCAACGGTTGCTGCTGCAGCGCCAGTTGCTGCTGCGGCTGCCGCTGCCGCTGCCGCTGCACCGGCACCGGCACCGGTGCCAAACAAAGGTGATATCGCCTTTTTACTCATCGCAACCGCATTGGTCATTATGATGTCCGTGCCTGGTCTAGCGCTATTTTATGGCGGTATGGTACGGTCTAAAAACATGCTATCGGTGTTGATGCAAGTATTTGTGGTGTTCTCGCTCATTATTGTGCTTTGGGTTATCTACGGGTACAGCTTTGCGTTCACCGAAGGTAATGCTTTTGTGGGCGGCAGTAGCCGCATGTTCTTCAAAGACATGTTCGATCCTGCTACGGGTGCATTTGCGATGGCCGCAACGTTTAGCAAAGCAACCGTCGTACCAGAAATCGTATTTGCAGCGTTCCAAGCATCGTTTGCTGCGATCACTTGCTGCTTAATCTTAGGTGCATTTGCCGAGCGCGCCAAGTTTTCCGCAGTGCTCGTGTTTATCATCGCTTGGTTCACGCTTAGCTATATTCCAGTAGCGCACATGGTGTGGTTCTGGATGGGCCCTGATGCCTACACAGATCCAAAACTAGTGGATGCCTTAGGTGCTAAAGCCGGATATTTGTGGAACATGGGCGCGCTTGATTTTGCAGGCGGCACCGTGGTGCATATTAACGCCGGTGTTGCAGGCTTAGTGGCCGCAGCAATTATCGGAAAGCGTATTGGTTGGGGTCGTGAAGCAATGACGCCGCACAATTTGCCAATGACAATGATTGGTGCATCCCTGCTTTGGGTCGGCTGGTTTGGCTTCAATGCGGGTTCAGCATTGGAAGCCAATGGCGTTGCCGGTTTAGCGTTTATGAATACGTTGCTAGCCGCTGCCGCTGCTGTTCTCTCTTGGATATTGCTAGAGTGGATTTTGAAGGGTAAGCCATCTATGTTGGGTGCAGCATCCGGCGCCATTGCGGGCTTGGTAGGCGTCACACCAGCTGCGGGTAACGTGGGTATTGTTGGTGCATTGGTTATTGGCTTGGTATCTGGCGCAGTCTGTTTATGGGGTGTAACTGGCCTAAAGCGGATGCTAAAGGTGGATGATTCTTTAGACGTATTTGGCGTGCACGCCATCGGCGGTATCGTCGGTGCTTTGTTAACTGGTGTGTTTAACTCGCCTGACTTGGGCGGCCCTGGTTTTGTTACCGACTGGGTCACAGCCAAAACAGGGTTTACGTCAATTGGCACGCAGGTGTTGGTACAGGCTAAGGCAGTCGGCATCGTAGTGATCTGGTCAGCGCTTGTGACGGCCTTATCGCTGTATATCATCAAAGCGGTAATGGGTCTGCGCGTCAGTGAAGAAGATGAGCGCGAAGGCTTAGATGTCACGTCTCACGGTGAAAAAGCATACAACTAGCCCACAGGCTGATTGTAGATAATGCAAAAAGGGGCCTTATGCCCCTTTTGCTATTTGATCGAGGATCGCAGCGCACACTACATGCGCCCCACCGCTGTTTTTGGGTTTGAAAAATCCGCCCAGTAGCGATGCTTGCAATCGTCGCTTTCACCCCCAAATGCCTTACTTGCAGAGTGAAGCGGTATAATCCGATGTTGCTCCACCACTATTTTAGCCATCAATTTTATGAATCAACGCGAATTATTTCCCGCCAGCACCTTGCCTGATGTGCAATCCAGTATCGATACTCGCAATATCGCCATCAATCGCGTCGGTATACGCGCATTGCGCCACCCAATTCGTGTGGCTGATCATGCTGGCGTAATACAGCACACGGTGGGTACGTTTAGTATGTCGGTGGCGCTTCCGCCGGATGCGAAGGGCACGCATATGTCGCGTTTCGTGGCTTTGCTAGAAGC
The DNA here is from genome assembly GCA_031409495.1 of Betaproteobacteria bacterium. GTDB lineage: Bacteria > Pseudomonadota > Gammaproteobacteria > Burkholderiales > Usitatibacteraceae > JANMDR01. The sequence continues at coordinate 61,548 of JANNXI010000201.1, forward strand.
GCAGCAAGAAGCCTACAGCACCAAAACATTGCCAATTTTGATGCAGCAGATGCTCGAAAAGCTGCACGCTGCGGCAGGTACGATCGCCGTGAGTTTCCCCTATTTTATCGAAAAAACCGCACCTGTTTCGGGCATTAAATCGTTGCTCGATTACGACATTACCCTGCAGGTTGAGGCCGTCGAAGGCGCTCAAGTTACGGTACGTATTACTATCATCACGGGCGTCACCAGCCTGTGTCCTTGTTCGAAAGAGGTGTCAGAATATGGCGCGCATAATCAACGCTCCCACATCACGATTATGGCGCAGAGTACCGAATTTATTGGCTTTACAGACATTATTCGGATGGCTGAGGCCAATGCATCGAGCGAACTTTACGGCTTGCTTAAGCGGGTCGATGAAAAATTTGTGACCGAACACGCCTACGATAATCCAAAATTTGTTGAGGATCTTGTGCGGGACGTGGCACATAGTCTTGAACTTGAGCCGCGCATCAGCGCTTACCGCGTAGAATGCGAAAATTTTGAATCGATTCACAATCACACGGCTTTTGCGATTATTGAAAACACCAAGTAACCTTGTTTGCTGAAAATCGTTACATTGGATGTTCCCAAGTTTATTAACCCAAGGCGACGCAACGCAAAGTGGTTAAAAGCGCTTTTTTAGCATTAGGGTGCCGCCTTCGGTGCTCATGTCGGTGCGTGATAAAAAACTATTGCCGAGCAAGCCGATTGCCAGCCCTTGCTCCACCACCATCGCTTCCACGCCATATAGCGTGATTTCGCCTACCTTTACGCTGTCAAGCCGCACTCGCCAAGCCTCTGCCACGCCATTAGCGGTGCTAATGCGCACCCGCGTGCCGGCGCGGTAGTTGAGCTTTAGCCGCAGTGCATCTGCCCCCGGAATCGCGATGGAAGACGCGCCAGTGTCAACCATAAACTGCATCGATATGCCATTAACCTCTGCACTCGTAAAGTGATGACCCATTGCCCCTTTGGCGATCACCGCTCTGCCAGTACTGCTGTCGGCCAGCGGTGTGGCGGTGATCCCAATGCTGAGCACATGGCGTTTGCCGGCAATTTCGATCGTGGCGGTGTCGGTGGCCGCACTAATTACCCGAACACCGTCGGCGGTTTGTTCACCAACAGTAACGCTGCGTGGTGCGCCGCCGTTGATCACCACAAGCGCTTTGTTTGGAAAGGTGCCAACCAAGGTGACCGATTGGGCCGCCGCTGCAGGAAAGTGGGCGAAAAGATATGCGCTTAGAAGCACAAAAGTAGCTAGAACAATTTTGCTATGCATGATATTAACGCTGTCCTAAATTCGTCAAAAACCAAAGTCAACATCGCGCGGCGCAGATACTTGAGGTTGCCGCATCGCCAACAGCTACAATAGCCCAAAAGCAACCGACTCGCCAGTGCATGCCGATTATGCGATGGCAACCGTATTCAACCTAAACTTCCCGTGATAATGACCGAAAAAATAACTGATGTCGCAGTCGCCGTGCTGCTTAAAGATGAAGGTTACTTTTTATTGTCATCTCGTCCTGAAGGCAAGCCATACGCCGGCTATTGGGAATTTCCTGGCGGCAAAGTAGAACCAGGTGAATCGGTGGAGCAAGCGCTCAAACGCGAGCTTGCCGAAGAGCTGGGCATTTGCATCACCCATGCCCAACCTTGGTTTACCTACATCATGCGCTACACCCATGCGACGGTGCGCCTGCATGCTTGGCGGGTGCGGTCATGGGATGGTATATTGAAGGGGCTGGAAGGCCAGCAGTTTATTTTTCAACAGCTGCAACAGTTACCCACAAAGCTTGACGTTGCGCCCACTTTGCCTGGTTGTGTGCCAATCTTTAAGGCGCTGCAGTTACCAACCTGCTACGCAATAACGGCTGGAGATTCCCTATTTACGGATGTTTCCGAGGTGTTAAAGAAATTGAAAAGGCACTTGCAGGTAGCGCCGTTGCTCTTGCAAATAAGGGAAAAAAATTTGGCGCTTGATGCGCTGCGTAAATTTGCAAACGCAATTATTCAATTTAGAGATTGCCATAACGCGGTCACCGCAAACCAACATAAGTTGCATGTGCTACTGAATGTGGACAGTGCAGAACGCATCGCGCTCGCACAAGAATTGAAGATGGATGGCCTACATTTGCAGGCGGCCTTTTTAGCCGAAGTTGCGCAAAATGCGGGTGAAATGCGGCGCGATTTCGCTATTGTGGGGGCATCGATACACGATATACGGCAACTTGCAGTTGCGAGTAAAGTTGGCTGTGATTTTGCGGTGCTTGGCCATGTTTTGGCGACACCCTCGCATCCGCAACAAGCGGGTTTAGGGTGGGATGGTTTTGCCGCAATTGCGATGGCAACACCGATCCCCGTTTACGCGATTGGTGGTTTGGCACTTGATGACTTGACTGTTGCGCAAAACCACGGAGCGCACGGTGTTGCGATGATTCGAGCGGCCTGGCGTTAGCAACAGCGTTTGTGGCGTTATAGCAAAAATTCGCGTCTGCATACGCGTAGCCTAAATTTCCGTTAATATCGCAGATTGTCTTAAGTTGAAAGCAAATTTTTTTGTCTTTCGCCTTTCGTTTATAGCGCAATTTATTTTTATCAAAGAGGATTTCCAAATGAGCGATCATATTATTCACGTGTCCGATGCGACCTTTGACTCTGATGTATTGCAATCCGATGTGCCGGTACTAGTGGACTACTGGGCCGAGTGGTGTGGCCCGTGCAAAATGATCGGTCCAATTTTGGATGATTTAGCGCGTGAATACGCTGGCAAACTCAAAGTGGCTAAGCTAAACATCGACGAAAATCAGGACACGCCTCCTAAATTTGGCATTCGTGGTATCCCCACATTGATGTTGTTTAAAGGTGGCGATGTAGCGGCCACTAAAGTTGGTGCGCTCAGTAAATCGCAGTTAACCGCATTTATTGATAGCAATATTTGAGTTTAGTAAGTTAGGAGTGCGGATTTTCGCTATTCGCGCTCCGAGAGTTGGAAATAGTGCCCTAGAAAGTTTGACATAAAGCAGTTTCCAGATTATCTTAAGCGTCATTGAAGTATTGAGTTGCTCGCAGAATTATGCAGATGCAACTGAAATGGGCTTAACGAACTGCAAGCGCCATACTTACACGGAACGTCAACGTGTAAACCTTAAAGTTTGTCTTAGTTGAGTGGGCACAAGGTGCGCGCTAACTTTTCACAAAAGCGAATGTGCTGTAGCTTGCCTTCGCATTGCTTTACGTTCAAAATCCCCAAAAGTAAAACTTAAACGTAGCCTGCCTCAAGCCATGCGATTGATTTGGCCTTAAGCACTTTTAATTGTGCGCAAATTATCGCAATAGCTACGCTTTTTTATTGTTGCAATCCCGTATTTTTCGTTTAAATGGAATTCTCGTATGTATTTATCTGAGTTAAAACTCAAGCACATCACTGAACTTGTTGCCATGGCAGCCGAAGGCGATCTTGAAGGCGCCAACCGATTGCGCAAACAAGAGCTTATTTTTGCGTTGCTGAAACACCACGCTAAAAAAGGCGAAGCTATTTTTGGTGATGGTACCTTAGAGGTGCTGCAAGACGGCTTTGGTTTTTTACGTTCACCGGATATTTCATATCTGGCCGGCCCCGACGATATTTATGTCAGTCCCTCGCAAATTCGCCGTTTTAATTTGCACACGGGCGACACCATTGAGGGCGAAATTCGTACGCCGAAGGAAGGGGAACGTTACTTTGCGCTAGTGAAGGTAGACAAGGTAAACGGTGACCTACCTGAAAATACTAAAAACAAAATTCTATTTGAAAATTTAACAGCACTTTTCCCTAATAAGCCTTTCACACTTGAACGCGAAATTAAAGCCGAAGAAAATATTACCGGCCGCGTAATTGATATTATCGCGCCCATTGGCAAAGGCCAACGCGCCCTGCTAGTGGCAAGCCCAAAATCGGGCAAAACGGTTATGTTGCAGCACATCGCCCATGCCATTTCTTCAAACCATCCAGAAGTAACTTTGATTGTTTTGCTTATCGACGAGCGCCCGGAAGAAGTTACCGAAATGCAGCGCACGGTCAAGGGTGAAGTATTGTCTTCAACTTTTGATGAACCTGCTACGCGGCACATACAGGTAGCTGAAATGGTGATCGAAAAGGCCAAGCGTTTGGTTGAACATAAACGCGACGTGGTGATTCTGCTTGATTCCATAACACGCTTGGCGAGGGCTTATAACACGGTGGTACCGGCCTCCGGCAAGGTGCTGACTGGTGGCGTGGATGCCAACGCATTGCAGCGCCCTAAACGCTTCTTTGGTGCCGCCCGTAACGTCGAAGAAGGTGGTTCACTCACCATCATAGCCACGGCCCTGATTGATACCGGAAGTAAGATGGACGACGTAATTTATGAAGAATTTAAAAGCACCGGCAACATGGAGGTGCATCTTGATCGGCGCGCCGCAGAAAAGCGCGTGTATCCAGCCATCAACGTCAATCGCTCGGGGACACGTCGCGAGGAGCTGCTAATTAAACCAGATCTGCTGCAGAAGGTTTGGGTATTGCGTAAATTGCTTTACGGTATGGATGAACTCGAAGCGACGGAATTTTTAGTCGATAAGCTCAAAGCCACAAAAAATAACGGTGAGTTTTTTGATTCGATGAAGAAGTAAAATACGCGTTTTATGACTAGCCAATTATTCCGCAAGGAAGCATTAGCACATCAACGCGACAAGCTCTTTGGTGAAGCCCTCATCATATGGCCTGTTTCACTAAAAATATTATTGCTTGGTGCGGTCTTTGCGGCGGCGGCAATTGTTACGTTTGCCCTTGTCGGTGAATACACGCGTAAGGCACGAGTAACGGGCTATTTAGTACCGAGTGGCGGCTTTGTCAAAGTCTATGCGCGGGAAGTGGCAACTATTGTCGAGCGGCGCGTCAATGAAGGCAGTCAGGTCAAAAAAGGCGATGTGCTGTTTTTGTTGTCCCTTGATCGCGGCAACAGCTCAGGCGTGGGTGTAGGGCAAGTAGCGTTAGCTGAAACGCGACGTCGGCGAGCAGCGTTATTATTGGAGCAAGACAAAGTCAGAGCCATTGGCCGTTCGCAAGCGGCACAACTAGAAAAGCGGATTACATCATTAGCCGATGAATCTACAAAAATTGATCGTGAAATAGATCTGCAACGCCAACGCGTAGAAACGTTTCGCAAGTCAAATGAGCGTCTAAAGCAGCTCACGCGGGAGAACTTTGTATCAGCAAATCAATTGCAGCAGCAAACAGGCTTACTGCTAGAGCAAGAGGTATTGCTCTCGAGCCTCGAACGCAACAAACTTTCCATCGCCAGAGAAATGGCGAGTGCTAAACAACAGCTGCCAGAAATTGCGCTACGTTCACAAAACGAGGTATCTAGCGTGGAACGCCAGCTAAGTGCACTCACGCAAGATTTAGCAGAGGTCGATGCACGACGAGAGCTGGTGGTTATAGCGCCAGCGGATGGTGTGGTAACCGCGATACAGGCCAACGTGGGTCAGCTTGCTACACCTAGTATTGCGTTACTTAATATCATTCCCGCCGACGCCGTATTTGAAGCGAAACTATTCGCGCCTGCAAACGCAATCGGGTTTATCAAATCAGGCAAAAAGGTCAACCTCCGCTATGCAGGCTACCCGTACCAGCGCTTTGGGCATCACGCGGGTACAGTAACGCAAGTTGCTAAAACGGTAGTCACGCCCAATGAATTATCAACGCCTACCAATTTGCAAGAACCGTTTTATTTTGTGACCGTCGCACTTCAGCAACAGACCATTCAAGCTTACGGCGAGCAATATGCGCTACAGGCTGGCATGACGTTAGAGGCAGACGTATTGCTCGACAGCCGGCCGATTTATCTTTGGGTATTAGAACCGCTGTTCAGTATTAAGGGGCGCATTTAAATCATGGCGGGCTTACACTTCTGGGGGCGTAAATACGTGCCCGTAATATTACAAACTGAAGCGACCGAGTGCGGCTTAGCGTGTTTGGCGATGGTGGCAAGCTACCACGGCTTTGAAACTGACTTACCCAGTTTGCGGCGACGATTTGCCATATCCCAGCAAGGTGCAAACCTTCAGCAGCTAATACAGATAGGCCAACAGATCAATCTCGGCAGCCGCCCATTACGCGGCGAGATTGATGACTTGGCTGAGGTGAAGCTTCCTGTCGTGTTGCATTGGGACATGAATCACTTTGTGGTGCTGATTAATATTCGTGGAAATCGGTTCACCATCCATGACCCAGCGCGCGGTGAAGTGATTCTTACACGAGAAGATTTTTCTAATCACTTTACTGGTGTGGTGCTGGAATTAACGCCCACACAAGCGTTCGAGCAAAAAGTTGAAAAACAAAAAGTTAGCCTATGGAGTTTTTGGCGTCATGCCTATGGTCTAGGCGGCGCTATGACGCAAATATTATTTTTCGCCCTAGTGCTGGAGTTGTTTGCGATTGTCGCGCCGCTTTATCAACAGCTGGTTATTGATAATGCTGTCGTGTCGGC
>JANNXI010000202.1:0-3538 GCA_031409495.1 Betaproteobacteria bacterium
CTGCACTTTTATCGTATGACATGACAGCTTTCTTATCAATGATGGATTAAAAGACGACAGCATGCAGGACAATTATTTCAGCAATGTGAAAGCCATTTACTGGCGTTAAAAAACGCGGCAAGGCGTGGGCTGTCTGTCTGCTCGAACGGGCAAGGAAATATTGAAGATGGTCTAAAATAGCGCATCTTCAGATATTCCTAGCCAATTGATGGCGGTTTAACTTCGGTTGGTGGCTACTGCGGTTATTTAAGGTGACGCGCGGTAAAGCTTTGTAGAGGTAATAAAAGTTGACATTAATGCTTTGCGCTTGCGCTATCCTACAAAGACGGAGATTGGCACTCTGGGTAGCCGCTAGTTTTGTGGCTCAACACTAGCTTTGCGGTGATCACAGTTAATTTTTTATAGAAGAACACAAAATGAAATCCACCCACTTTATAAATTTCGCTTCCGTCTGCTTAATCGCTTTGGCGATGTTGTCGTCAACAGCGTCGCATCAAGCCTACGCACAAGCCGCAAACGAAATTACTGGCGCAGGTGCCTCATTCCCAGCGCTGGTTTACAGCACTTGGGCAGTTGCTTTTGCGAAAGAGAAGGGTATTCAAGTGAAGTATCAGCCCACAGGTTCTGGCGCAGGCGTGCGTAGCATTGGCGCACATGAAGTGGATTTTGGTGCAACCGATACGCCGATTTCAATTTCAGAGGAGAGCCGTCAAGGATTGCTGCAGTTTCCAACAATCGTGGGCGGTGTTGTGCCGGTGGTAAATATTCCTGGTGTTCGAACACAAACCTTAAAAATCACCGGTGTTCTACTTTCTGAAATCTTTCGTGGTGGTATCCGAAATTGGAATGATCCACAAATTGCAGCGGTAAATCCTGGCATGAAATTGCCTGATTTAAAAATTTCGCTAGTGTTGCGCGAGGAAGCATCAGGCACTACGGATACGCTGGCTGCGTACTTGGCAACGGTGAGTGGTGACTGGGCAAACCGTCGCGGTCGCCAGATGCCTTGGTTCGGCTCGAGCGCGGCGGTGAAGGGCAATGATGGCGTCGCAGCTTATGTGCGCGATACCGTGGGCGCGATGGGCTATGTTTCGCTTGATCGTGCGACCAAGTTCAAGTTAGCCGCGGTTTTATTGCAAAACAAAGACGGGAAGTTTGTTGCGCCGACGGAGCAGAGTTTTGCAACGGCAGTGGACAATTCTACATTGCAGGGAAATAGCCGTGCCAGCTTGGTAAATATGGCAGGTGCTGAATCATGGCCAATTGTTTCGGCTACCTACATTCTAGTGGACGCTAAACCTAAAACGCCAGCAAACGCTAAAGCCCTCCAGTTTTTTTACTGGGCGATGCAAAAAGGTGATGCTGTCATTGCCGGTACTGGTTTTGCGCCGCTGCCCGTTGCTACACAAACACGTGTAGTGCAACAGCTGGCAGCGGTGGTGGCGCAAGACGGTAAGCCGATTAAACTCTTGTTAAATCAACCATCGGCGAACATGGAACTAGCAGCGCTGGCGCCAAGTAAATCGCAAAACTAAGTGCCAGCCTCAATACTGCTGAATATTTTCTTTGCACCACCAGCATTGATTTTATGACGACGGATTTATTTTTACAAAGTGCTTGGCGTATTGCTTATTCATTTGCGATAGCGACAGCATCGTAAATAAATCCGCTGTGTCGAAGTCTTTGTCCCACGCTGGAGCGCCACATATCCACGCGCCTAATCGCGTGTAACCTTTCAGTAGCGGCGGTATGGCTAGCGCTTGGGTAATGGCTTGCTCTGCCAAAGCGCTATTTGCGGGAGGTAGGGGTAATGCGAGCTTTGGCAGTACGCGCAGATGCGCAGGGGAAAGAAATTTTTTCTCCATCTCAGCATAAATTGATGCAGCGTGGAGATGATCGCTACTGCCATTGAGTTGAATGCTGGCGCAACCGATCATATATTGATAGTTATTGGCGATCATAAATTGGGTGAGGCCCGACCACAGCAACATGATGACTGCGCCGGAGCGATAGCGAGGATGGATGCAAGCGCGCCCGGCTTCGGCCATTTGTGGGCGCAGCGCATCAAGCATGCTTAAATCAAATTCTTGATCCGAATAATAGCCGCCGCGCTTTGCCGCCATTTCTGGCCGCATTATGCGATAACAGCCCACTACCTGATCGCTATCTACATCGCGCACAATGAGATGTTCGCAGTCTTTGTCATAGTCATCGATATCTAAATTGCCGACTAAAGGTGCGCTGTTTTGTCTTCCTTCAAAAAATATCTGATGCCTAAGGCGCTGGGCTTCACGAATTTCTGTCTGGTTGGCGGCCATGGTAACTTTAAATCGCGGTGCCGCGCTGGCTCCTATTGGCTGTGTGAGTAAGGCATGGCGCACCTGGTTTTCGGTTATCGCTGACTGTGTTTGCATAAGCATTCCTCTTTAAAAGTTGGGCGATTAGGACATCAAGAAAAGATCACGTTCGGGTTTGGGCAGGCAGTGCAACTGGTAAATTCCGCAATCAGCGCGAAGAACGCCTAAATTAACCAATGCCGACCGGTTTGCGCATCTGGTTAAAATACCGTGTGTTGGTTGATTCCAATATCGACCACATCGCGTCGCTAGAGCGCAGCATGCCGGTAGGCACGGTGCAGCGCTTTAGCTTTAGCGATTCGTTTACATACTGTTCTTGTTGTTTATTGAGCATCACGCTCAAATTCAAGTTGTAGTAGGTATAACCGTCGTTTATTTTCATTTCGGCAAGCTGCGATAAGCCCGTTGCATGCTCCTTGCGCCATTGCTCCAGATCAACCAAGCTCGAGCGAGATTGCGTCAACGCGCACTGCATAAAAGCCTTGGCGATCCGCTCAGTTTGCGCCATCACACGGCTGGAGATGTCGAGCGCGTATCCAGCCTCGGTATCGATGCTTTGGGCGCTCAAGAGTGCTAATTTTTGCGCCAACGCCATCAGCTCCTCTGATGTGGCGTACACCAACTCGCCATTTTGAAGGTTGTACGGTTTTACAAAGAGTGTACGAAGTTCCTCATAACGGCTCTGAATACGGTTGAACACCTTGGTTTCGTCGGCGGTAAGCGCCACCTTTTCTAATTTGGTGATATTAGCGTCGAGCAGGGAAACCTCGCGCGTAAACATGGGAATGGTGTATTCGGTGCGTGATGCAGCTGCAATTTCCAGGTAGAGCCGCGCTACGCGTTGAATTCGTGAACGTGTTTCAACAATGGCAAGTAGCGTTTTCGGCGGCGTAGACACCTCATTTTTGCTGCGTGCGGGCGATGTTTTTTTAGGTACTTTTTCAGCTGAAGCCGGGAGGCTAACCAGCGATGTACCCACTAAGAGTGCGCTGATGACGGCAACGGACAAGTTACAACGCGATCGATAATTGGTAGAGGTCATGATGTTATTGCTCCAACTGTTAAAGAAAGTGAGAATACCTAGCCGATGTTTCAGTGTGAAGGCAGTTTCTTGACGAAAATATAACAGTGCGTTTTTTGCATTTTTAAGCGATCGGGCTATTGGCGAAAACTAAACTCGC
>JANNXI010000203.1:0-8728 GCA_031409495.1 Betaproteobacteria bacterium
ATATCCCACTTCTTGTTGCCCACCTGCTCAGGGAACTCAGCCCCCGCTACGACAATCAAGTGAAGGCGTTTTCAAGCGAAGCCATTGAGATGATGATAGCCGCGCCGTGGCCGGGCAATATTCGCCAATTACAAAACGTGGTGGAACAATCTATTGCGCTATCAGCCACTGAGATCGTAGCGCCAAAAGTGGTTGAGCAAGCCATGCAGCTCGATGCGCAACAAATCGATTCCTTCGAAGAAGCGCGCCGTCGGTTTGAATATGACTATCTGACCGCGCTCTTGAAGTTAACCGAAGGCAATGTCACCAGCGCCGCCCGTTTGGCTAAGCGCAATCGCACGGATTTCTATAAGCTATTGCAACGCCACGACTTGGACGCCGCCGCCTTCAAAGGCTAAATTTTGCTCTTATAAAATGGCTGTAGATGCTTAATAATAGGGCATCTACAGCCATTTTAATTATCACTTCTGGTGTTACCGCTCACGCCGAAGGGCCTATCGTATATCTAGTGTCCACAAAAAACCCGCAGCTTCAAGTGAAGGTTGCGGGTTATTTGGCACTTCTAAACTTCCTACTCATGTTCACATCATTTTGGTACCCGGAACCGGAATCGAACCGGTACGCCCCTATCACGGTAAGCGACGGATTTTAAGTCCGTTGTGTCTACCAGTTTCACCACCCGGGCACTAAATAAGACGTCACACACAACACTTTCAGAATCACACAAACAGCATACAACAAAAGCTTGGAGGCGGGGGTCGGAATCGAACCGGCGTAGACGGCTTTGCAGGCCGCTGCATGACCACTCTGCCACCCCGCCTTGGAATGGACTTACACTACAACGATAAAACAGAATCGACTGCTGAAACGAACTGGGGAAAGACACTGCGTATTAGCTACGCATGCTTTCCCCAAAATTTGGAGCGGGAGAAGAGTCTCGAACTCTCGACCTCAACCTTGGCAAGGTTGCGCTCTACCAACTGAGCTACTCCCGCACTGCAGACAGCATTATAGCGGTTCAGGCGCTAAAGTCAATTGTTTTCCACGTGTTTAGGGCAAGTTTTCGTGCGCTGCAGCGGCGATGCTTCAAAAATTGTTTTGCCAACTACGCCAAATTACCTTGAGTACGCCAACGCATCAAAACTACTTTCGCTGCAGTCCAAAATGCTTGGCTCGGTACGTCCCCGATTATCGGCTCTAGCTCGATAGCTAACTCTTTGGTTCTGAACGCCAGTTCTTTCAAGTTTTTGGGCTCTAACAGCGTAGCCGCCATAACTTCAATTTTATCAAACTCCATTTTTTCCAGCAGGCCTAGCAACTCTAGCTTGGCACCCATTAGCGGACGCATCACGTCACGCCTAGGCATTCCAGCTGCTTCGGAAAAATCGCCAAACTGCGACGGGTTAAAGAAATTAGATGCGGGCGTATTCTGCGGTTCCGCATTGTCAGCACGGTGCGCTTTTGCAGCCACGAGCGCAACACCCGCTATTTCTGCCGGGCGCGGCACTTTGCGCCGCTCTTTTATTTGCAATAATCCCATCTCGCCTAGCATATCAATTTGGGAAGCAATGCGCGCCGCCATTGACCCTACCCCATCCAACAACGCGGCGAGCGTGCTTTTTCCGTCGATCAAATAGAGCACCGCACGGAGTTTGGGGGACAAATTTTGCGTGCGCTGTTGCAAAGCCAAGTGCCCTGCAGGTGTGCACTCAAGCACTTGTTCAGTTGTGAATAATTTAGTATTCACGCTAGCAGCCTGGCGGGCTATAGCTAAATCGGCTCAAAATCCGCCTGCGCGTCCCATATTTCACCGATTTTTGAGTCAATATGCTCGATATTGACGTAAAAAATCGGCAAAATTCGGCTCGGCGCAGCCAAATTTTGCCTCCGATTGCCATAGCCCGACAGGCTGCTAGATACTTAATGAAAGCACAGTTCATATTGTTGTATTCTTTGAATTCGCAATAAAAGTAACCAAGTTTGCAATCAAATTGTATCAGCCTTTGTGCGCAAATCCGTCGATACTGGTTCGCTTTTCATAAGATTAATTGAGCCCACAGATTATTATCCAAATAAACTCTAGTGACAAGCGCTACCGATAAAGTCATCGCGTGATTCCTTGAGAGTTCAAAAGCGGCGGTACGCACCGCTACGCGCCACAACGCTAAAAAGGCCTACGCAAGTGGGTATTATTCAATAACGGTTTGCGCTAAAATTAAGCGCATGAGCTCCCCAGCAACAAATTGCAATTTGACGGACGCTGCGCTGCAAGCGTACATAGAAAGTATCGCGCCAGGTTTGCATGCGCTTGGAAATCCCGCCTGTTTTGTGAGTGCCGACGGCTATTTTCGATTTGTGAACGCGGCATATTGCACCTTGATGGGGCGACACGAAGACTCCCTCATCAATAGGCGCATCGATGTCGTATTGGATGTATTCCAGCTAGTGCAAATTGACGCATATATGAATGCGGCTTTGCAGGAAGGTCGCGATGTTTCTTTTGATCGCACGATTCTGGCAGCAAGCGGTGAAAATCGTGTTTTTAAATCGAGCTATTTTCCCAAACGTGACCTGTCGGGTGCTATCTGGGGTGCGATAGGCACGATGATTGAAATTGCGGGGGCTTCCACTGTAAGCACCGCGCCCAGCAACAACGAAGCAATGTTGCGCCACCTGGCTGATGCTACTGGCCGTATGGCCTTCTACATCGATAAAGATTTTATTGTACGCTACGCGAATAAGCCCTATTTGGCATGGATAAACCGCAGCAGCGACCGTGTGGTGGGCCAATCTGCTTACGATTTAATATCCAAAGCAGGCGCGCAACACTATTTACCCTTTGCAAACCGCGCCTTCGCAGGCGAAACCGTGAGTTTTGAAAGCAAGTCGTTTTCCGGTGTCGATCAAAACCGGCGCATTCGCATGACGATTTATCCACACCTCATTGGCCCCAACGAAGTGTGCGGCATTTATGTCACCGCGCAAGATGTAGAAGCTGAATTGCAGATGCGCGATCAACTACTGGAAAAAGAGCAGGAATTGAAGGCAATCGCCAATAATGTGGGTATGCCTATCGTAAAATTTAGTACTGATTTGCGCTTTACCTTCGCCAATCGCCAAGCCTGCGAGTGGTATAGCCTCGAAGAATCGGAAATTATTGGCAGGCGCATCGACGACATTACCGGCATTGCCCAATACGAGCAAATGTTACCGTTCATTGACCGCGCACTACGAGGCGAAAAAATAAAGTTTGAGCACCGCGCAAAGTTGCCGGAGCGCGACATGCAGTTACGGGTGTCGATGCTGCCTCAACTTAATGCCCAAGGCATTGTCGAAAGCGTATTAACTGTAATCACTGACATTGAAGAAGATTACTTACTACGATCAAGCCTGATGGAGCAGCAGCGACAGTTACGCTTAATCACAAACAATATCGGTGCACCAATTAGCTATGTTGATCGCGATTTACGGTTCCGTTTTGTAAACACAGCCAGCGTAAATTGGGGGGAGCGTAATCCGAATGACTTCATTGGCCGGCACCTGGTGGAACGGTTTGGTGAAACCGTTTTTAATGAAGTAAAGCCGTATATTGACCGCGCATTTCTCGGTGAAACGATAAGCTACGAGCGTCTCAATCTCGCTGCAAAAAACGGACCGCGCTGGATCCGTAATCACATCGTGCCGGATATCCTTGAAGATGGCAGCGTGGCGGGCATTTATACCCTGCTCACCGACATTCATGACGACGTAATGCTGCGTAAGGCGCTGCAGGAGCAAACGCGCACGCTACAGTTGTTTCACGACAATGTCCCCCTATCGATCTCCTATTACGACCTTGAGATGCGGTGCCGCTATGCTAATCGCGCCTATTTGTTAGGCACGGGTGATACCCTTGATTCCATTGTTGGGAAATCCATCGCCGACATTATTGGAGCGGCGAGTGCGGCTAATGTACAACCCTACTTTAACCGTGCGGTGGGTGGGGAAACCGTAAGCTACGAACGACGCGGACTCCTTTTCAACAAACTCCAACGCTGGTTTAACATTTCGATGGTACCGGACTTTGGTATTGATGGTGCCGTACAGGGTATTTATGTCGTTGCCACCGACATAGACGACGCGAAATCAGCGCAAGCGAAGGTAGAGCGCAGCGAAGCCGAACTGCGGTTTGCCATTGATAGTCTTCCCTATCCTGTTGCCTATATTGATAAAAATTTGCGTTACCAAGCGGTGAACCGGCAATTGGAGTTGTCACTCAATAAGACTCGCGACGAATTAATCAACGCGCATGTCATTACAATTTTGGAACCAGCACGTTTTGAAGCGTATTTACCTTACTGGCGCCAAGCGCTAGCCGGCAATGAAGTGCGGTATGAAAGGATCTCGCCGCGCCACGATGGGCCTGACCGGTGGATGGATATTTTAATGATGCCGCGACGCGACGCCAACAATGAAGTAATCGGATTCTACGTCGCCGCAACCGATATTGATCGCTTAAAGCGCGTGGAAATAGAACTCAAGCACGCTAACTGGCTGTTATCGTCCCACATTGAAAACACCCCGTTGGGCGTTATTGAATGGGATGCGCATTTTCAAGTACGGCGTTGGTCTAAGCAAGCCGAGCATATTTTTGGCTGGAGTGAGGCCGAGGCAGTGGGACGGCAAACCCGCGGATTACCGCTCACTTTTGAAGCTGATCAAGATATTGCGGACGAAGTCATTCAGCGCTTACTTACCCACAACGAGCCGCACACAACGAGTTTAAATCGCAACTACCGCAAAGACGGTTCGATTATTTGGGTGGAATGGAATAACTCCAGACTGCTTGACGAAAGCGGCGCGGTAGTTTCGGTGTTATCGCTGATGCAGGATGTGACCGCGCGGGTAAATGCTGAGCAGCAACTTCTCCACGACGCGACACACGACAACCTTACGGGTCTGCCCAATCGCGCCTTATTGCAAGATAGGCTCGCGCAGGCCATTGCCCGCGCCCGCCGTAACCAAACCAAAGTGGTTGCACTATTTTTAGATTTAGATCGCTTCAAAGAAGTTAACGACACGTTGGGACATCGCGTTGGCGACGTGTTGATTAAAAATATTGCGACGCGCCTACTGCGTTGCGTGCGCCAAGTTGACCTAGTTGCCAGGCTTTCGGGTGATGAATTTATGGTGGCTCTCGAAGATATTGCGGATGCTACAGCGTCCGGCCATATCGCCGAGAAGCTGCTCGAAGAATTGCGTCGCCCGTTAATTATTGACGGCAATCAAGTACATGTGACCTGTTCAATCGGCATCAGTATTTATCCAGATGACGCCGCAGATGTCGAAACATTGCTAAAACATGCTGACATGGCGATGTATCACGCCAAGGAAATTAGCAAAGACACCTTCCATGTCTATTCGAGCGAATTAGCTGCACGGGGTACATCATCGCGCATGCTCGAAAGTGCGATTCGCAGCGCACTCGCCAATCATGAGTTCGAGCTTTTTTACCAACCCAAAGTAGACCTAAAGTCGAACAAAATTCTAGGTGCCGAGGCTTTACTGCGGTGGCGTCACCCCACCCAAGGTTTAGTGATGCCTGGCGAATTTATTCACCGGGCTGAAGAAACGGGGCTCATCAACCAAATTGGCGATTGGACTTTATCGCAGGCGTTTCGCGACAGCGCTATGTTTGCCAAGGCGGGCTTCGAAAACCTAAGCATCGCCATTAATATTGCTGCCGCACAATTTGCTTCCATGCAGCTTGCCGGAAAAGTAAAACAAAAACTTAAAGACAGCGGTGCGAATCCGCGCAACATAGAACTAGAACTTACCGAAACCAGTTTATTGCGCGATCCAGAAGGCGTTGACCGCACCCTTCGCGAACTAAAGGCAATAGGCCTACGCGTGGCCGTGGACGATTTTGGCACGGGCTATTCGAGCCTATCGCACTTAAAACGGTTTCCAATCGACACGATAAAAATTGACCACTCCTTCGTGGCTGATTTATTGGTCGATAAAGACAGCGGCGCTATTGTTGCAGCCGTGATTGCATTAGCGGGCGCACTCAATATTGAAGTCGTGGCTGAAGGGGTGGAGTCCGAAGCGCAACACGCTAGATTGCTGGATTTAGGCTGCGGGTCTTACCAAGGGTTTTTGTTTAGCCGCGCCGTGCCAATTGCTGAATTCATGGCCTTGCTCAATGATAGCCGTGATAATGAGCTCGACGGTCAAGACGACGCCAGCGTTAAGACGCAGCAAGCAGCACCAGCGCCTACGTTATCCAAAACTGACGGCGCTGACGTAGATGCGAGCGTGAAAGCCAAGGCCGACGCCAAAGCCAAGGCAAAGCCACAAGCCAAGGCAAAGCCAGAATCCAAACCGAAGCAGACCAAGTCTTGAGCACAATTATTGCCAAAATCTGCGCAAGTATATGCTGAAGATGCCCTATATTCGGGCGTCTTCAGCCTATTTCTGAAGTACTTGGTAGCCTTTGGCGCGAAGCGATTCCAAAATCCCGCGTTTACCTACGAGATGCAAAGCACCCACAGCGATGAAGTAGCTTTGATCGGTCTTTAGGAAGTTCGCAATTTTTTCTGTCATTTTAACGTTTCTCTCGTAAATGATTTTTTCATCGATCGCATCGTTTAGACGATAGAGTGCGGCAGTTTGTTTGGCCACCGCCTCCACCTTTGACGCATCGCCACCTTGCCACGCGTTTACGAGCGCGGAAATTTGCTCTGCCGTCTTCGCCGATTCCAGGGAGAGTACCGCGTTTTCTAAATAAGCCACTTGTAAATCTGGCACCAAGCTATCGAGCATTTTAATTTGCCCCAATTGTGATTCAAGCTCGATCACGGGCTTTTTGGTTCGATGGGCCGCCTCTAAAAAGTAACTATCGACACCATAAGCAGAGTCGTAACCTAACCGACTCATTTCGGCCATACTCAGTAAACCACCCACCATATAGGGTTTCAATAACCGCACCGCGTCCGGCGCCATTTCGTGGCGCACTAATTGCGCGCGTACTCGGGCGTACAGCGCGGGTGCGATGGCTTTTTCAAGATTGTTGTTGGGTGGATAGACCACAAGTTTTCGCGCTTCGGTGCTGCTGGAATCAACCGAAATATCGGCCTCGACAACTAAATTATTGGCACGCGTAAACGCGTCCTCCACCGTAGCTGGGAGCGGGTAAAAACTACTTTTACCGACATGAATAGTCCCAAACAAAAGCACTTTGGTGGTTTTTGAGCTCACTTCCCACATGAAGTTTTTAGGGTTCCCGGACGCCAACAGTAACGCGTTTGCGGGATCACCGGCGGCAAGTGCCGCGGGAGCGGCTCCAGCGGTTGGCTTTGCAGCACGCGTGGCTTTGAGTACCGCGGCATTTGCGTTTGCCAACGCGGCCTTTGCCGCATCTGCGCTAGCGCCAGAAGTTGCGATTGCGGGTTTAGGTAGCGTAGGCGACGGCTGCAACAGCTTATCCTGTGCCCGCGACGAAGGCGCCACCCAGAACAGCATCAATATCGCAACCGTTGCGCAAACCTTGTGCCAGCCAGCGCAGGCTAGCTTATTTGTTGCGACCATAAAATTCCTATCAGCGTTAAGTTACAGGGATGATCTGCGGCCAGAGCACGCAACGACCAAAAAAACGGAACCTTAGCGCCACCCGTAAGCGCACAGTTTCCTGAAGAGCGACACCGCGAAATAGCCATTTTGCCACACATGGGCTGCGTAAAATACCCAGCACAGACGATAAATTAGGCCGCAAAACTCATCTATTAATGCCCTGAAGATGCCCTATATTAGGGCATCTTCAGGGCCTATTCGGGGCATATTCATAGCACCGAACGCTGCCGACAAGAGCACTGTTGACGGCATTCAACTTATGGCAGATCAAGAAATGAGTAAACATTTATCCAAAAGCCACACGCAAAGCCTCGCATAACGCCGCAACCTCTGTCGCAGGCAACATATTTATGCCAGCGGAAGCGCGACGGCCGCCGCCAGTGGCAAACTGCGTTGCGACATCGTCAGCGCCGACGCTGATCCTACCGCCCGTATCGTCTTGACTGCTTTTCGGGGCACGAATACTGACGCTAAATTGCAAGGGAGCTAACGCGCTGCCTGATGAAAATGGCGTCAAAATCGCGTGCGCTTTATGGGGCTCTGCCGCAATCACCTGATTGGCAAAGCTACCGTTTGCGCGACGGCTGGCCGCCGCGTCCGGTAAAGTCCACAAACAGCAGTTTGTTGAAATTTCATGCGGCGCTACCTGCGCTAACACCGCCATATCATCATTAAAGCCGCTTTCCAACTTTAAAATCATGTTTGACGAAGCCAAAAAAGCGAGGGGATCAACAAAATCAGCGAGCGCATTCAGTACCGACAGCGGCGGAAAATGCAAATCCGCTACCGTGTCGCCATAAGCGTTGTAATTAATGCTGCGGCCAACGCGCGCCAGGTCAACTAGTGCTTGCGGCCTGTATTCGTCAAGCGCCACAGGCTGAAGACCGTCGCCATAGGCTGCAGCCATGGCCCAAGCGTGAAATTGGCCTGCTAATGCTGCGCTTACAATTAGGCTGGTGCAGGTTGCAGTCGACGTATCAATATGCGCGTGTAAACGTGGGTGATCCCGAAACAAAGATGCGCGATGATGGTCAAAATAATGCACTGTGGCGCCTAAATCCAGCAGTGCGTAAAGCGCTTCCGCGTTGCTGTCCAGCGAAACGTCACACACGTAAAC
>JANNXI010000204.1:0-2772 GCA_031409495.1 Betaproteobacteria bacterium
GATTGAATTCCAAGCCGAATCACAAAAGTATTTGGTTGAATGTAAGGCACGTAAGTGATCTGACACGCGAACGATCCGCCGATCCACGTCATTCGTCGAACCATCATCGCTGCATACTTTTCCAACAAATTGGAAGTTTTGGTCTACCAACGGCGGATAACTTTGGTATTTAATAAAATATCGCTGGCGATTTTTCTGGTCGCGCATGCGGTCATGAAATCCCGCAGCGGGCATTATTTTAGTCCACATATGATTTAGCGGACTCGCAAATCCAACTTCGCCCTGAAATATATATCCCCTATCACGCCAGCGCTGCTCGAATGCCGGATATTTGCCATAGGTGCTATTTGCATCTTCTTTAATAAACGCAGTGATATGATCCTTATCTGGAATTCCGAATTTAAAATTAAAATCCTCATACCCTGGTACAAAAAATGCCGGGGTGCCATCCGCATACCAAGTCGGATCTTTGGCTATGCTGCGAAACCATCCATTTTTATCTGTGCGCCCCAGTACGCCATGTTTACAGGTAGTCATACCGTGTGCGGTAGATTCACCACGCCAGGCGAAATTTATGAACGCACCTTCGATAGGAAGCATGGTTTCAGCGTCAATAAATTGCCATTCGGCAACAGCCAATTCCTTCACTTCGGTTCTACTGGTACATCCTTGCAGTAATATTATTAATAAAATTAAAGTAAGGTGTAATGTGGTTGCCGTGTAAAAACGCATTGATCATTTTCCCATGGGTGTTGCAGCTATCGCTAAATCATCAAGTTGCCAATTAATTTTATTTTAACGGTCAAAGTAATCCGTTTCTCCAAATCGCCACCGCGAATGCCACCAAAATAGCGCAAATATTACAATAAAGCAAAATACCGGAATTGAAATTCCTATTAAAAACTCCTCACTTAATAACGACTCATATTTTAACTCATAGACTGTTAACACTGGAATCATGATAACTGTCGGTAGCAAATTAATCTTGCCGCCACCCCCATGAACACCTGGGTAAACCCAGAATATCCAGGACAGCAATGATGCAAGCAATACGCCTTGGATAAAACGTTTCGATTTACTTCCGCGCACGCCACGGCCGATGTAGGCAGAGAGTCCGCAGCCCACTAAAAACAAAAATCCATTAATGATAATCATCATGTTCCACATAACTACATTCCCTCAATGCGCCAAACGCCACTGATATCGCGGCGAAATAAAATGCTGTAGCCCTTAAATTTGGCTGGGTCACTGGTCGGAATCGCGACGCGCATTTCGGCGGCATTGCGCGACAGCTGGCCATCAACAATTAGCCCTAGTTTGCTGGCGACCTGGGGTAGCTGACCGGCCTGATTGATCTCTGTCCACAACGTCTGAAAGCGCGGCTGTAGCGCCGTACCTACGGTGTTCAAAGCCAACGGAATCTGCACCGCCGCCAGCCGTGATTTCATGCTGCCATACAAGCGGCACAATGTTTGCCGGGTAAACGCCAAACTTTGAATCAAGACATGCGTGGTGTCTTCAATGACCACCGCTGCGGTGCCAGCGTTACCGTCATCAAAGGTGACGCGCGCTTTTGGCGCATAAAATCCGGGTTCCTCAAAAGCATATTCCAGCGGCACACCAGCAGTACTGTCGATCTCAAAAGTGCCGTCACCATTAAAGTCAACTTGCACGCGCGTAATCACCGTTTGATTCACCGGCAACGCGGTTGCCAACACAAACGGCATGCGGGTGGGCGCGTAATCGCCAGGGCTGCGCGCGGTCAGTGACACATTGGGCGGTGCGCCTACGACGTAGGTGATCGTGCGGGTGCTCGTTACGGGTGTGTTGTCCGTGCTGGCGTAGCGCAGCGTAATGGTGTTGGGGCCGGGCACCAGTACAACGCGCGGCACGACAAATGCGCTCGAATTTGTCAGTGCCGCAACTTTATTGATGGAAACTCCGGAATTACTTGGCCCGGTGTAAGTACCGTAATACTGCACGGCGTTAATATTGACCGTCGCGCCATCTGCGGGGCCGTTGATGGTTACCACAAGCGGCGTGTTGTCGGGCGGCAGGGTGACGGAGGAGACTTGCTCGCCTGACTCGAAGCCGCTTTTGTGCGCGGAAGTGGGGAAGCCGCATTGGTCTTGGGCGCTAGCGATACCGACCACAGCAAGCAAACTTAAGGCCGAAGCTTTCATTACGATCCTTTACAAAGCGGTTTGACTTGAGACTACGCTTGCTAACGTTTCTGCGCAAGCCATCGTTTGGCGCTCCATAATTGATACTCAAAATCAGCTATTTTAAGACGTGCTAACGAAAAACTAAGCAAAATAGGGCAAATGCCGCGATAAGCCGTAAAAGTGCTACTTATCGTCTGTCGATTCATCGTCAACATAAAACGATGGTTTAGCGATGGCAAAGGTCAAAAAACCATCGATAAGATTAGTGTTCGCAAGCCGCGTTCGCGCACAACGAAAGGCACTTGCGCTTTCGCAGGAAGACTTTGCCGAGCGCTGTGATTTGCACCGCACCTACATTGGTTCAGTGGAGCGCGGCGAGCGCAATATTTCTATCGACAATATGGAGCGCATGGCGAATGCGTTAGGCGTGCACGTCACAGCCTTGCTGACGTAGAGTTAATCCCCGAGCGCAGAAAGACGAAAAAGGCACACATTCATTTGGATTCGCCCTGAATAGCTCTGGTGTCGATAAACTTCGCCGCATGGTAACCAAATCTGACCCCACTGCCGCAACGTTGAAAGCCGATGAAACTGCGCTCGTCATTGA
>JANNXI010000205.1:0-1823 GCA_031409495.1 Betaproteobacteria bacterium
GGTGCTGCGATTCATCGAGCTACCGCTAGCCCGCGCGACTATTTTGGCCGGCATCAAAACCTCCGCCGTAATCGGCGTCGGCACCGCCACCATAGCCGCCTTCATCGGTGCGGGAGGATTTGGCGAACGTATTGTTACCGGGCTGGCGCTAAATGATCACACCACGATGCTAGCGGGTGCGGTACCAGTTGCGGCGCTGGCGTTATTCATTGAAGCTATTTTTAATATCGTCGAGCGTGCACTCACGCCGTCATTAAGTAATGCCTGAAGATGCCCGTAATTAGATACTCTGTTCAAACGCAAGCAATCAGCTAAAGTTAATCGCTCGTTTTAGGCAGCGCTGGAATGCGATAAAACCTGCTGTTAATAAAGGGTTGGTCGTTGGCGAGCATGCCATGAATGGCGTGCAGTAGCTTGCGCATAACGGCACATACGGCCTGTAACTTCTTTTTGCCGTTGTCCACCAGATGATCAAAAAAAGCTTTGACGTATGGGTCGTGTCGTTTCGCGCTCAATGCGGGCATGTACAACGCCGCGCGTATGTAGCGGTTTCCAGCCTTTGATAGTCGCGGTTTTTTATGCACGCTTTTACCGGAGTCAAAAGCACACGGATTGAGCCCAGCAAACTTCACCCATTCGCGGTTAGTGAGTCCTGCTGGCAGTAGCAACAATTCGCCCATCAGCGCAATTGCACTGGTATTAGCGATACCCTTAACGCTCGTCAATAGCGTTAAGGTACGGCTCAGCAAAGGACATTTTTTAATTACAGCCAGTGTTTCCTGATTCATCTGCGTAATACGGTTTTCTAGCTGCGTAATGGCAAGCTTGGCGTCACGCAATACTGCCTTGGGGGTGAGTGAATTTACCGATAAAGCATGGAGCTGATTTTTAGCTTTGGCCTTAGCTGTGGTCAGCCCGCTAATGCATCGCGCCAAGCTACGCAGGACAATTTTGTCGTTCGACGGGCGTGTCCACGCAACAAAATCCATGCGCTCTGCAAATTGCGCCAGCGTTTGTGCGTCAACAGCATCAGTCTTACTGCTTTTCATCAGCGCTTTTGCAAAATTATGCGACGCTTTAGGGTTAACCACCATCAGCTTCAACCCGGCATCATGCAGGGCTACCGATAAGTCAAAGTGGTATGCACCGGTTGCTTCAAGGCAGATAATCACACCATGCATTGCGGCTAGTTTCTTCACTAGTCGAGTGCGATCAGCCGGTGCGTTGATGAATTTCTGAGCAGCCCCGTCCACGCCATTCTGACGCACAACGAGTACGAGTTCCTCAGCACCAACATCAATACCTGCCGCATATGAATGTTGTTCTCCAGCCGTTAATTTCAATTTTCGGGTCATGATTTTTAGCCACAAAGGTTAAAAGAAAGTACACTACTCATTGGTTTCCCGACCCTGAAAATGCGTCTACCATCCTTGTGTATGCAGGCTCTAAGCCTCAGATACTCCACGGTATAAACGAATAGGGCGGGAGGCCAATCTAAATTCCAGGCTCTGAAATACTAAAGTAAATCAGTCCTAAGGGCGTCACGGCCTTCCCATTGAGTTGTGTAACTTTACTTGATTTTCTGACAACAGAAACTCAATAAATCAATCATACAAGGGCGTCTACAAGCCTATTTTAGGGAATTTATTCCTTGATTAAATTCCTCTTAAAGTAATCTAGCCATCTAACCAATCAAAAGTATACGGATGCTTCGGCACCATGCTGACCTGCACTATAATCATGCCCAACAAGCTAGTAGTTCACCAAAAACAAAGGCCAATTGTGACAATGACTCGGAGAATATTTGTAAAGCGCTCCATGCT
>JANNXI010000206.1:0-13004 GCA_031409495.1 Betaproteobacteria bacterium
CCTGATGCGCAGCAAAACTGAAAAAACGAGGGATCCCCCGTTAATAACCCCGTGGTTGACACGGAGCGCGCTTTCACGAGAAGCGGTGCTTTTATTTTTAATAATCCAATAGGAACAACGATGAAATCGCAATTAAATGCATCAATTTTGCCTAGCAAAGTAAGCCGCCTTTCTCTCGCCATCTTTACTAGTTTGATGGTTGTAGCAGCGGCTTCCGCGCACGCGCAAGCGCCTGCGGGCGCACCCCCAACAGCGGGCGCGCCCGCAGGTGCTGGCGGCCCACCGGCGGCGGCGCCGAAGCCATTTAAAGACGTGATCAAAGATGCCAAAGAAATCCCGGGCTTATTTACGATGTATCAAAAAGACGAGAAAGTTTGGCTTGCCATTAAGCCTGAGCAATTAGACCAGCCCTTTTTCTTCAGCTACAACATTCCAAATAGCGTCGGCGAGCGCGGTTTATACGCCAGCCAAATGGGCGGTTCTGAAATTGCGATGTTCAAAAAAATCGGCAATCAAGTGCAGTTAATCGCTAAAAACCATACCTTTCACGCCAAGGCAGGCACGCCGCAAGCGCAGTTTGTAGGTCAAGCGTTTTCTGATAGTTTGTTAAGCTCTACCACCGCCGCATCTGCTGCCCATCCAGACACCAAGGCTTTCTTAATCGATCTAAACAGCTTGTTAATTAACGATATTCCAGGCTATGCAACCCGCCTTGATTTTGCCTATCGTATGGGGTTTGCGCTAGATAAAACGAATTCAAGCATTTCAAAAGTAAATAATTCAGCCACCCTTTCAGGCGTTGGCGTTAACGCGCACTTTTCGGTGCCAAAGTTAAATGCGCCGTCGCTCGCGCCTTCACCGATTCCAATGCCGCCACCACCTAGCACCACGCCAGATCCGCGCAGCATGTTTATTGGTTTCTACTATAGCTTTGCGCAACTACCGGCTACCACCATGGCTGGCCGCGCCGCTGATGAACGTGTGGGGCACTTTGTGAGCACACGGGTGGATTACACAGAAGACACGCTAATTAAAGACCGCACGCGCTTGGTGAACCGCTGGCGTTTAGAGAAGAAAGACCCGAACGCCGCCATGAGTGAGCCAGTCACACCAATCACTTACTGGATGGATAAAAACATTCCAATGAAGTACCGCAACGCCGTAAAAGAAGGCATTTTGGAATGGAACAAGGCCTATGAAAAAATTGGTTTTAAAAATGCGGTAGTTGCCAAGCAGCAAACTGACGCCGATGATTTTGACACCATGGATGCAAACCATGCGTCTGTTCGTTGGTTTGTGGGCGCTGATGTTGGCTTTGCGATTGGCCCATCTCATGTTGATCCACGCAGCGGCGAAATTTTAGATGCTGATATTGGCATGTCGGATGTGTTTGCGCGCGGCGTGCGCCGCCAAGTGGTTGAAGATTTGTCGGCACACAACCATGATCACAGCCACAGCCACGCAGGCCACAACCATAAATCTGGCAGCGCCATGATGACCTGCAACTACGCCAGCCAAGCCACGCAAGAAAGTCAGTTTGCAATGGATTTGTTGGAAGCGCGCGGCTTAGATATGGCGGGGCCTGAAGCCGAAGCCGTGGCTCAAGCTTATGTTAAAGACGTGATCATGCATGAAGTAGGCCACACGCTTGGGCTGCGCCACAACTTCCGGTCGTCCACCATTTACACCATGAAGCAATTGCAAGACCCGGCATTTACCAAAGCCAATGCGTTCACTGGCTCGGTGATGGACTACACCCCGCTCAACTTGGCTGCAAAGGGCGAAAAGCAAGCTGAATACGTGACTTCCACCCTAGGTCCATACGACTATTGGGCGGTTGAATATGCTTACCGGCAAATTCCTGCTGCTGAAGAAGCCGCCACACTAGCTAAAATTGCCCAGCGCAGTAACGAGCCGTTATTGGCTTATGCCACCGACGAAGATGCAGGCTACGGCAGCTTTAACGGTATGGACCCAGAAGCGAATCGCTTTGACTTGGGCGCTGACCCAATGGAATTTTATAAAAAGCGCGTGCTGCTATCGCGTGAATTGTTCGATCGCATTCAAGACCTTAAACTAGCGCCAAACGAAAGCTACGAACGCCTCACCCGCAGCTTAAATAGCGGCTTTACAGCCATGGCGCGGGTGGTACCGTTGATAGCAAAATACGTTGGTGGCGTGAAGCATTTGCGCGACCGCGCAGGTACAGGCCGCGTACTTTACGAGCCAACGCCAGCGGCTAAGCAACGCGAAGCGTTAACAGTGCTTACTGACTCATTGTTTAAAGTGGATAGCTTTAAATTTAAGCCAGAGTTCGTATCGCGTATTGGCCTAGATCATTTTGCGCGCTTTGAAACCACCAATCCAAACCCTGATATTGCCACCATCGGTTCCCGCGCATTAGCGATGCAACGTATGGCCCTTGATAGCTTGATGGACGATGCGGTAGCAACGCGTTTGCTTAATGCTAACGAAAAAGTAGTGGATGCCAGCAAGCTGCTGAAACTATCTGATTTGTACGATACCCTGCAATCCGCTATTTGGAGTGAGCTAAAAACCGGTAACGATATTTCTAGCCTACGCCGCAACCTGCAACGCGAGCACTTAAAGCGTATCGCCACCGCGCTAATCAAAGCTGGCGGCAACACCCCAGCCGACGCTCGCAGCCTACAACGCGAAAACGCTACGCAATTAGCCGCAGCCATTCGCAGCGCCACCAACGCACCAGCAGTGGCAGGTAAAGGCTTAAGCAAAGAAGCGCGCGCGCATTTAAATGAAAGTTTAAATACCTTGAATGAGGCGCTGAAAGCGACGATGCAGCGGGCAGGTGTTTAGGTTAGTTTAAGATTAAACAGCAACAACAAAAGCCCCGTGATGTTTGCGGGGCTTTTTTGTTAGGTGGACGTTGCGTAATGAATATCACAGCACCAACGCTTACAGTAGTAAAAATAACGTGAAGGTGCCCTATTTTAGGACATCTTCAGCCATTCAACACGCGAACGAATCACCCCGGCAATGAAATTTTTCCCATCGTTACCGACGGAATCCCGCGTCGTGAGCCGAAATCAGATTCGCCACCCGCTACGGTTTCGTTGGCTAATATTGCAAATAATACGGCTTCTTTGGCGTCGCCTGAAATACCTAAGTCATCCGTTTTTAAAAATTTGCAGGGCAGCAATTGTTTTAGCCATTCGACCAGCAACGGATTGTGCATGCCGCCGCCGGACATGTAGATTTTAAATTCTGCTATGTCAGCTTCACTCTTAGCAATGGAAATTAACACCGCTTCGGCAATCGTTTCGGCACTGAACCTTGTAAGCGTGGCGAGCACATCATTTACCGAGATGTTCTCAGTTTGGCTTTGCACTTGTGCAGTGACAACATATTCAAGGCTAAACAATTCTGGGCCGGTGGTTTTGGGGAACAGTTGGTTAAAAAATGGATGGCTTCTGAGTGCTTCTAGCAAACCTTGATCAACCTTGCCCGCGCGCGCTAAACGGGCGTCTTGGTCGTAAGCCATGTTGGGAAAATGCCGGCGGGTGACGGCATCAATTAGTGTATTGCCAGTGCCGGTATCGGTTACAAATACTTCCTCCGCCCGCATATTGGCGGGTAAATAAGTGAAGTTGGCGATGCCGCCCATGTTGAGCATGATGCGGTTTTCACCTAGTTTGCCAAAAATAAAATAATCGCCGTAAACCGCTAGGGGCGCACCTTCGCCGCCTGCGGCGACGTGCTTTTGACGAAAATCCGAGATGGTGATGATGCCGGTTTTAACCGCAATATGGTCGCCATCGCCAATTTGTAAGGTGGCGTTAGCAAATTTTTCTTGGCCGTGCAAAAGCTTCGGTGCGTGCATTACTGTTTGACCATGGGATGCAATTAAATCCACGTCTGTTGCCGGTATGTTCCACGCGCTCAACGCTTGCAAAATCATTTCGGCGTGAAGGGTGCCAATCCATTCATTGAGCAAAGCTAAGTGTTGAAAGTCGATCGTTTTTTTGGCGAATACTTTTCTAATTTCGATTTTAATATCGTCGGCGTAATCGACGGTTTTGAAATTTAGTAATTTAACTTGGGTGGTTTCGCCAGCGCCAGATAGGCTGCAGAAGGCTATATCTAGGCCATCTAGGGACGTACCAGACATTAAACCTATGATGCTTCGGGTAGGTTTAGCGCCAATTTTGTAGAGTGCTGCAATATTTTTATTCATGACTATTTTGTATTTTTAAAAATCAATTATGCAGTATTTAAGTTAAAGCCGGCGCCTTGGGAGAGGCCAACTTTTTGTTTCTTCGTCGCTCAAAGCCCGCATCGGGCACATCCTCCCGCCCATACCGGAACACTCTCAATCTGAAAGCGATTGGGCGATTTCAAGTACTTTAACAACAGTGTTCATATTGCGTGCGGTACCTGCCATCGCGTCGGGTATTTTTAAAGTTGAAGTTGCCATGCCCGCAACATAGTGCACATAAATTTCACGTGCTCCCAACGCACATTCTTCGGCTTTTCTACCTGTTGCTTTCGTAAGCGCATCTGCTGGTGGCGCGCCATCGAAAAATATCGCAACTACGCGACTCGGCGCAGCCTCAGGGTAGGGATTCGCGGCAACGACAGCGGCCATTTCTAAGGGCGTCCGGAGCAGCACGGCGATGTTTTTACCCGCATAGCATTTCAGTTGTGCTTCGAGTGTGGCCTTAGTTTTGCTCGCATTCATGCTGCTTTTAAACACGACATTGCCGCTAGCGATATACGTGCGCACGCTCGTAAAACCCAGCCCTTCACACATTTCTTTCAGGGCAGCCATGGGCAGCTTACCGGTGCCACCTACATTTACCGCGCGTATTAGGGCAATATATATATACATTCTTTTGGTGTAACTCGTAAACATCAAAAATTCAGCATAACCCATCTTGCGCACGTAACAAAGCGCGATGGGTAAACAGAAATGAACTGACCCCTGATGGATCCTCGCACCGTACTCATTGTTGTCACCGCCATGATGCTGCTTAACGGCGGCGTTTTGGGATTGATGCATCGTGATTTGGCGCCAGAAGTCAGGCACAGCGCGCGTGATTGGCGTATTGGCACTTTATTGGCGGCGGCAGGGTGCTTGCTATTAGCCGTTCAAGATGCATTGCCTTTGGCGTTTGCGTCGCCATTGGCCAATGGCTGTTTAATGATGTCAATCGTGCTTTATTTACGCGCGGTGCGGCGCTTTGATGGTAAGCCGGATACGGTATGGGTTTTTTTGCCAGTACCACTCGGTGTACTTGGTATTTATTGGGCTTCAGCCATTACACCCAGCGTTTCAATGCGCACTGTCGTCGCTTCCATCGCCTGGCTTATTCCCCTCGGCATCATGGCGTATAGCTTACATGTGGGCGGGCGGCTTGAGGCTTCAGCGAACAGAACCGCCTCATGGCAAAAAGCGTCTGCCAATAGCCGCAATGTGCTCATTGCCATGGTGTTGGTCGTGGGCGTCTACATGGGGGCCCGCGCAGTGTACTTTATGGTGCATCCACAATACCCTGCATCACTTTTAGCCGGTGGCCAGTGGATTAGTACGGCAACCCTGTTGATTCCAAGCGCGCTGCCGATTATCGGTACGACGGTATTTATTATGATGTGCTCGGATCGATTAGGGGCGCAATTGATGCGTGCTGCGTCGACCGACTATTTAACAGGATTACCCAACCGCCGCACCATCAGCGAGATCGCCGCCCGCAACTTAATTGCCGCACACCGGTTAAGCAAGCAACTACCCCTTGCCCTAATCGATATCGACCATTTTAAACAGATAAACGATACCTATGGCCACGATGTTGGCGATGAAGCGCTTAAGCATGTCGCCACTACGCTGTCGCAACAATGCACTAGCGAGGGCAACCAAAGTATCGTGGCACGCCAAGGTGGCGAAGAGTTTTTAGTGCTATTAATACCTAGCGACGGTGACATCAAAGCCCATGCCGAGCAACTTCGTCAAGCCTTAGAAAACAACCCTTTCAAGCACGAAGGTGCCTCTATAAAAATCACTATCTCTATCGGTGTTGCGCTCACCCGCGCTAACGAAACACAAGTTACACACGCCATGAGACGCTCTGATGAAGCCCTTTATGCTGCAAAAGAAGGCGGCCGCAACCGCGTGATCATTGCGCCATAACGCACCAATGTTGGATGATTTAGCAATCTGAAGATGCCCTTATTATAGGGCATCTTCAGCTCATCAATGACGACATTAGCGCACTGTTACCCGCGCAAACTTGCGCTTACCTACTTGCGCTACCACGGTTTTTCCGGCTTCAATTTGGCAGGCTTTGTCGCTTATTTTTTCGCCGTCTATCTTTACGCCACCTTGCTCAATCATGCGCGTGGCTTCGCTAGTTGATGGCGTTAAACCGGCTTGCTTTAGCAGTTGCGCGATGGCAATTTTGCCGTCGGTGGCGGTTACCGTCACATCGGGAATATCTGCCGGAATGCCACCATGATGGCGCGCATCGAAATCTTGCACGGCCGCGTCTGCTGCGGCTTGCGAATGAAAGCGCCGCACAATTTCTTGCGCAAAAGCAACCTTTATATCGCGTGGGTTTCTACCGGCGGCTACTTCTTCGCGCAGTGCAGCTTGCTGGACGGGTGACTGCCGCGAAAGTAGCGTTAACCACTTCCACATCGCCACGTCTGATATCGACATTACTTTGCCGAACATATTATTTGGCGCGTCTGTTATAGCCACATAGTTATTCTTGGACTTTGACATTTTTTCTACACCGTCCAAGCCCTCCAACAGCGGCATAGTGATGATGCATTGCGGCTCTTGTCCTTCCTGACGCTGCAGCTCTCGGCCAACAAGTAGATTGAACTTTTGATCGGTGCCGCCCAGCTCCACATCGGCTTTCAGCGCCACAGAATCGTAGCCCTGCATTAAAGGGTATAAAAATTCATGGATCGAAATAGGTACATTGCCTTGAAAGCGCTTAGTGAAGTCATCACGCTCCAACATCCGCGCAACGGTCCAGCGCGATGCGAGCTTAATGACACCCGTAGCACCGAGGTTGTCGCACCATTCGGAGTTATGGCGAATTTCAGTTTTGGCAGCATCGAGCACCAAACTAGCTTGGTTAAAATAGGTTTTTGCGTTTTCTCCAATTTGCTCGCGGGTGAGCGGCGGGCGGGTGGCGTTGCGGCCGCTCGGGTCGCCAATCATAGATGTGAAATCACCAATTAGAAAAATAACGGTATGACCCAGATCCTGAAATTGGCGAAGTTTGTTGAGCACCACCGTGTGGCCCAAGTGCAAATCAGGGGCGGTAGGGTCTAACCCTAGCTTAATGCGTAAGGTACGGCCACTTTCGAGCTTTTTACGTAGCTCCACTTCAACAATCAACTCTTCAACGCCATGTTTGATGGTGCTTAAGTCGGCTTCTACTTTGAGCGGATCAACCTTGATAGTTTGGGTTGAATTTGTAGTATTAGTCATTGATTATTCGTCACTTTTTTCATAAATGTTAACTGCTTCGGGGCGTAATCAGCAGGTTTTTGTTATCATGCTGGGTGTCGCATTTTTGCGACAATTTCGTCATTATCCAACTTTTACCGATAACGAATGACCGCGAATTTCTTCCAGGCCGAACCTAGCCACCGATGTCGCACCCGCTAAAACCTAAAATGGTAGCGCAAAAACTGCTGGGCTTACTGATTCGTTCAGGCCGGCGGCTGAGTCACGCCGCCTACGCCTTAGGCAAAACGGCTTGGCAGACCTTCCCCAAACGTATCGCCATTGCCTTAACCGTTCTATTGCTGCTACCTGCATTTGGGTTATTAACCGCTTTTGGCATCGCACCTGATAGTGCCACCGAAAAACTAACGCGTCAGCAAATTACTGAAACGCTAACGCTCCCGCTGCTCCAAGCCAACAACCTTGTCGACGAAACGTTTATAGCGCTTGACCGCGTGCAGCGCGGCGACACCGTGGCGACGGTATTGGCGCGACTCAACGTAAACGATGCGGCTGCGTTTAACTATTTGCGCTCGGAAAAAGACGCCAAAATGATTTATCAATTGCGCCCAGGCCGCACCATGCATGCCAAAATTGATGGCGCCGGCAAGCTCAAGCAGCTGCGCTATTTTTACGGTAGCGAAAAATACCTAGATGTGTCGCGCAAGCCCGATGGCGGTTTCGTTTCAGCCGATAAACCATTAGCACCTACCGTACAAATTCAACAAAAAGCTGGGGTAATTCGCTCGTCGCTTTTTGGTGCGACGGATGCCTTAAATATTCCCGATGCCGTGGCCACGCAAATTGCACGGGTGTTTTCGACCGACATTGATTTTCATATTGATTTACGCAAAGACGATACGTTTTCTGTTGTGTATGAAATGCTGTACCAAGATGGAGAATATCTGCGGCCGGGGCGCGTGTTGTCAGCCCAGTTCGTTAACAACGGTAAAACTTTTGAAGCGTTTTTGTTTACCGATCCCGAAGGGAATGAGAACTATTTTTCGGCCGATGGTTCTAACCGAGCGAAATCATTTTTACGCTCGCCGTTGGAGTTTTCAAGGGTTTCATCTAACTTTGGTTCACGTTTTCACCCCATATTTAAAAACTGGCGACAGCATACCGGTGTTGATTTTGCTGCACCACAAGGCACGAGAATTTGGGCAGTTGCGGACGGCATGGTTGAATATGCTGGCGTAAAAGGTGGTTATGGCAACGTGATTGAAATCCGCCATAGCGGCGCAGTAACAACCTTATACGCGCACATGAGTGGCTTTGCACCGGGCGTGCGCAAAGGCTCGCGCGTGCGCCAAGGCGACGTGATTGGTTATGTGGGTAAAACAGGATTTGCAACAGGCCCACACTTGCACTATGAGTTTAAAATTGCCGGCCAGCACCAAGACCCAATGCGGGTGGCTCTGCCCATGGCCGACCCGCTTCCAGCCCAATTCAAAGCCCAGTTTTTAGCCATCGCTACGCAACAAGGGACAAAGCTTGCGGCGTTGCGTGACGTGGTGGCGGGCACCAAGAGTAACCAGCTCGCTAGATTTGAATAGCTGAAAAATAAATCGTTACGGCTTTAACACCACGGGTGTGTGATTCTGTCGGTAGATGCGGTTGCTACTGGCCTGTACGCAA
Organism: Betaproteobacteria bacterium; assembly: GCA_031409495.1. Taxonomy (GTDB): domain Bacteria; phylum Pseudomonadota; class Gammaproteobacteria; order Burkholderiales; family Usitatibacteraceae; genus JANMDR01. Next base: position 9,134 of record JANNXI010000206.1, read on the forward strand.
CAACAAATAGTCAATTTTCTAAAATTTTCGGCCGCGGGGTTGGCCGCGGGTTTGGCTATTGAACTCGCCATTTTGCGACCTATAAAAGCCCGCTAAACACCTCCATTTATGCTTGAAGATGCCCTAATTTAGAGCATCTTCAAGCATATTACAAAAATGTTTCAGCCCTACTTTATTAATCGTATTGAACGCTGATGCACCGCTGATCCGGACGCGCGTGATTAGCCATGAGTGATTTCGATATTGGCAGACATTGCTGACATCTGTATGCTTTGAGTATGACAAATATTCGATGCTTTTATGGCTGCCGCACAATGCATAAATACCCAAAGCGCGCCCTACGCTGCAGCGCGGCCATGCTAGTGCTGTTGGCTCTGTGCTTTGTAGCTGGCACAGCAGCGCATGCAGCGTCAATTTTAATGACCGATGCGCAATCAGTCGCGTTAGCACTTACCGCTGAGCAAACCAGCTGGCTCAAAAAAAAGCGGGTTTTGCGCGTTGCGACCAAAGCCGATTGGCGGCCCATTGACGTCACCAGCACCAATGGCGCGTATACGGGAATCTCTGGCGATTATTTGCGCATCCTGACGGCAAAATTAGGCTTAAGCATTGAAGTTACCCCATATGCCAACAATGCCGACGCGATTGCAGCGTTAAATAGTGGGCGCGCCGATATCCTTCCTTCCCTCGCGGAAACGCCCGAACGCCTAGCCACGCTACAATTTACCCGCCCCTACCTGGATGTGCCCAACGCTATTTTTGCGCGCGCCAACACCCCAGTATTCGATTTAAATGGCGACTGGGCAGGCATTCGCGTTGCACATGAGCGTGGCTTTGCTTCGGTAGCACGCAATAGGGAAGGCAAGCCGCGCTCAATTACGCTTGAATTTGCCGACACTGATGCAGCCCTTTCTGCATTGAGCAAAGGCGAGGCCGACATCTATCTTGGCGCGCTGCCCACTACGGCCGCGGCCGTTGAGCGCTTGCTGCTAAGCAACGTCGTAGTGCGCGGCTATATCGATTCACCCTTTCGGTTTTTACGCTTTGGCGTAGCCCGCGGACAATCGCAATTGGTGCCGATTTTGAATGCCGCGATGGCTTCGGTGACCTTCATGCAAGCCGAAGAAGTGCGTGAGCGCTGGATGCCAGAACGCTTTGCCTTGAACTATGAACAAGGGGCATTACCATTATCTGCGGCGCAGCAAAAGTGGCTGCAAACCAATAATTCGCTTCGCGTGGCCTACGACCCTGAAATGTCACCCATCACATTCACTGGCACAAACGGCAAAATGACTGGCTTGGCTGTTGACTATTTAAGCATCGTCACCAAAAAACTTGGGTTGAACGTGATCCAAGAGCGGCGCGGCACCTGGAGCGAGATTTTATCGGCAATGAAAGCAGGCGAAGTGGACATACTCATTGCTTCAGCAATGAGCCAAGAGCGCTTAGATTACCTTGATTTTGCTGGTCCTTACTTGAGCTCGCCGACGGTGATTGTCGACACCAGCCGCGATAATTCCGTCAGCGAAATTTCGCAGTTTATTGGCAAATCCGTTTGCATCCAAAAAGACCATTTTTTGGTGCCGGACCTAAAGCGCCGCTTCCCTGGCATAAACGTGGTGGGCTTCGCCACCATAGAAAATGCACTACAAGCGCTTTTAAAAAGCGAATGCAATGCTGCAATCGGCAATTTGCATAGCATGGCCAATCAGATCGAAACACACTTCGCGGGCCAGCTACGCGTGAGTGGCAACGTGGCCAATGGCGACAGCGTACTTTATTTTGCCACATCCAAATCTAAGCCCGAACTTGGGCAAATTTTAAGCATCGCCAAGAGCACCATCGGCCAAGCTGAGCGCAATGCGCTCCGTGACCGATGGTTGGCCGTAAGCTATCAGCCGGGTTACTCGGGCCGAAGTATCGCCGCCATTGCGATTCCGATCGCGCTGGGATTATTGAGCACCTTAGCAGTATTTTTCTTTCTTAATCGCAAGCTTCGGGCGGAGATGAAACGTCGCAATGTTTTATTGCTGCAATTGGCCAATAAGCGCATGGAAGCCGAGGCCGCCACGCAAGCAAAGGCGCGGTTTTTGGCGGCGATGTCACACGAAATTCGCACGCCCATGCAGGGTATTGTTGGCGCGGCAGACATGCTATCGCGCGCTGGGCTTAACGCCGCACAACGCAAACTCAACCAGCTAGTGCAAAGTGCTGCGCAAGTCATTGTGCACATGTTGAATGAAATTTTGGACGATCGGCGGCTTGAAGAAGGTCACATCCAACCGCGGTTGGCATCCGAAGATTTAGTAGAACGGATTCGCGGCGCCGTCCAGTTGTTTGAACCCACGGCGAATCAACGCAAAATTCGACTGAGCTTTGAAGCCTCCCCGATGTTGGCGCGCCGTTACATCGCCGACGGCACCTACCTGCGCCAAATTATTTCTAACTTCATTTCTAATGCCGTTAAATTCACGGCCGACGGCGCAGTACAAGTGCAAATGGACGCGCGCGCAGTAGCCAACAATCAGCACGAAGTGACTATTGCCGTCATCGACACCGGCAAAGGTATGTCGGCCAAGGATCTAGAACACTTGTTTCAACCCTATGCCCAAGGTGATGCGGGTCGTGACGCCAGTGCCGTGGGCTCTGGTTTGGGTTTGTCTATTTGCAAGCGCTTGGCTGATGCCATGGGTGCCAAGCTCACCGTCACCAGCAAGCCGGGCCTTGGTACGACAATAATGCTGGTGATCAAACTGAACCTCGCTGTAAGCGAAAAAGAACCCGCGCAAACCGATGGCTTTGAGGGCAATAGCACTATGCGCGGCTTAAAGCGTATTGCATTAACTACGCCTCTAGAACTAGCATCTGCTGGCCGTGCAAACCCAGCAGACGCAACAGCAGAAAAATCGAGTTTGACCCAAAAAATTTACGCGGCTACGACGGCACGGATGGCAATGGCCGCTCCACATGCCGCAACACCATCAGCACATAACGATAACGAAGGCGAACCGGCTTCAGCCAGCAACAGCCCGCAAATTTTGTCCCGCATTAACGCCCGAGAAGCCCTACCGACGGCGCAGTTGCGCATTTTAGCCAACGAAGATGATGCAATGATTCGCGAGCTATTGGAAGATCAATTTATAGCCCTCGGTGTGCAGGCCGATATTTGTGCCACCGCGATGACGGGGCTAGAAGCCTGGCGCACGCGCGAATACGACTTGATTTTTACCGACAATAACTTAGGCACGATGACAGGTGCTGAATTTACCGTTATCATCCGCGCTGAAGAACGCCAAACCGGCAGACCATTCACGCCGATTGTAGGCATTACAGGATCCATCATGGTGGAAGAACGCACCCGTTGCCTGGCACTCGGCATGCAAAAAATCCTGGGTAAACCCATCGTGCTTGCGGACTTACGCGCCGCCATTAATGAATTTTCAAACCGCAACCTATGAGCAACTTAGCGCACCAACAACAATCCCAATACATTGCCCTAGACGCTTGGATTGACGCAAATTTCGACGCGGAAATTTTATTTTTGCAGCAACTGGTGCGCGTGCCTACAGACACACCGCCTGGCAATAATGCCCCACACGCAGCGCTGACCGCCACGCTCCTTACACAATTTGGGTTTGACGTTGAAAAATACGACGTGCCCGCTCAAGAAGTACGCGACTACGGGCTGGAATCGCTCACGAATTTAATTGTGCGGCGCAAGTTTGGTAGTGCAGACACCGGACTTACTATTGCATTGAACGCCCACGGCGATGTGGTGCCGCCTGGTGACGGCTGGACGCACCCGCCTTATGCGGCCGATATTGCCGATGGCAATATGTACGGCCGCGCCACTGCGGTAAGCAAAAGCGAT
>JANNXI010000207.1:0-2317 GCA_031409495.1 Betaproteobacteria bacterium
CCACAATTTAGCCGTCGTCTCACACATTTCCACCCGCGTCGGCGTGATGTATCTCGGCCGTCTGGTGGAAGTGGCCGACACCAAACGCATCTTCGCCAACCCGCAGCACCCGTACACACAAATGTTGCAATCCGCGATCCCCGATCTACACATGACCGGCAAACAACGCACCCCAGTCGCCGGCGAAGTCCCCAACCCGTTGAATCCACCAACAGGCTGTGCATTCCATCCCCGCTGCCCGCAAGCCTATGCACGCTGCAAAACCGAACGGCCTAATTTAATTGATTATGCGGATGGCGGACAGGTGGCGTGTCATGCGGTGGAAGATAAACGGATTAATATTCGGGTGGCGGCGTAGGTAAAAATTCGCAACTAAACTCTAGCACTGGTGCGGCGTTTGGCATATAAATGGCTGAAGACGCTCATCATTATTGGGCCTTTGATCTAAAATTATAGCAGCCAAGTGCACATGATTAAGAATTTGCAATCTCAACTATCTCGCGCACTCACCTCCCGCACAATCGTGCGCATTGAGCGCTCACTTGAAAATTGTTTTGTGGATGGCTACGTCGTCGCTGTGGCAAAAAAGTGGTTTGTGATGCACGTTCTCGGCGACGGAATCACCTTCATTGGTTACCAAACTTATCGCGTCAAAGACGTTAGCGCGTTAGTTACTCCTGCGCCCTACGCGGCGTTCCAGGAGGCAGTAGTTCGAAAACGCAAATTACGCCGCATCATCCCGCGCGGGCTTGATCTATCGTCCACTTCGGCGCTGCTGTCCTCAGCGAACGCAAAATTTCCACTCGTAACCATTCACTGTGAAGAGCAGGATTCTGAGCTTTGTTATATCGGTCGTGCTACCGCAATTTCGCGCACATCTGTTGAGTTAAACGAAGTGACGCCAAACGCCACTTGGGAAAGCGGTCTCTCAACATATCCGCTCGCACAAATTACGCGAGTCGATTTTGGTGGGCCATACGAAGAGGCGTTGGCGCTGATCGCGGGGCGGCTCAAGCGCGCAGTGAGCCGCAATATATGAGAAAAGCCGTGTGGCGAATCAATGCCGAGGGCGCGAATGCCAACGAAGGCGTCGTCGTGTGGGCACCACTCAAATCGCTGTGGAATACGGCGATGTATCTCATCGCAATTTTCATGGCGCCGCTATATTTCTCTTGGGGCGCATTTGCGCTATTTATATTATTAAGCTATGTAACGCTGCTGTTTGGCCATTCCCTCGGCATGCATCGGCGCTTGATTCATAGATCATTTGAATGCAGCAAAGTATTCGAACGGTTTCTGGTTTGGCTGGGCGTGTTGGTGGGCATGGCAGGACCGTTTGGTATTTTGCGCATTCACGATATTCGCGATTGGGCGCAACGGCAGCCTTCTTGCCACGAATTCTTTGCGCACCGTCGAGGCGTTTGGGTTGATGCGTTCTGGCAATTGCATTGCACGTTCAAATTTGATAAGCCGCCAAAATTCATTATCGAGCCAGAGTTCAAGAATGATCGTTGGTATCAATTTATGGAGGCCACGTGGCAGCTTCATCAGTTAGTGCTTGCAATAGTTCTCTACATGATCGGCGGCATTAGCTTTGCCGTGTGGGGCGTGGCCGTGCGGGTTGCCGTGGGTGTGACTAGCCATTGGGTCGTCACCTATTTTGCACACAACCCTGGCCCGGGACGATGGCTGGTAAAGGACGCGGCTGTGCAGGCGTCAAATCTTAAAGGCTGGGGTTTCCTCACACACGGCGAGTGCTGGCACAACAATCATCATGCATTTCCTGAGTCCGCAAAAATGGGACTTGAGCCACATCAGGTTGATCCAGGTTGGCAAATGCTTCGCGTACTGGAGAAATTTGGTTTGGTTAGTAGCCTTGGCGTGCCGCGCGCAAGCGGGAACCGCGGCGATTTAGAGCTACTTCCGTCACAATCAGTGCGATAAAAAAACAACGTCTTTGCATCTGGTTAGCATATTTGCTAACATTGCACTATGGCATTCGAGATTACTTACTTCCATGAACGCGTGCTTGTCGAAATCGAGTCGTGGCCTGTGGATGTTTTGGCGGACTACTCGCGTCTGATTGAGCTGCTTACAGAATACGGTCCAAGCCTTCGCTTGCCACACTCTCGCGCCTTCGGTGACGGCCTGTTTGAGCTTCGTCCTCGTGGGCGCTCTGGCATTGGCCGTGCATTTTATTGCTTCATGGTCGGTAAACGCATCGTAGTGCTTCACGCGTTTATTAAGAAGACGCAACAAACACCTGATCGCGAATTAAAGCTGGCGAAGCAGCGCCTGAAAACGCTATAAAAGGAGA
>JANNXI010000208.1:0-3438 GCA_031409495.1 Betaproteobacteria bacterium
ATCTACGTGGGCGTAGTGGCGGTTGGCTGTTTCGTATTCTACGTGGGCGGTGTTGATGGTAATACCGCGCGCTTTTTCTTCCGGTGCTGCGTCAATCTGGTCGTAGGCTTTGGCTTCGCCGCCAAATTTCTTTGCCAATACCGTTGTGATTGCTGCTGTTAGCGTTGTCTTGCCGTGATCCACGTGGCCAATTGTGCCTACGTTTACGTGCGGCTTCGTGCGCTCAAATTTACCTTTTGCCATTTTATATTCCTCTAATTTCTAATTCAAAAAAATGTTGTACTGCGAATTTTTTGGTGCCGAAAATGTTACTTGGCTTTGGATGCGATGATTGCTTCAGATACGTTTTTCGGCGCTTCTGAGTAATGTTTGAATTCCATCGTGTATGTAGCACGACCTTGGGTGGCGGAACGTAGCGTTGTGGAGTAGCCAAACATTTCTGATAGCGGCACTTCGGCTTTAATAATTTTACCGCCGCCGCCTGCGATGTCGTCCATACCTTGAACCATACCGCGACGCGACGACAAATCGCCCATCACTGTACCAGCGTAGTCTTCCGGTGTTTCAACTTCAACAGCCATCATTGGCTCTAGCAATACTGGCTTGGCTTTACGCATACCGTCTTTGAAACCCATCGAAGCAGCCATTTTGAAGGCGTTTTCGTTAGAGTCAACGTCATGGTAAGAACCGAAATGTAGGGTTACTTTTACGTCAACAATCGGGTAACCCGCCAACACGCCAGCAGGCAATGTTTCTAGCAAACCTTTTTCAACAGCAGGAATAAATTCGCGCGGAACAACACCGCCTTTAATCGCGTCAACGAATTCAAAACCTTTGCCAACTTCATTTGGCTCTACTTTCAACACCACATGACCGTATTGACCACGACCACCGGACTGCTTCACAAACTTACCTTCAGCATTTTCAACTGTGGCGCGAATCGTTTCGCGGTAAGCAACCTGCGGCTTACCCACAGAAGCTTCAACACCAAATTCACGCTTCATACGGTCAACGATAATTTCTAGGTGCAATTCACCCATTCCAGAAATAATTGTTTGACCTGATTCTTCGTCCGAACGCACACGGAAAGATGGGTCTTCTTGGGCCAAACGGCTCAAGGCAATACCCATTTTTTCTTGGTCAGCTTTTGTTTTTGGCTCAACAGCTTGCGAAATAACTGGCTCAGGGAACACCATACGCTCAAGCACTACCACTGAGTCTGGATCGCACAAAGTTTCGCCAGTTGTGACGTCTTTCATACCGATACATGCAGCAATGTCGCCCGCACGGATTTCTTCGATATCTTTACGAATGTTGGCGTGCATTTGCACCATACGGCCGACGCGTTCTTTTTTACCGCGTACTGAGTTGTAAACGGAGTCGCCTTTTTTCAATACGCCAGAATACACGCGCACGAAAGTAAGCTGGCCTACAAACGGGTCAGTCATCAATTTAAATGCCAAGGCTGAGAACTTTTCAGTGTCGTCAGCTTTACGCTCAACACGGTTTTCTGCTTCGTCAGTTCCGCCTACTGGAGGAATGTCGATTGGGCTAGGCATGTATTCAATAACAGCATCCAACATCGCTTGCACGCCTTTGTTTTTAAACGCAGAGCCGCAAAGCATCGGCTGAATTTCGCAAGCGATTGTGCGCTGGCGAATAGCCGCTTTAATTTCTAATTCAGTTAGCGCTTCGCCTTCCAAATATTTGTTCATTAGCGTTTCGTTGGCTTCAGCAGCAGCTTCAACTAATTTTTCGCGGAATTCAGCGGCTTTTTCAGTTAAATCAGCAGGAATATCGCCGTAGGTAAACGTAACGCCTTTGTCGGCTTCACTCCACAAAATGGATTTCATCTTTACCAAATCAACTACACCGGCAAAACCCTCTTCGGCGCCGATTGGGATTTGCAAGGCAACTGGGTTGGCCTTAAGACGCGCTTTCATCTGGTCGTAAACTTTGAAGAAGTTCGCTCCAGTGCGGTCCATTTTGTTTACGAATGCAAGGCGTGGAACCTTGTATTTGTTGGCTTGGCGCCATACTGTTTCTGATTGCGGCTGTACGCCACCCACAGCGCAGTAAACCATACACGCGCCGTCGAGCACGCGCATCGAGCGCTCTACTTCAATGGTGAAGTCAACGTGGCCCGGGGTATCAATAATATTAATGCGATGGTTTTCAAACGTACCGCCCATGCCTTTCCAGAAACAGGTAGTGGCCGCAGAAGTAATGGTAATACCGCGCTCTTGTTCCTGCTCCATCCAATCCATCGTCGCTGCGCCGTCATGCACTTCACCAATTTTGTGATTTACACCGGTGTAGAACAAAACACGTTCAGTTGTGGTTGTCTTGCCCGCGTCAATGTGAGCGGAGATACCAATATTACGATAGCGACTAATGGGGGTTTCGCGAGCCACGATGATTACCTTATCTACTTACAAATCTATTTGGAAAACAGAGCGCTACTTGTGGCAGCGCCATGCAACTAACTTTATTTCTAACTAGGCGACTCGAAAGGAACCACCTACCAAGCAATACTAGAAACGGAAGTGCGCGAAGGCTTTGTTTGCTTCAGCCATGCGGTGTACTTCTTCGCGTTTTTTGATTGCTGAGCCGCGACCTTCGGACGCATCCAACAACTCACCAGCCAAACGCATACCCATGGATTTTTCACCACGTTTACGCGCCGCTTCACGTAGCCAACGCATTGACAATGCCATGCGGCGTACGGGACGCACTTCAACTGGCACCTGGTAGTTCGCACCACCGACACGGCGTGACTTAACTTCAACCATCGGCTTTACAGCGTTGATGGCGAGGTTAAATACTTCGATAGGATCCTTACCAGATTTTTTCTGGATTTGATCTAGCGCGCGATAAATGATGTTTTCAGCAACCGATTTTTTACCGGACTGCATCAAAACGTTTACAAACTTGGCTAGATCTGTGCTTTTGAATTTTGGATCAGGTAGCACATCACGCTTGGGGACTTCTCTACGACGAGGCATGGTGATTTCCTTTTGACTGAAATGTTTGGCTGCAACGTGGGTTACGTTGCAGCGCCGGGAAGAGACTTATTAAACGATTGCTAGACTACTTACTTAGCAGCTGCGCCCGCTTTAGCTTTTTTCGCGCCATATTTGGAACGCGATTGCTTCCGGTCTTTAACACCAGCAGTATCAAGCGAACCACGTACGGTGTGGTAACGCACGCCCGGCAAGTCTTTTACGCGACCGCCACGGATGAGTACAACTGAGTGCTCTTGGAGATTATGGCCTTCGCCACCGATGTAGCTAATTACCTCAAAGCCATTGGTGAGACGAACCTTGCACACTTTACGAAGCGCGGAGTTCGGCTTCTTTGGTGTAGTTGTATAAACACGGGTGCATACACCGCGTTTTTGAGGGCAATTTTGCATTGCCGGCACTTTGCTCTTGGTCT
>JANNXI010000209.1:0-2838 GCA_031409495.1 Betaproteobacteria bacterium
GCTTTAATTTATGTCTTTTGTAACACAGTAGATCTAGTAGCTTGTCGGACGATGGCAATCGGAGGCAAAATTGGCTGCGCCGAGCGAGATTTTGCCCATTTTTTGCGTCAATATCGAGCATATTGACTCAAAAATGGGTGAAATATGGGTCGCGGAGGCGGATTTTGAGCCGAGTTGGCTATAGTGCGACAAGCTGTTAGGGCTTCAGTAATCCCGTAATGTCCGCCGCGTAGCTATCTAGTTGCGCCATTACTTTGGCTTTTTGTTTTGGCGTGGCACTATTTACTAGCCAGGCAGTTAGTTCTGCTACTTGCCATGCTTGGTCTACCACCACTGCTTGATAGGCAGGGCTGCGATTAGTTTCTACATTTATTACCATGCTGCGAATGGTGTCCATCACTGCTTGCGGTTCTTGCGCGTGGTTGCGCAGCATTTTTAGGGTGCTGGTTTGTACGCGTTTGCGGTCCTCTAGTCGTAGCTCATCATATGGCGTTAGGCCGGAGATTACTTGGGTAATTTTGGCGATTTGTTCTGCGCTCAGTCGGCCAAATTGATCGTCAAAGCGATCCAAATAGCGGGTGAGCCGGTCTTTCTTGCGTTTTTCAAGAGGGCGGGCAATTTCCTTGGATAGCTTGTCATTGTCTTTGGTAAATTTGGCTTCTAAATATTTGATTTGCGCAGGCGTTAATTGCGCTACAAATGCCACCACATCATTTAAAAAAAACTCTGTAGTGCGTGCGGCAGTGGCGCGGCCTTCGAGATAGAGCGTATTAATATCTTTACCGGTTATTTCGGCGGCAACTTTTTCACGGCTTTGTTGTAGCAGCTTTTTATAAACGGGCAATTCGTTTTCACGATGCCATTCCACGAGCTTTTTCCAACGCGGATTTAGCCAAGTTTCTTGCTCGCTGCTTAAATCAAAATAGTCATCTAAAAAATAATTGAGCACGGTCGGCGCATTGTTGTACGCCAAACGGGCAACGCTGCACGCGCCCAAAGTCAACATTGTGACTAGTGCGAAGAACCACAGTCCTAGAGACTTGGTGCGGTGCAGAGTTTTTTTCATTTGTATTTGTAAACGAGGTTAGAAGGGCTGGATCCCAGCCGTCGCTAGGTTGACGCTTAGTTCTTCTTACACACCCAACAATTGCACTTCAAAACACAACGTGGAATTAGGTGGAATATCGCGGCCTGCACCTCTTGCGCCGTAGCCTAAATCAGGGGGCAAAATTAGGACGCGGGTGCCACCTACTTGCATACCGGCGACGCCTTCGTCCCAGCCGCGAATCACACGGCCACCGCCTAATGGAAAATTAAATGGTTGACCGCGGTCAACGGATGAATCAAATTTAGTACCCTTCACGCCGCCGTTGTAAAGCCAGCCGGTGTAGTGCACAGAAACGTTTTGGCCAGCGGTGGCAGTGGCGCCTGTGCCTACTACAGTGTCTTCGTATTGCAAACCAGATGCGGTTGTTGTCATGGTATTTTCTTTCAGTTTACGGTTAATAAAAAACTACAAATTCATATTTAGGGCTTGCACCATAGACACTAACATACCCGCCGTTGCGCCCCAAATATAGCGCTGCTCGAATGGTATCGCATGGTAGCTGCGCATGCGACCTTTGTACATTTTAGCTTCGCGTATATGGTTATCGGTATTAAGCAAAAAAGCCAGCGGCACTTCAAAGCATTCTGCTACTTCAAATGGGTCGGGCGTATAAACTACGGGCGGTTCAATCCAGCCGACGATGGGCGTTACGCAATAGCCGGTGCCAGTCACATAGTCAGGCAGCTGGCCTAGTAGCTCAACTTTTTCAATATCAACGCCCGTTTCTTCGGCAGTTTCCCGCAGGGCGGTGGCAACAGCATCAAGGTCTTCTGGATCGCGTCGCCCACCGGGAAAGCTAATTTGCCCCGCATGGTCGTGCAGGTGGGCGGTGCGCTGTGTAAACAACACGGTAGCGCCTTCAGCATGGTTTATCACTAGCACCAGCACGGCGGCCGGGCGCAAAGGTTCCGTCAGACTCTCTGGGTGTTCGGTATCGATATCGTCATGCAGGTGTGCATCTGTAGGCGCATTTGCGTGTGCTTGTGCGTGAATGCGGGCGTGCGCCTTCGCGATGGCCGCGTCACCGGTAATGGGCATTGCGTGGGCACCAACGAGAAGTCGTTGTAACTCCTCTTTGGTCATGGGGCTAATTTCGTGATAATTTCCATGTTGCTATTTTATCCTGAGGTTGCGATGATTTTTTATGACTATTTTCGTTCTTCTGCGGGTTATCGGGTGCGGATTGCCTTAAACCTTAAAAATATTGTGGTTGAACGCCGTACGGTGAGCCTGATTAACAACGCCAATCATCACCCTAATTATGTCGCGCTAAATCCCCAAGGCTTCGTGCCACTACTAATAGATGGCGACGGTGCCGATAAGTTTCAACTCACGCAATCAATGGCGATTATTGAATATTTGGATGAACGTTTCGCGACACCGAAGTTGCTGCCGCAGTCCGTTCAAGGTCGCGCACAAGCCCGCGCCCTAGCGCTTATGCTGGCCTGTGACGTGCATCCGCTGAACAATAAACGTATCTTGGATTATCTGACAACGCCCTTAGCGCTAACTAAGGATGCCAAGGCCGCGTGGATTGATAAATGGATCAGCGACGGCTTGCGCGCCTTTGAAGCGCAATTGGCCAGCTTGCCGGTTCACGCTTATTGCATGGGCGCATCACCTGGCCTTGCCGATATTTTTTTGATTCCGCAAATTGCCAGCGCACAGCGCTTCAGTGTTGATTTAAGTCCCTATCCACGCTGTATAGCCGTGTACACGCACGCCATGCA
>JANNXI010000210.1:0-37048 GCA_031409495.1 Betaproteobacteria bacterium
ATAAAACCTGCACTGTTTGTTGAGTCGAAGTCAGTAGCAAAAACTAACGACTTCAACGGGCCGAAGCAATAAAGTCCCTCGGTTTTGATTTTGACAAAGGGACAAAATAAATGTTCTTCAATGTTGAAAAGAAATCCGAAAAGAAATCCGGGGTCAGGCCTTGATTGTTGCTCAATTTCTTTTGAGATGCCAGTATTCGTTATGGACAGCCAACTCAGACTCGAATTTGTCGGCGCAATTTACCATGTGACGTCGCGTGGAGATCGGCGCGAGGCGATATTTGAAGGCGGATCGACCGTCAGGCTCTTTTACAAGCCCGAATGTAGCGCTTACTCGGTTTGATGCCGTGTTATTTGCCTACTGCCTCGGGGATGACTATCACCACCTTGTAGCCCACACCTGCTTGGCCAATCCTTTAAAATTGATGCAGCATATAAACCTAGATTCTGCAGTTAAACTTCAAGTAAATGACGTAGAAGCTTATAATACGGGTGTTTCCAAGCTGTTTTAATCTGCCAGAAAGGACACCCAATAGGCGAAGCCAAAGCCAAGCTGCTTAGGTACAAACTGAACCCATCGCGCTCGACACCTTTGGCGGTCGCATTCGCGCCGAATGAGATCCCGCGGCAACCGTGACCCCGCTTGGGCGCTCAGCGTTTTTCACCGATTGGCTCAACACCAGTGGCTTATTTGGCGCCTACGTCACGGATTGTCCGCTGCGCTACAGCAGTAACAACGGCTCCAATATTCGCGCCGTATTAGCCACCCTCATGGTGTCCATATTAGCTGGCCATCACCTCTCACCAACCGCGCTCTCGCGAGGTGAGAGGGGCTTAAACGCGACACCTGTCGGGCGCGGCAGCGTTACTAAAGTGAGGCTACAAACCCTTCGCCTTCTTCAATATTCCCAATTTATCGCCTAACGCGATTAGCCCGGCAAACATCGCCACAGCCAGTATCACCGCCAAAAACGCGGTAGCCAGAGCGAATGGCACGCGGGCTAAATCCAACGGTGAAAGCAACAACCACGCGCCTAGCGCGCCGCAGATTCCACAGGTGGCTAGAGCTAGAACGGATAGAAGCATTGATTTCATTATTAACTTTCAGTTTAAGTTGGGGGCTAACCAGCGGTTTACTTCAGCTTCGGTGATGCCTTTGCGTTTGGCAATGTCGGCGGCTTGGTCGGTGCCTATTTTTCCTACTGCAAAATACCGCGTTTTTTTGTGAGACAAATAGAAGCCTGATACAGCTGCGGTAGGCCACATGGCGAAGCTTTCTGTAAGCGTGATGCCAGCGCGCGCGGGTACTTCTAGCGCGTCAAAAAGTGCCGCTTTTACGGTGTGATCGGGGCAGGCCGGGTAGCCGGGTGCGGGGCGAATGCCCACGTATTTTTCGGCGATCATGTCTTCGTTATTTAGTACTTCATCTTTGGCGTAGCCCCAGTAATCACGACGGGTTTGGGCGTGTAGGTATTCGGCAAAAGCCTCCGCAAGCCTATCCGCAAGCGCTTTGACCATAATGGCGCTGTAGTCGTCGCCTGCGGCTTCAAAAGCCTTGGCACGTTCGTCGGCGTTGATGCCCGTGGTGACAGCAAACGCGCCTAAATAATCCGCTACGTCGCTGCCAACTGGCGCAATGAAGTCGGCCAAACACAGGTTAGGATTGTCGTTGTTTTTCTTGTTTTGCTGGCGCATGCCGTGCCAGGTGAAGGCGACTTTGCTGCGGGTATCGTCGGTGTAGCAGATGATGTCGTCAACATCCGCATTCGCTGGCCAAAAGCCAACGACGCCGTTGGCCTGCACCCAACGGCCATCTACCATGCGTTTAAGCATTTTTTGGCCTTCGGCAAACACCGTGCTGGCAGCTTCACCCACGACGTTGTCGGTAAGAATGTCGGGATATTTGCCCCATAAATCCCATGACTGAAAAAACGGGCTCCAATCTATATATGGCACCAACAACTCTAGCGCTACATTTTTAAATGTTTTAGGGCCTAGCCATTTTGGTTTTACCGGCTTGGTATTTGCCCAATTTAGCTTATCTGCATTAGCTCTAGCTTCGGCCAAGGTCACTAGCACTACACCTTTTTTATTGGCGTGTTGTTCGCGCACTTTTACGTAGTCGGCCTGCACGTCATCTATGTATTTTTGACGCAGTTCAGGACTGAGCAAATTCGTGCATACGCCCACTGCACGCGATGCATCAGGTACCCACACCGTAGGCCCGTTGGTGTAATGCGGTTCGATTTTTACAGCCGTATGCGTGCGGGAAGTAGTGGCGCCGCCGATAAGTAGCGGGATCGTAAAGCCTCGCCGTTGCATCTCGCTCGCCACATAGCTCATCTCTTCAAGCGATGGGGTAATAAGGCCGGAAAGCCCCACAATATCGGCACCTTCACGTTCTGCAGCATCTAAAATTTTATCGCAGCTCACCATCACACCGAGGTCAACTACTTCATAGTTATTACACTGCATCACCACGCCAACTATGTTTTTACCGATGTCGTGCACATCGCCTTTTACGGTCGCCATAATTACTTTGCCCTTGGCTTTGGCATCGGCCGCGCCGGTGAGGCGCTTTTCTTCTTCGATAAACGGCACCAAATGCGCCACGGCTTGTTTCATCACGCGGGCGCTTTTTACCACTTGCGGTAAAAACATTTTGCCCGCGCCAAACAAATCGCCCACAGTGTTCATGCCGTCCATTAACGGGCCTTCGATTACTTCAATCGGGCGCTTGGATTCTACGCGGGCGGCTTCGGTATCTTCAACAATAAATTCGGTAATGCCTTTTACCAAAGCGTGCGAAAGCCGTGTTTTTACTGGGGCTTCGCGCCACGCTAAATCCACTACATTGGTTTTGCCCGCACCTTTAAAGCGTTCAGCGAGCTCGACCAAACGCTCGGTAGAGTCGGCGCGACGATTTAAAATCACATCCTCAACATGCTCGCGCAATTCCGCCGGTATTTCATCGTAAACGCCCAATTGACCTGCGTTCACGATGCCCATCGTCATGCCGACTTTAATAGCGTGATACAAAAATACGGTGTGAATCGCCTCGCGCACGGGCTCGTTGCCGCGAAATGAAAAACTGACGTTGGACACACCGCCGCTAATTTTTGCAAACGGCAAGCGGCGCTTAATTTCTGCTGTGGCGTTAATAAAATCTACTGCGTAATTGTTGTGTTCTTCAATGCCGGTAGCAACAGCAAAGATATTCGGATCAAAAATAATATCTTCCGGTGGGAAGTCGCACACATCCACCAGCACCCGATACGAGCGCTCGCAAATTTCAACCTTTCGTGCGTAGGTGTCGGCTTGCCCCTTTTCATCAAAGGCCATCACGATCACGGCAGCACCGTAGGCGCGCACCTTGCGGGCGTGTTCGATAAACTGCGCTTCACCTTCTTTAAGCGAAATAGAATTAACGACTGCCTTACCCTGCACACACTTTAAACCCGCTTCAATCACGCTCCATTTTGAGCTATCAATCATAATCGGTACGCGCGAAATATCCGGCTCTGCGGCAATCAAATTTAGAAAAGTCACCATCGCTAATTGCGAATCCAACATGGCTTCATCCATGTTGATATCAATCACCTGCGCGCCGTTTTCAACTTGCTGACGCGCTACCGTTAAGGCAGCGTTATAGTCGCCATCCAATATTAACTTTGAAAACGCTTTTGAGCCCGTAACGTTGGTGCGTTCACCCACGTTTATGAATAATGACGTCGCATCTACGTTCATCGGCTCTAGGCCGGAGAGCCTTAATATATGGGCGTCTTCAGGCATTGTGCGGGGCCTAAATTTGGCGACTTCTCCCGCAATAGCGGCGATGTGCGCAGGCGTGGTGCCACAGCAACCGCCTGCGATATTTAGCCAGCCATTTGCAGCCCATTCATGTAGAAACGCGGCAGTTTGTGCTGGCTCTTCGTCATATTCCGCCATCGCATTAGGTAGGCCAGCGTTCGGGTGCGCGGAAATACGGCACGTTGCGATACGGCTTAATTCTTTAATAAATGGCCGAAGTTGCTCGCCACCCAAGGCACAATTAAACCCGATTGAAATTGGCTTCGCGTGCGCCACAGAGCTATAAAATGCTTCGGCAACTTGGCCTGATAATGTGCGGCCAGAATTGTCGGTGATGGTGCCAGAAATCATCACTGGCAAGCGATCTGCAAACGCAATTTTACGTGCGCTGTAGTATTGCTCAACAGCGTAAATTGCGGCTTTCGCGTTAAGGGTGTCGAAAACAGTTTCGATCAATATAATGTCCGCGCCGCCATCAATCAAGCCACACAACGCTTCTTCATACGCCGTTGCAACTTGATCAAAACTCACCGCGCGAAAGCCGGGGTCATTCACGTCTGGTGACATCGATAGCGTGCGATTCATCGGTCCCAATACGCCCGCCACAAATCTTGGTTTGGCAGTTGTCGAATACTCATCGGCAACACTTCTCGCAAGCTTGGCCGCTTCAAAATTTAGCTCATACACCAAGGCTTCCATGTGGTAATCAGCCATGGAAATTGAGGTGGAATTAAACGTATTTGTTTCTAAAATATCAGTGCCGGCCGCCAAATACAGGCCGTGAATCTTGCGGATGACTTCGGGCTTGGTTAGGGTGAGCAAGTCATTATTGCCGCGTAAGTCGCTTTTCCAGTCTGCAAAACGTACGCCCCGATACTGCGCTTCGGTCAATCGATCGTTTTGAATCATCGTGCCCATCGCGCCGTCAAGCACCAAAATGCGGGCATCAAGCGCGGCAAAGAGCTGCGCACGGCGGCTGGGTGTGGATTGGAGATTTATGCTTGTGGAGCTGGTGTTGGCTGTATTCATTAGTCTACTCATCATTTAGCCGCTAATTTTACTCGTTTCTGGGCGAATCAAACGGATCAATTCCGCAAGCAATCGGCGTTTTGGGCGCGCAAATCGGTATGTCCTAAAACTGTAGCTATAATTAAAATCTTCATCGTTAATTCCTAAGCCACTATGAAACACTTAAAACCGCTGGAAACTGCCGCTTTACTCGCTTCTACACCCAATGCTGTATTTGTTGATTGCCGCAGCGAGATGGAGTATTTGTTCGTGGGCCATCCCGTGGGCGCGATGATGATTCCTTGGAACGATGGGCCGGACTGGGACATCAATCCGCATTTTGTCGCCCAAGTAAAAAAAGCGGTGGGGCAATCGGTGGATCGCCCCATCGTGATTATTTGCCGTAGCGGTAGCCGCAGCGTTGATTCCGGCAAGGCGCTGGAATCCGCTGGGTTTACTAACGTGATCAACGTGCTGCACGGCTTTGAGGGCGATCTGGATGATGCCCATCGACGCGGTTCGGTTAACGGATGGCGTTTTGATGGTCTGGCTTGGGAGCAGTGCTAGTGGAGTCCTAAAATGAGTCTTAAAACTGTTTATGGTATTGCCGCAATAATTGGCGCAATACTGCCGTATGCCACGTATTTCGGCTTTCTTCAGACAGTGCCAGGCGCATCTGGCGCGCTGTCTTTGGCATGGGGTTCGCCCATTGCAGCGGCTACGTTGGTCGATTTTTCGATTGCATGTTTGGTGTTTTGGGTATTTTTATTTTCAGAATCCAAGCGCCTAAATCTTAAATACACATGGTTTTTCGTGGTCACTAATTTGGTGATTGGCTTGTCATTTGCGCTGCCCGCTTTTTTATATTTTAGAGAAAAAAGTAAGACAAGTTAATGCATGTCGAGCGAGCCAATTACCCGATCCAGCGGATAGCTTGGACGGTTTGGGGCTTAGGCGCGGCGCTATATTTTATTGCGTTTTACTTGCGCGTAGCCCCCGCTGTTTTAACCAACGAACTTACCGCTGACTTTGCGTTAACCGCTGCAGCGCTGGGCAATTTGTCGGCCTTTTATTTTTATAGTTACGTCGCCATTCAAATACCCACTGGCATCTTGGCTGATACCTTGGGCCCGCGCAAATTATTCACCATCGGCTGCGCGGTGGCTGCGCTGGGCACGCTGGTGTTTGCGGTAGCACCGACGGTATGGTGGGCAAATGGCGGGCGCCTACTCATTGGCGCGGCTGTTGGCGTGGCGTTTGTGGCGATGCTAAAACTAGCCAGCCGTTGGATGCATCCAAAGCAGTTTGCGTTAACTTCTGGGGTAGCGCTGGCTACGGGAGTGCTAGGTGCGGTGTGCGCGGGTGTGCCGTTGCGCTGGTTGGTAGATGCATTCGGTTGGCGCGCCACGATGATGGGCTCCGCTGTGCTCACATTGCTGCTTGCGCTTGCAACTTGGGTCATTGTGCGTGATGACCCCGCCGAGCGCGGCTATACCAGTTATGCAGACGCAAAATCCATCGATAAAGTGGCTGGAGATAGCCTATTTAAGGGCATCTCTAAGGTGCTTTCTTACAAAAATACGTGGTTGCTGTTTTTAATTCCTGGTTGCATGCCAGCATTGGTGTTAAGTTTTGCAGGGCTGTGGGGTGTGCCGTTTTTAACCACGCACTACAATAAATCGCCTGCGCAAGCCGCTACTTTATGCTCGTTTATGATGATCGTTTGGGCCAGCGGCAGCCTTTGTTTTGGCGCGGCGTCTGATCGTTTGGGCCAGCGCAAACCGCTGTTTTTAGCCGGTATTGTGGCTAGCAGTCTCTTATTTGCGGTGCTAATTTATGTGCCGCAATTGCCTGAATTTTGGCTATGGACAGTGATCGGCGCCACCGGGTTTAGCGCGGGTTGCTTTATTGTTACCTTTGCGTTTGCAAAAGAATCGGCGCCAGTGGCCTATGCGGGCACGGTGTCGGGCGTATCGAACATGGGCGTGATTCAAGGGCCAATGTATATGCAGCCGCTGATCGGTTGGCTGCTAGATCGCTCCACTGATTCGACGACGACGCTTGCCAATGGCGCAACCAAAACACTGTTTAGTTTCGAAGCCTACCAAAATGGTTTCCGCTGGGTGTTGCTGTGGTGCGCGCTGTCGTTTATATTGCTGCTGCTTACGCGCGAAACGTATTGCGAGCAGTTACCCACAGACTAGCTCTTGGTAATGGGTGGCGCCCTGCGACGCATTCGTTGCGACATCGCCCAGCACACACCACCCGTGCCCACCAGTGCCAACATTGAAAACGCCATCCACGCGCCCGAATGCGAAACCAGTGGTGAGATAACACCTGCCACCACCACGTTCACGCTGGCCGATACAAAACTTTGTAGCGACGACGCCATGCCGCGTCGTGTGGGAAACATATCTAGAACGGTGATGGTGAGGGCAGTGGAAGTCAGCGAGCTGCCGATGGCGTACAAAAATATCGGGACCATCGCCCACGGCACAGAGGGTGTCATGGTGGCGTTGTAAATCATGTTGAGCACTGCAGCGCTCAACATGATTTTATAACCAGTGCTAATGGTTCTAGCCGTGCTCCACTTGCCGGCAACGCGTCCTGAAATCATCGCGCCTGCCATCACGCCGGCAATACCGGGAATGAACAAATAGGCGAATTGCGTCGGCAATAAATTGAGGGTTCCCGGTAAAAATACCGGTGCCGACATAAAGTATAAAAAGAAGCCGTTAAAGTTAAGCCCCAACGCCAGTGATAGCAGGATAAACGGCACATTCATACCCACTTCGCGATAGCCCGCAAACAGCGCACGCGGTCGAAATGATTGGCGGCTTTCAACGGGCAATGTTTCACTGAAGGTAAGGGCGGTGGTAATCAACAACACGGCAGTAAACCCGGTCAACAACCAAAAAATAGACTGCCAGCCAAACCACACAAAAAAGTAACCACCAATAATTGGCGCAATGGCGGGTGCTATGCCAAACCAAAGTGTGACCATCGCCATTAGCCGCTGGGCATCTGCACCTTCGTATAAGTCACGAATCATCGCGCGCCCCACCACCATGCCAGCACCAACCGAAAGTCCCTGCAACGCTCTAAAAAATAGTAGCTGCGTTAAGGTCGTAGACATGGCGCAACCTGCCGAGCCGATGCAAAAGAATACCAAGCCCCATAAAATAATTGGCTTACGACCAAACGCATCTGATAACGCGCCGTGAAACAGCATCATCACTGCAAACCCAGCCAAGTAAATCGACAGCGTTTGCTGCATTTGTAGTGGCGTTAGATTTAGTTGCTCACCCATGCCGGTGAACGCGGGAATATAGGTGTCAATTGCAAACGGGCCCAACATGCCTAGGGCTGCCAGCATCAGCGCTAGTGCCCACTTTGGCGTGTCGTGATGCTGGTGTGGTGCGGGTGCCGGCTGTTTCGGGTGTGACATTACGATTTATTCTTGTTATTTAATGTGCTGGAGATCGCTGTTAATAGGGCTTCTATACGCTGTAGTGACGCAAGGGTCTCGGTAGCGGTAGTGTCGTTAAGTGCTGCAATTGCGTGCGCACGCTCGGGGTTGCGTAACTTGTCGCGTGCATCCAAAATTTTTGAGCGAAATTCATGCGCGTCAATAATACCGATGAGTTCCATATTGGGATGGAATTGGCTTGATGCGCCTGCAGTTTCAAACTTTAGAACGCTCAAGTTAAAATACCGCAAAATTGGGCCTCCAACAAAGGTAACGTCTTGGATATTTTCAAGCGGAATGGTTTTTTCAACTTGCACCAAGATGCCTTTGCGGAACCGCAGTGATTTATCGGTGAGTACGCAATCAAGCTTATGAAAATAATGGTTTGACCACCATTGCCCCGCACCGCAAAACCAAATAAGTGCCAACGGGATGCCGACGATAGTAATAACCAACGTGAAGCCGATGGTAATGAACAAATACGGCTTGATCAGGGGATTAAAACTGGCTTTATTGTCCATGGCAATTCGTTTTTAAAGTAGCAAAACAGTATACCGAAAGCACTGCGCGCAGCCGCAAACATTGCAAATGGCGCAATATAATGGGCGCTATGACCAATCCGCAAAGCTTGCCTATTCTGTACACCTTCCGTCGCTGCCCCTACGCGATGCGCGCGCGCATGGCCATTGCGTATGCAGGTGTACGCGTAATGCAGGTGGAAGTGGCGTTACGCGCAAAACCTGCAGCTATGTTGCAAGCCTCGCCCAAGGGCACAGTGCCGGTTTTGGTGTTGGCAAACGGCACGGTATTAGAGCAAAGTTTAGATATTATGCGCTGGGCTTTGCAGCAACGTGACCCCGATGATTGGCTGCACAGCGACGCGCTAAATTCACCATGGCTTGCTGAAAACGATGGTGAATTTAAAGTGCATTTGGATAAATACAAATACGCTAATCGCCACCCGGAGCTATCTCTAGAAAGCCATCGCGACAACGCATTTGCGTTTTTGCATAAGCTAGGCGAGCAATTGCAGCAACAGCGTTTTTTGCGTGACGAGACGCTAAGCGCTGTTGATATTGCTGTTATGCCGTTCGTGCGCCAATGTGCACAAGTGAATCGCGAATGGTTTAGCACAACGGCTGGAGATGCCCTAAATACGTGGCTTTGCAACCTAGAGAAATCAACATTATTTGCGCAAGTAATGAATAAAATCGAAGAGGCAGCGTGATGCAGATAAAGTCTATGGCTATTATTTTGTATGTAGTGTTGCTAAGCCGAGCGCTAAACTGTTTTGCCGCACCCGCTATAACTGATGCCGAAAAAAAGCAGCGTATAGAAGCCATGATTGTGCGCTTCGAATCGAAGTTTAGCGTGCCACAGGTAGCAGCCAGCACGGTGATGCAGTGGGTAAAAGAAGACAACGCGCTGCTGCTGGATGCGCGCGAGCCGCGCGAAACATTAGTTTCTAAAATTCCTGGCGCAATCGCCAAGCGAGAGTTTGAGCAAAACCCAGCGCAATATAAAACCCGCAAAATTATTGTCTATTGCACCATTGGCTACCGCAGCGCTGCCTACGCCGAAAAGTGGAATAAGCGCGGTTACGATATGCACAATTTGCGCGGTAGCCTCTTGCTTTGGACGCATGCGCAAGGTGCACTAGTTGATGCGAAAGGCGCTGACACGCGACAAGTGCATGTGTACGGCCGTGATTGGGATTTGCTGCCAGCGGCGTATCAAGGACAGTTTTGATGCGCTAAATGGAGCCTGTAGAAGCCTTAAAATAGGGCATCTACAGGATATAAAAAGTGACAATTTAAGCCAGCAAAACCGCTGGAATTGCACTAATCGCGCTGCCGGTATTGCCGGTGCTGGTGCCAAAGGCATTCAAAAGTACTGCGCCGACGCCGATTACTATTAGCGTCAGCGTAGCAGCAAGCGCGTGGCGCTTTAAAAAATGGAACGTCGCGGGCTTGATTTTGGTTAGCGCGTCAGTCATGCTAAATTCTGGGTGCAGTTCTAGGTGTAACTGATTACGCGCAATAATGCGGTTGACGGTGTTTTGCGTATTCATAGTGGTATTCCTTTTAAGTAGTGAACAATTTTGCTCACGTAGCTAGTATGGGTACGCTTTACCCTGCTTTCTTGCATAAACCTGTCGTGTTGTTGAATAAACTGGCTGTGCTGTTGAATAAACCAGCTATATTGTGACTTGGCGCACCACTAAAACGTGGCGTAAAACTTACGAAGATCATGCAAACGCAATCACAAATACACTTATACCCGTGGGATGATCGGCTACTCTATGTGGGGCCGAGCATTGATACCAGCATGCACCGGCTGCACTCCGCTGTGTGGTATGCGGCGCTGGACGGGCTAATTCGGCTTGAATTAGCGGATGGCACCATCATCGAGGACCAAGTGGTGTTTGTGCCTTCTGACACCCTTCATGCAACCCGAGCTAAGGATTCTCCAGTGGCCGCGCTGTTTTGGCAGCCGGAAAGTGCAGCGTACCGCCACATTGCTAGCAGGTTTGAAAACGAGGTGCGGCATTTTCCATGTAAGTTTGAAGATCGTGAAAGCTTAACTATTTTGTTTGGCGGCACGGCGCGCTTGCATGAAGCGGAAGCATTGATGGCAAGTATTTTTGATGTACCCAATTTGCGCCCGCCGCAATTACCTGCCACGGATGCACGGATCGATTTGGCTTTGGCCACCATTCGAGCGGCACCGCAAGATTATTCAAACATTGAAGCCTTGGCGCAAATGGTGCATTTATCGCCATCGCGCTTTGCCCACGTGTTCAAAAACGTGGTGGGTGTGCCAGTGCGACGCTATGTGCTGTGGGCTAAGCTGCGACGGGCGCTAGAATTTGCGATGAAGGGTGAATCACTCACCGCAGCGGCAATATCGGCGGGGTTTTCTGATTCGGCGCATCTATCGCGGAGCTTTCGCAATTTGTGCGGCATTGCGCCGGAGTTTTTGTTTAGAAATCGAGAGCGGTTGGTGGTCCACGATTGATCGGCCAGATCGCAGCGTAAAAATTAGCCTACCGCTTCGGGCTTCCGATTGCTCCCTGCAATCAATTTGTATTCGTACAATCGACACTCCAGCTTGCCGTTGAACAATGGCGTTTTCCGGCCAACACTTAAGCGCATAAGTTTTGGTAGCATCGCGTCTGCGGTAAAAATATAGGCGCTCCAGCCAGAAAATTTTTGCTTTAGTACGTCACCTAATTTTGGGTATAGCTCATTCAAATCACTGCTATCGCCAATGCGAACACCGTAGGGCGGATTGGTGATTAGCACCCCATCGTCAGCGGGTGCGGACACTTCTAGCACGTTAGCTTGCTTTAGTGCCACACATTCTTCTAGCCCGTTTTCAGCCAAGTTACGTTCGGCGTCGGCTAAAGCATAACCATATAAGTCGGAGCCAAAAAGTGGCAATGGTTCAGGCTTAAGAACCTTGTTTTTGGCGGCTTCCCAGCAGGTTTGCCAGGCTTTATTGTCGTAGCTGTGGAGCTTTTCAAACGCGAACGGACGGTCTAATCCAGGCGCCATGTTTAGCGACATTTGCGCGGCTTCAACTAAAAAAGTGCCGCTACCGCACATGGGATCAAGCAGGGCAGTACCGGGCTGCCAACCAGATAACATTAAAATACCGGCCGCAAGATTTTTTTTCAGAGGCGCTTCGCCCGTGTGTTCGCGCGAGCCGCGTTTGAACAATGGCTCGCCGGATAAATCTAGATATATTGTGGCCGTGGTGGCGTCTAAAAAAGTATGCACCCGTACGTCCGGTTTGCGGGCATCTACCGATGGGCGTTCATCGTTAATTTGACGGAAGCGATCGCACACTGCGTCTTTCACCCGCAGCGTGATGAAGTCTAGACTTTTGAGTGGGCATTTAGTGGCGTTAATTTCTACCTTGATGGTGCAAGAAATATGAAATTCATCAGGCCAGTTATGCGCTAACACGGCTTGATAAATATCGTCTTCCTTGCGATACGAAAATCGAATGCGTTGCCACAGCACACGACTGGCAATACGTGAATGCAAATTAACGGCGTAGGCCACTGGCAAAGTTGCGCTAAAGCCCACGCCTGCGTCGGTTTCAGTAATGTATTGCCCACCTAACTTCGTAATTTCTGCAGCCAACACACCGGCCAAACCGCGTGGGCAAGGGGCAAAAAAGTGATCCAAAGGGTTTGACATAGTATCTACTTAAAAAGGTTTAACGACGACTAAAATAACGATTGCAATTAGCACTGGCAGCGTCGGAATTTCATTCAGCCAACGATAAAATACATGGCTATGTTTGTTGCGGTCATGCTTAAAATCGCGCATGAGCGTAAATAGATAAAAGTGCTGCGCCACCAAGATGCCCACCAATAGGAGCTTTGCGTGCAACCAGCCACCACGATAACCATAACCCAACCATAGCCACATGCCCAAAGCGATGGTTAAAATCATGCATGGCGTCATGATGCCAAAAAACAATTTTCGCTCCATAATTTTGAAGCGCTCAATGCCGATTGGGTCGGTAGCCTGCGCGTGATACACAAATAAGCGCGGCAAATAAAATAGCCCCGCGAACCACGCGACCATAAAAATAATGTGGAAAGATTTAATGTAGAGCATTTACGATTTCTTCAATTGAACAACAGTTTTATTAGTGCTGCGTCACAGAGCGCGTCATTCCAGCCTTCGCTGAAATGACGGCGGTGAAAGTGTTTGGCTTCACTTTAAGTATTTCTGCAGCAACGGCTCTAAGGTACCTTGTGCCTGCATAATCAACTCGCAAAATTCGCGTGCGGCACCGTTGCCGCCCCCAGCTTGGGTTACATAGTGTACGTGCTTCTTTACAAACGCAGGCGCCGCCGGAACGCAAGCGGCAAAGCCCACGCGGGTGAGAAAGGGTAGGTCGATTACATCGTCGCCAAGCCCCGCTGATTGGGCATCTTCGAGGTTCAGTGCCGCCAGTAAACGCATAAAAACAGCGCGCTTATCATGCACGCCCATAAATAATTGGGTGATGCCTTGGTCTTGCGCGCGGCGTTTAAGAGCAGCGGATTCGCGGCCAGAAATAATGGCCACTTCCACGCCGGTTTGCATCAGCATTTTTATGCCGTGGCCGTCCAGCGCGTTAAACATTTTGGTTTCTTCGCCGTTCGCTGTGTACAACAAGGTGCCATCGGTGAGCACACCATCCACATCGAATACAGCGAGCTTAATTTTTTTCAACCGTTCTAAATTTTGTGGGTTCAGCATTTATAGCACTCCTGCGCGCATTAAATCCAACATCTGCAATGAGCCGATTAATTTGTTATTTTCATCCACGACCAACAAGCCGCTGGCGCCAATTTTATGGCGTTCAATCAGGGCTGCAGCCTCTACGGCCAATTTATCGGCGCCGATGGTTTTAGGGTGTTTAGTCATCACGTCACTCACGCGCACATGCTTGATGTTTTCTGCGGTGGCAAAGGCGCGACGTAAATCACCGTCACTAAACACGCCAAGCACTGTGCCGTCGTCGGCACAGACGGCGGTCATGCCTTGCGCCTTGCCGGACATTTCTGAGATTGCAGCGGGCAATAAGGTATCGGGTGCTACGCGTGGCAATTGATCGCCTGAAACCATCACGTCGCGTACACGCACGAGCAGGCGACGCCCCAATGCGCCGCCCGGATGATGTGATGCAAAATCTTCTTCCCCAAAGCCACGTGCATCCAAAAGGGTTACGGCTAGGGCGTCTCCGAGTGCTAATGCCGCTGTGGTGCTGGCTGTGGGCGCTAAGTTAAGTGGGCACGCCTCTTTACTTACGCCTGCATCTAAATGTACATCGGCGGCTAACGCCAAGGTAGATTTAGCGTTGCCGGTCATGGCGATAAGCTTAGTGCCGCGACGTTTTAAAATCGGCAAAATTGAAAGTATTTCAGCGCTTTCACCCGAGTTTGATAGGGCAATCACCACATCGTCTTTCGTAATCATGCCTAAATCGCCATGGCTGGCTTCGCCTGGGTGCATGTAAAAAGCTGGTGTGCCGGTGGACGCCAAGGTGGCCGCAATTTTGCCACCAATATGGCCACTTTTACCCATGCCGGTGACGACTACGCGCCCGCCATTGCCGATTTGATGGCTGATGCCGAGGCACATTTGATGGGCTTTGACGAAGTCGTCACCTAATTTTGCGGCTAAAGCGGCCACGGCGTCAGCTTCTATCATCAGGGTTTCGCGCGCTAAGCTTAAGGTGCGTTCGGTGTTGGCTATTGCGCGTGGGGCTAATAAGTTATTCATGGCATTATTGTAATTGTTTACACCTTCTCAAAACACGTACCAGCAGAAATCAATCACTAAAAAATATGCCGCATCAATCCCTCAATACCGTATTGATCCTGCTCGCTACCGCATTGTTTGTGGTGGTGCTGTTTCGCCGCATCAATTTGCCAGCAATTTTAGGGTATTTGTTGGTGGGCATCGCCATTGGCCCGTTTGCACTTAAATTGGTGCCAGACACCCAAGGCACGGCGCATTTAGCCGAGTTTGGCGTGGTGTTTTTGATGTTTTCAATCGGGTTAGAGTTCTCGCTTCCGCAGCTCATGGCGATGCGCAAATCGGTATTTGGCTTTGGCGGGGCGCAAGTAGGCTTAACCATTTTGCTGACTTTGGCCGTCGCCTTACTTGCCGGGCAAAGCTGGCAAACAGGTTTAATCATTGGTGGCGTATTGTCGATGTCGTCCACCGCCATAATTAGCAAAGCGCTTACTGATACGTCCGCCCTGCACTCGCCGCACGGTAAGCAAATTATGGGGGCGGCGTTGTTTCAAGATATTGCAGTGGTGCCCCTATTGGTGATGGTGCCAGCACTGGCGCTACCCACGGATCAGCTATTTTCGGCCATCGGACTAGCTGTGCTGAAGGCCAGCGTGGTGTTGGCAGTAATTTTGTATTTTGGTAAGTTATTGATGACACCATTATTCAATTTAGTCGCCCGCCAAAAATCGAACGAATTGTTCGTGTTGGCTGTGTTATTCGTTACCTTGGGCATGGCGTGGATTACCGCTGCGGTGGGTTTATCGCTGGCTTTGGGCGCGTTTGTAGCCGGCATGTTGATATCCGAAACGCAGTACCGCTATCAGGTAGACAACGATATTCGGCCATTTAGAGATGTGTTGTTGGGCTTATTTTTTATCACGATCGGTATGTTGTTGGATGTGTCGGTGCTACTCGATAAATGGCTGCTGGTGCTCATTGTGCTGTTGGCCTTTGTGACGCTAAAATTTTTGCTTATCGTGGGTTTGTCGATGCTGCTGCGTCATGAGCGAGCGGTATCGTTACGTTGCGGGCTGGCGCTGGCACCGGCGGGTGAGTTTGGTTTTGTGCTGTTGTCGTTGGCGGGCCAGTTAAAAAGCGTGCCGGAATCCACCCTGCAAATTGTGTTGGCGGCCATGCTAATTTCAATGATTTTGTCGCCCATTATTTTAAAATACAGCGATCGTATCGTCATGTATTTGGTCGCCAGCGAATGGGAGCAGCGCTCGGTCGAATTGCAGCAACTGGCTATGCGCACCATGATGGTAAAAAAGCATGTAATTATTTGTGGCTACGGGCGGAGCGGGCAAAGCGTAGCGCGTTTTTTGCGGCAAGAAAAAGTAACGGTGATAGCACTAGATACCGACCCGCAACGCGTAAAACAAGCCAGTGCAGGCGGTGATGCCGTGATGTTTGGGGACGCCAGCAAACGCGAAGTGCTTACCGCTGCTGGATTGCCCCGTGCGGCGGCAGTCGTCATCAGTTTTGCTGACACCCACGCCGCCATGACCATTTTGACCCACATCAAACAATTGCGCCCCGATGTGCCGGTGATTGTGCGCACTTTTGACGACACCGATATTGATAAACTAAAGGATGCTGGGGCGGCCGAGATCGTGGTTGAGGTCGTAGAAAGTTCTCTCATGCTCGCTACGCAAACCATGCTCCGTTTAGGCGTGCCTGTTAAAACGGTACTTGGTCATTTGCGCGATGCCAGAGGGGAGCGCTACGAAATTATGCGTGGGTTCTTCAAAGGTGCCACCGATAGCGACGATCCAACACAAACGCAGCACGATGCGCAGTTAAAATCATTCGGCATTGAAGCAGGTGCAGCGGCTGTGGGTAAAACCCTAGAAGCATTAGCGTTGGAGAAATTGGACGTGACCTTAAGTGCGTTGCGTCGCAAAGGCGTCCGCCACGACGCGCCAGACTTGCAGCTGCTGATTGAAGTCGATGATATTTTAGTGTTGTATGGTGAGCCGCATGCCTTGGCCAAGGCGGAGTCGATGTTGTTGCGGGGGTAGTTTATCGGCTGGAGATAGCCGTATTTAGGGCATTTACAGCCAGTTATGGAGCATAAAAAAGCCCGCGACTGCGGGCTTTTTTTAACACCTTAAAGGCGATGTATTAAAACGCGATGCAAACGTTGTAGGCTGTTGAGTCAAC
Source organism: Betaproteobacteria bacterium (assembly GCA_031409495.1). Lineage (GTDB taxonomy): Bacteria > Pseudomonadota > Gammaproteobacteria > Burkholderiales > Usitatibacteraceae > JANMDR01. The sequence goes on from JANNXI010000210.1 coordinate 16,758, forward strand.
AATTACAGAGGTGGCTACACCAACAGTTGGCGCCGTAGGTAGCGCCACCCGCACGGAGCCTGTTTCGGTATTGCCGTCGTCAAGCTGGATATCGAGCTGCTTTGCGAATTTACCTAAAATCCCCGCTGAACACACATTATACGTGCCGGTCATAGCCGGTACTGGCGTGGTGATGACGATGGTGCTGCTGATGCCCATGCGCAAGCCCACGGCATTCGTCGGTACGTAGTCAGTTGCGTTTGGAACAGTCGGCCCACTTAAAAAACCTGCTAGGCGCGCATGTTGCCAAAACAATACTGATTCATCGCTGAATGTGACTGAATCCCACAAGCCATCGATTTGGCCGTTGCCAATTACGCCGGTGGGCGTCGTAGCATTTTGGGCGCCATTTATCGCGGTAGCTGCTGTAGGGTGATCTCCAGGCACTGCACGGTAGCGGCTTTGATAGCCGTACAACGCTGTTTGTACGCGGGTAAAGTCTTGCGATAACCCTGTTACTTTAGCACTATTAATCAATTCTTGCCCCTTCAGCACGCCGCCGAGTAACAGACCGATAATCACCAACACGATTGCGATTTCAACCAAGGTAAAGCCAGATTGTTGTTTTTTCATTTAGAGCTCCAAAGGTTTAGTGCAATTTTAAAAAGAGGACATTTATACTATTAGTGTAACGGCGTTACTTGTTAGGTTCTATCGTAAGCAATTGCCGTGCCAAGGCATAAGCGGGGCTTTTTACGGACTAAACGAAGATTGGTTGCAGGTTTTTGTTGGGAAATTGTCGAAAAGTCAACAAAACCAAAAGGTGACTGTCGAATTATCAACGGTTGTGCGTCTGATTCCGAAGTTGATGGTGGCGAATAGGCTGCTAAGATAAGATGGTAAGATCCCGATAGCGCTGCTCCAAACAACTTAAAAAATTATGCCACTAAGCCACGCCAACCCTCTGCCAATCGAGAGCTTTTTACAGCGCCACCGTCGGTGGGTGATTGTTGCGATGCTGCTGGCCTTGCACATGGGTTTGAGCGCGGTTGGCGGCAGCGCATTTCAGCGCGTATGGCTGTTGATTCATTTTGGTTTGTTTTTGCTTTGGCAACCGTTTGTAAGTACCCAGCGCGAACTGCGCGTCATCGCGGTGGGTATGTTGTTGGCCATTGTTGTGGCCTTACTGTACTTTTTAGCAGGTTGGATGCTGGTCACCTGGATCGCGATTTTGATTGGCATCGTTTCAGGCAAGGTATTTACGGCAAAAGCGCAGAGCCGCAATCGGTTCTATTTTGCAGCTGTATTGTATTTGTTTGCCATCAATTTGTTGTGGGTGGTGCCGATATTCTTGCTCGAAGTACGCAATTTGCCGGACGGTATCAAATACATCGCGATGTATGTGTTACCGCTATCTATCGCTGCCATGACGTTTTTGCCCTATTCTTCGCGCGATGAAGGTACCACTCAAATATTTGATTTTTTCTATAGCTTGCTCGTATTTCAACTTGTGGTGGTGCTGGTTGTGGGATCAATCGCCCTAATGCGCATTACCGATAATCAATATTTCAACGCGTTGTTGCTCGCCGTGGCGGGGTTTGCAGGGGCGCTGACAAGCTTAGCCGTTTTATGGGGGCCGAGAGCTGGTTTTGGCGGACTGCGCACATATTTTTCACGGTATTTGATGAGCGTTGGCATGCCCTTTGAACTATGGATGCGGCGCATCGCGGCGCTGTCAGAAGCGCAAATTGATGCTGATCGGTTCTTAGAGATGGCAATGCAGGAAGTGGCTACGATGCCATGGATTGTTGGGGGTATTTGGAACGCAAACGGAAACATTGATGCCAGTAATCAGGCGGTATCTAGTTCTGATCCTGTGCATGCAGGCACTGGCGCTTTCGGCGTACTTAAAGGGTTCGAAGCGCGATTTCAGTATCATGATTTAAATGTAGCGTTTTATACCGAAATTCGACTTTCGCCGGCGTTGTTTTTGCATCTGCGACTACTAGCGCAGGTGGTCGCCGAGTTCTATGAGGGCAAACGCCGCGAAGCCGCCATGAAGCAAAATGCCTATATGACCGCCGTGCATGAAACCGGGGCAAAGCTCACCCATGACATAAAAAATTTGCTGCAATCGCTGTTAGTATTGAGCTCGGCGCAGTCAGCCCAGACGGCGGCGCAACATGATTCTGCGGAAACCTCGGCTGCGGTCTTAGCAGAAAATGCCACAGCGTATTCGGCGATGCTCGAGCGACAATTACCGCATTTAACCAAGCGGCTGCAGGCAACACTAGACAAGCTTGCCAATCCAGAGCTGGCGATGGTCACTGCGCAAGTAGCACTGATGCCATGGTGGCAGGCAGCACGGCAACGCCATGCTGACAACAATATTATTTTTACCGACAATTTTGCAGAGGTGCCGGGTCTGGTGGCAAATGCCACGCTAAGTGCAGCGGTGTTCGACGCGATGCTCGAAAATTGCCTAGATAACGCCGTGCGCAAAAGACAGCGCGAGCGTGACGTTCAAATATTCGTCGAGATCAACGTGCAAGCAAATGCGGACGATCTTCAATCATCAGTGCACGTTTCTTTACAAGTGCAGGATAGCGGAAGCGCTGTGAATGCTGTTACTGCGCAAAACTTATTCCATGCGCCATTAAGCAATACGCGTGGCGGTGGCTACGGCATAGGCTTGTATCAAGTAGCACGACAGGCCCTGCAAGTGGATCATCATTTGTCACTTGCTAAAAACGAGGCCGGTAATGTGCTGTTTTTATTGGCGCCTAAACGGCAGTAAATGCTGGTGGCTTGTCTGGAAGCAGCACATACATCAGCGAGCGTCGTGGGAATTTCTCGCTGAATACAAACCAGGCAGGCTGGTTGTGGGTGCCACTGACAATTCAATTGCCAAATCATTGGCGCATTAAAATAACAGTTGGCTGGCAAAAGTTCGCGCCGTCATGCTGGACTTAGCTAGGATGACTGCATCCTAATCATGCACAAAAGATTTAGAAATGGAATAAGCTCAGTTTTTTCGCGTTTTGGCTGCCGCAGGTTTTAGCAAGATATTTGCGCCAGTCGCTGTTGGTAGTTTAGGTAATTTAAGCGAATCTAAGGTGTTTGTGCGACGTTTGGCGGGCTTGGTTTGGTTGCTGGCGGTGACGCTTGCAGCAAGCGCTGGCGCTACCGCCTTCGCGCGTGATGAAGGTGCATCTAATTTTGCCGATAAATCGGTGCCACTTTGCGCCATACCCACGTCGGACGGCGTTAGCTGCTGCGCATTAACTCGCGAAAAATGTGGCGCGATGACGCCGTTCACCCACACGGCAGTCGTGCCATCGCTACGCTTCATGAAGCCGGAAATGGTTGCGCTTTCAGGCAGCGCTTGGATTTCTTCGGGCGCGATTTTTGGTGTTACCGAAGGTAGGGGTGCGCTGCGCTTACGGCGGGCCGCCTCAAGCGCTGCGCGTTCAGCAGGCGTCAGAAAAAGCGTGCCCATTCCTGCGGTCGTGGTAGGGGCCGCGTTTGTCCATTGTGCATTCAATTGCGTACTCGATTGGGTTTGCGATTGCGTATTTATGGTGATTGACGCTGCGGCCAAATTTCCAACGGAGCAGAAAAAACAAAATATTGCCACTATTGAGTAGCTGAAGATGCCCGTATTTAGGCTGCCTACAGCATGTCGTTGAATGCGTTTGCGGTGTTTGGGAGTCATGGCTTCACGCTCGGAGCGGGTGCCGTTGCTTGCGTAGTGGTGGCTTTGTCGCGAAGCGTGATCCAGTCGAGCGAGCAACGGGCAATCAAGGACGCGGCGTCACTCGCCGTTGCTGTTGACGTTGCCGCCGTCGCAACGTTTGGTTTTGTTTCGTCCCCGCCGCCAAATCGCGCCCGAGCGGGTGGTGCGCTGCGCGCAATGCGACATTGCTGCAACGGGAAAATGCCGCGGTTTAAATCGGCAAAAGCGCCAATAAAAGCCAACAATTCTGCATCATGATCCGCATGCGCAGCAAAATTAATCCGGCTCGCTAAAATATCGATTGCGGGATAGTTGCGACCATCAGCCAAAACCAAGGCACGCTGCGGTTCAATGCTGTATTCCAATTGCTTGAGCTGAAGCTGCTGCTTCAGCATCGCAAGAAGTTCAATAAACTCCATTCGCACTTCGGGAATAAAAAGTCCCTTCGCGCGAAGTTTTTCGTAGCTCGGCTGAGCATCTTTTAGGCCACGTTGCTCGATCGTGGCGTTGTTTAGTCGCGCCTGCGCGTCGGCTTTGCTGTTTTTCTTGGCCACAAAGTCTAACTGCTGTTGCTTTAGGTAATAAGCACTTGCTAAGCCTAGTCCTAAGGCTAGCACCGCAGAAAATAAGGTGACGGCAATTGGCCAACGCAGTGACCGCGGCGCGGCGCGTTGCCGTTCCAGCAGTTTTGGCGTTAAAACGGGCTGTGTCGCCTGTGCTGATTGAACCGACGCGTTCATAACTTACCCACCATGGGCGCGCTAGGATCTGCTGGCGAGGTTGGCGCACCGGTTTTGCTAGGCTTAAGCACCACGCGAACTTCAAAGCGCACATCTGCATAGTCGCGTGTATCGCTGGCGCTGCTCTGCCCTGAAATCGTCGCATTTGCCTGCGTTTCAAGCGGCTGCGATTGCAATTTGGCTTCCACGACACCACGCGCATTTAGGGTTGCTACCAACGCTGCCGCTACGGCATTGGCGCGCCGATAATCGCCATCAAAGCGCGTTAAGGTCGCTTCAAAAACCGCAGCTTGCGCCTTGTGTGCAGCCAAAGGGGCTGCAGTGTTGGCACCGATTCCGGCGACCGTCGTCGACCTCGCTGCCGCTGTCTTGGCAGCGTCAACGGGCACTGACTTCACGCTACTCAAATTGGTCACGAGCGCGCTAAAACTGATTGGTGCGTTTGGATCAGCGACAACCTGCCAAACAATCTGCGCCAGAGAAATTTCCGGTATCTGCGACAACACTTCAGCTACTTCACCCACCATCACGTTAGGTGTTGCTATTGGCGCAATTTGACTAGTGTAAAAAGTAGCGGTGTCGCGAACGGTGTCCGGCGGCGTGTTTTGGTTGCGCATTTGACCGGAGATGCGCTGAAAATCAGCTTCTAACTTCGTCGTTTCCCTAATCTGCGCCTCTGTCTGCGCAGTAACTTTTGTTGCTTGCCAAAATAGGCTCACCGCTACCGAAGCGCCAATCACCAAAAGTCCCAAGGTGGCCGCTGATAGGGCGCTTTTAGCTGTTCTATGGCGCGCTTGCGCACGCAATGCGGTAGTCGCAAAATGATTGGGTACGCCCGACTTGGCAAATAAACTTAGATACACTTCTTCCGCGGTAGTGCGCTGTAGCGCGGTTCCGGTTAGGCCTAATTTTGCCGCAATGGGCGCTAGGTCAAAGACACGATGGGTAATTACGGGTGTGTCAGTCAATGCGGTTTCGAGCACTACCTTTGCTGCGCTGCTGGTTAAAACGCAAACTTCCAGTACGCTATCGGCATTGAAAAATCGCAAGCTATCCAAATACTGCCACGTACGATTTGTTTCCGCATCAACCAAAGCACCAAGCGCTGGGCTAATTTGCCCGGACTGATCTGGTTGGTTCGCCTGCGCCCCTTGGTTCATCTGGTCCAGCGGTAGCGGTGTGAGACGGCTAAATTTGAGTTCTTGATCGCGGAAGTAGGTTTGTCTGAGGCCAATATGCGGCACAAAAGTGAGCAGTAAAATATGCGTACTTGCCAGTCCCATTTCTTTGAGCATGCGTTGTGACGCCACAGCCGTTGAGCTAATTTGCTCCAGCGGTACTTGCGCTTCGGCCATTACGTCGAGCCATGGATCGAGCACATCGGCATTGTTGATGGCGTGATACAGCACTCTATCATCGCGACGGCCATCGGCTTCGCGACCTTGTTTTAAACTCTGCCGATAAGGCGTATTGCGAAACAACTGGCTTAAACGGCGGTTGATCACCGCTTGCGCGTCGTTACTGCCTAGGTGCGGAATGGTGTCTAGGCGAAAATCTTCGTCGTATAAATCAACAAATAAATAAGCGGGCGTCTGCGCCGAAGGGCGCTCGTTTAAGTGTTGCGCAAAGCGCTGCAAGCCTTCATTTGCCAATATAAATTCTTGGCGATTTTGAAGCTTACCGCGCGTAAACTCAAAGGCCGTTAAGCCTTCATTGGTGAGATAGAAATACTGCTTTGTCATATTGATCTAAGCTACCGACCAGGCGCGCGCACGGATTGTGTCACCGTGCTAATTACATCGTAGAGCGGCGAAAAAACGGTGGCAAAAATAGTGATCACCATAACGCCCAGCACCACGGTAAGTGCTGGCTGAATGTGCTCCTTTAGGCGCGCCACCGATTCTTGCACGTCACGGTTGTAAAAATAGCTAACATTATTTAGGGCGACGTCCAGTGCGCCAGTACTTTCGCCCACCCGTAACATGCGCACCACCAGCGGCGGGAAAATGCTGATACGGGTGAACGCATCGCTGATCGTCGCACCGTCATTGATGTCTTGCCCGACGCGTTGTAGGCCTTGTTCCACCACGCGATTACCTACAATTTTCTCCGAAATGCGAATGCAATCCAGCACGCCTATACCAGATTGGTACATTAAGGCAAAAAAAGTGGAGAAGCGCGCAAGAATAATTTTTAAAAAGAGTGGGCCTAACACCGGTAGGCGCAGGGCAATGCGATCCACCCGCATGCGCATCGCCTCGCTGCTCTTGGCTAAGATAAAAATGGATACGACGGCCAGGATTGGTAAGCCAATGACGAGATACCAATATTTTACAAATACATCCGACACCGCAATCACGATGACGGTTTGAATTGGTAGTTTTGGTACGAGCTGTGGTAATGCCTTCGCAAGTTCGGGTACCAAAAATAGCATCAACGCGAATATCGCAACCAAGATAATAGCGCCAGCAAAAATAGGATAGGCCATCGCTTGCTTTACTTGCGCGCGCAGCTCATCTTGCCATTTGAGGTTTTCAGTGAGGCTGCGCAATACGGCAGGCAGTTGTCCCGCATGCTCGCCCGCGCGTATCAGCGCAATAAACACGTTATCAAACGCAGCGGGATGCACAGCCATCGCATCTGATAATCCTAGGCCGCCTTCGATGTCTTCCAATAGGCTGGCTAATATTTGTTTGAAATCGCCAATATCGACGGAGTCGCGTAGGTCTGCAAGCGCATCGATAATGGGCACGCCGGCCGCGAGCAATTGATCAAGATGAAAACAAAATAAAATTAGTTCGCGACGCGTAACCGACGGTTTGCGCTGCAGCACGGAAGCTTTAACGGTTTCACTCGTGATTAAATCGAGCTCCATACGGCGCAGCCGCATTTCTAGGTCGATCAAATTCATGGCATCAATTTTGCCGTCGTTGATGCGCCCTGCCGCATCCATTGCACGATAAGAATATGAGGCCATTTTCTCTGTCTGTTTTACGCTGAAGCGATTACAAAATGCGATCGGTTAGATCCACTACGCGGGTGATTTCATCCAAGCTGGTGTGGCCGTCAATCACCCGAGAAATGGCGTCTTCGGCTAAAGTACGGTAGCCGGTTTTACGTGCCGCTTCGCGTAGTTCACGGGAGCTTGCACGTTGCGTCATCAAATCATCAATTACTGAATCAAACTTAAATAACTCCATAATTGCCATGCGGCCTTTGTAGCCTTGATTATCGCACTGTGCACAGCCCACGTGGCGATACACCGGCTGATTAAATGTGCTGTCCACACCGAGTAGTTTGCGCGCTACATCGTCGAGATCATCGGGTATCTTGCAGTACTGGCAAAGCTTGCGGATAAGCCGTTGGGCAACGACGCCAATAATATTACCCGCCATAATGTCGGGCAAGACGCCGAGGTCTAGCAGCCGCGGAATCGCGCCAATGGCAGAATTGGTATGCAAGGTAGAGTACACCTGATGGCCCGTCATGGCAGCACGAAACGCCATTTCTGCGGTATCTTTATCGCGTACTTCGCCGACTAAAATGACGTCCGGATCTTGGCGCATCATCGAGCGAATACCGCTTGCGAAATCGAGTTTGGCTACTTCGTTGACGGATGTTTGGCGAATCATCGCCATCGGATATTCCACCGGATCTTCTAGCGTCATCACGTTTACACCTTCATTGCTGACGTGATTTAGAATCGAATAGAGCGTTGTGGTTTTGCCGCTACCAGTGGGGCCAGTGACCAAAATAATGCCTTCTGGCCGCGCCATCATGATGCGCAAGGTTTTTAATTCTTGCTCACGTAGGCCGAGGTCTTCCAGCGCGACGATGCCACGCTGGCGGTCCAAAATACGCAAAACAATATTTTCGCCATGCGTGGTGGGTTGTGCAGACACCCGAAAATCAATCGGGCGGCCTGATAATGATAGAGATACTCGGCCATCTTGGGGCGCTCGCGTCTCAGCGATATTCATGCCGCTAATCACTTTTAGCCGGACTACCATCGCTGACCAATAGTTTTTATGGAGCGAGCGAATTTGCCGCAGCACGCCGTCAATTCGATAGCGAATGCGTAGGAATCCTTGTTCTGGTTCAAAATGGATATCAGACGCATTCCGTTTTACCGCATCGTAAAGCAGCGCATCAATTAGGCGCACTACCGGCTGGCTGTACTCCTCAAAGTTGCTGGCTAAACTTTGATAGTCAATTTCACCGGTTTCAATCTCGTTTAAGATGCCGTCGATGGATAAATCAAAACCATAATGCTGTTCAATGCCGATGGAGATATCGGATTCTCGCGCCAAAACTTGCTCAATGCGAATATCGTCGCGTACCAGTGCACGAATTTGGTCGCTGGCAACAACGTTGGATGGATCCGCTACGGCAATCAGCAGTGTTTTGTTAACGGTGTCGTAATCGACAGGCAGAACTTGAAAGCGCCTCGCTACATCTTTGGGGATAAACGTGAGCGCATTCGCGTCAATGATGGTGCTGGCTAAATCGATAGATACTTGGCCTAAACTTTCGGACAACGTGTCGCGAATAGTGGCCTCGGTCACAAACCCTAGGCTAACTAAAATTTTCCCGAGTGGTGCTTTGGCGCGGCGCTGTTCGGTGAGCGCAATGTTTAACTGATCGCGTGAAATAATGCCCTTGGACAATAACGATTGACCAAGGGGTTGGCCGCCCGGCTTTTGCTGCATTATGTTGCCCCCAGATAGCGCTGAAGATTCCCTAAATACGGGCATTTACAGCGCTTTAATGGGGGAGGCTGATCAAAAAGAATGATCATTTTGCTTCGGCTTTGGGGGGGCTTATTGGGGGTGCTGAGCCCGAAAGTTGGGTAGCGCGCGCCGTTGCTTGGCTCGCTAAAAACTGCCCGCCCCGACCCTCAGCCTTTAGCGTGAGCGCCCTTTCGTAGTAACGCAGAGCGAGCTTTGGCTGGTTTAGTTGATCCAAACTTACCGCTAAATTGTAGGCAAAATCTGCGTTGTTTGGGTCCACCGCAAAGGCATCAAAAAAGGCTTGCTGCGCATCAGTCCAGCGCTTTTGGCTAGCGTATAAATTGCCTAGCGAGAAACTGAGCGATGCGGATTGCGGCGTAGATTGTAAGAGCATTTTAAGCTCGCGCTCTTGACGCGCAAAGCTAGCCATATTGCTAATCGTGTCGCTGGCGCCGGTATCTTCGGCGTTCGCGGTTTCAGTTGTGTTGTTGCGCGTATTGCTATTGCCGTTTGCGTTGTTGTTGCTCGCGAGCAGCAATAGACCAGCACTTGCTTGGCCGTTGCGTGGATCAAGTTCGAGTGCGCGGGCAAAGGCTTTGCGCGCGATGTTGGGCTCATTTATTCTTGCAGCGCTGATGGCTAATCCGAGCTGCGCGTCAATGTTGTCCGGCGTTGCCTGTGCTGCTTCGGCATAGTGGGTGAGTGCCCGTGCTGCATTGCCGGCCAGAAGCGCTGCATAGCCTGCCATGAGCGCAGCGCTAGGCGGCGCGGCTAGTTTACTGCTGGTGGTGACGATACGAGGTGCAGGACCTTGGCGCAGTGGAGTAATTGCGACCTTGCTTTGAATGTCTTGCGGGTTGGTTTTGTTGCGGTTGTTCGTTGAAGCCGCATCACTTGCTACGCTGACGATTGGCGGCGGGGGCAGCACTTGCGTTGATGGCGCAATAAGTAGCGTGCGCTGCGTATTTGATGCCACTGGCACTTGGCGTGTCGATGCAGATGTAGCTGCCGGCAATGAAACTAACTTGCTAGGCACGGCGCTAGACATCGGTGGCACAAGTGCAACACCACTGCTTTTAGGGCCGTCATTGCCACCTAAAATGGGTTGGGGGATCTGCCCACTATTAGGATTAACCGGCTTAAGCGACGTATCCGGCTTGGTTGGATTGGTAGAACTGGCTGGATTGGCCTGCGCAATGGTATCGCTTGGCACAGCGGCTGTAATTGCAACATTGGGCGTTACTGGCAAGGTTGTAGTTAGCAGCGCGGTTGGCGGTGGTGTTATCGTATTTGCGTTGCTGTTGCTGTTGCCGTTTGCGTTCGGGCTTGGTGACAAGCGTAATCGCATGCCTGCTGTTTGGGGCGCAGTTGAGTCGCCGTAGCGGTGGGTTTCTTTCCACACATACCAACCGCCAACGGCCACCAAGAGTAGCGCCGCGCCACCACCTATTGTTAAGGTGCGTGTGCGTATATTTTGCATCGCTTCGGCTTCGGCGGCGATGCGTTGGGCCATCATGCGTTTTACGGTGTCGCGATCGGCGTTTTTTTCTACGCTTGCGAGGGCTTCAGCCGCTGCGCTGGCCGGCTTGTTGAGTTTAGAGTGCGCTGCGGCCACCGTTGCCACCGCCGGCTCCACATGCAGTTCTGGTTTTAAGTTGGGGTTCTTCTCTGCGGGCGCGCTTAAATTTGTTGTTTCGCCGCTTGCTGTTGCTGCTCGTGTGGGGTTGTGCAGCGGTGCACTGCTTTTGGGTGCATCGTATTCAGCAGCATTAAGTAACTCGAACTCATGGGCTGCGCGTGCTGCCGATAAATTTTGCGCATCGCGGCGCATGATCGCTTCGGTGGCGGGACGCAGTGGGCCAGACATGGTGCCGGGCACAGTGCGGTCACGTGGCCGACTTGGCGTGGTGCGATCTGCTAGTGGCGAGGATTCGGGCGAGAGCGAGTTGGCCGTTCTTTCCGCCGTCGGCGTTGCTGCGGCAGAAGGTGGAGCCTGCGATAACGCAAGATCGAGTTTCGGCGCCGTAGTGATGTGGAACGCAGCGGGCGATAAACCAAGATCAGCTGCCTGCGTTTCGGAGGATAAAGGGGCCTGTTGTTGTGCCCGCTTTAATTCTTCGGCACGTTTGAGGGCGTCTCTGAGTAAACTCATTTTTTGCCGTTGAAATCGGCCGAAGGGCTAGGGTCTTGGAAAAATTGCCCGTTAGGTAGCAAACGCTTATAGTCGCTAAGATCCCCGTCGACACTGGCCTCACGCACGACAATGACTCTTAAAAATACGACCAGTTCGCTTTTGCGACCGGTGTCGTTACGGTAACTCACCGCATCCCCTACAATCGGCACGCGTGATAACAGCGGCAAGCCGTCACGGCTAGTTTGCAGCGAATCTTGCATCAACCCACCTAATATTGTGGTTTGGCCGGAGGCGACGCGCAGCATGGTTTCAAATTCGCGATTTTGAATCTGCGGAATACGATTAGTTACGCCAGCACGCGCTAAGTCGGGGTTGGGGTCATTTACGTAACTTGTGATGCGCGAAATGCTGGGGCGCACATTAAGGTTGATGATGTCGTTATCACTAATTTGCGCGGTGACGTTCATGATAAATCCCTCAGGCACGACGTTCGGCGTAGAGGAATAGGTGATTACGCTAGCTTGCCCTGTTTGTCCAGGCGTTACAGTGGATTGCACAGTGAAATAGACCGTGTTATCGACGACCCGCATGACGGCAGTTTGGTTATTGAGCGCCATCAATTTTGGACTAGATAAAACCCGCGTAGTGCCAAAGGAATTGAGGAGTTTTAAGGTGCTACTTACTGTGCCACCCACGGCAGAATTAGGGTTATTGTATTGAACGGAAAAGAACGGGTTGTTGCTCGGCAGCCGCTCAGCAGTGAAGCTTTGTTTGATGGTGTAGCCTAAATTTTGCAGCCCCAGCGCGGCCCAATCAACGCCGGATTGATAATTATCGTTAAGCAGCACCTCGACTACAGTAGCTTCAATGAGCACCTGGCGCCGAGCTGACCCCGAAATTTCAGTTATGAATTCACCTACTTTGGCGTGCTGGCGTGCCGTTGCCCGCACAGCCATCGTTCCAGTTTCGGGATTAACAATTACCGAGGCGGCCTCTCGGAACGTAAGTACTTGAGAAGTAGATTCCTGTGCTGTTTGGCTGGCAGTGCTGCCGGGGCTGATGGTGGTTGCCTGAGTGGGTGCATTGGCGTTTGCGCCGCGACGAGTGTTCGCGGCTGTTTGGGTGGTGTTGGCCTGACCCTGCGCACGATTTTGCACCACGGTTTCAGAGCTGCCGTCTGGTAACTGTTTATCGGTTTCGCGCAAAATATCTTTGATATTTCGCTCAAGGGTTTCCCATAAACGGTTGCGTACCGTGTTTTCGACTTTCAATGTTGAGCTATTTTGGCCCAAGCTGCTGCTGCCACCGGACGCGGCGCCTCCTGAAATATTGGGGCCAACTACCTGCGTTTGTACTGCAATAGAGCCACTTGACTCGCGCGACATGTTTACATAATCTAGCCGATAAAGCTTTAAATACGGGCTATCCGGCATGACGATTATGCTGCCGTTCTCCACTTCAAAGCGAATATCGGCTTGCTTGGCGATGCGCGTTAGAATTTGTTTTAGGCTTTGGTCTAAGGCGTTTAGGGTTACCCGGCCTTCAATCCCAGGGTGAATATCAATGTTTACATTGGTATCGCGCCCCATTGCAAATAGTAATTCCTTTAGCGGTGTATCGGTGACGGTGAGCGAATACTTCATCTCTTCCACCCGCGCAATGGGTGGCGGGGGCAGGGGGAACTGGGTAACGAGCGCGGGGATAGCTGACGGTTTTTTTGGGTTTGCCGGCGTCGCAGAAGTGTCGTCAGGGTTTGCGCCAGCAGCTAGTGGCTGGATGTTGCGCAGGTGGCTATCAGTTCGTGCAACGGGTTGAGTGCCGCATCCGGCTAGCGCAAATAACCCTAGCCACACAAATACGCTTGTTCTTGGCCGAAAAAATTGACTTTGCGGGCTGAAAAATCGGGTGTGCACGAGAGTTTTATAGTGGATTTAAGATTGGGTGTTGAAGTAATGACATTATTCTATAGTTTATAGAGCTTTTTTGTCATAAAAGCAAACGCTTATATGGGATTTCGCATTCAAAACATTAAGTTAGCTCCGTCGATTTTACAATCGGGCTATTTATTCGGTGCGGCCGCAAGCGACTGTTCCTTTTTTACGCCACCAAAAGTGCGCAAATACGGTTGATACTGGCGTAAACGCGCGGAAAGTCGCGCTAACTGCGCGTTTGCCGAAGGTTGATCAGTAAATCCGCCAAGCAATACATTCGTTTTTCGCGTGTCGGTGTTAGTGGTGTTCATTCCGGTAGTGGTGACGAACACTTGCTCATCGGCAACTTCTGCAGCCAACTCTTTTAAATAAGCTTCAAGCGCGGCAGATTCACGCTTCGTGGCTGTCATTAGTTGGATGACGATTTCTGCATTATTTTGTTGGGTCAACCGTGCGCGATCCGCGCTAACGCGTAAATTGAGCCAATCTGCATTACCGCGCAGAAGCGCTATTGGCTGGCTTTTTGGCACATTAGTGCTGGAAAGTGCCGTAGTTACTGGCGTTGCAACTGGCTTAACATTGAGCGCAGGTGGCGTGATTGGGTTTGCGTTCGCCGTTGCGTTCACGGCTGCGTTTGGCGTCGCTGGCGTGGTGGACGTAATGGCAGAGCCCGTATTTATGCTTGTTTTTGCAATAAGTTCTGGTGCGGTTGCGTGGCCTGCCATCCAGCCACCGAGCCAGCCGCCGAGCGCACCAACGATGAGCGCTGCAGTTACTACTGTCCAAGTTGGTCGCTTTATCTGCTTTGGGGCGCTCTTAAGCACGGTATCGCTTACCGCGGCGCGTACGTGATTTGCAGTGATGTCGTGCGTCCCTTCAGCAAAGGCTGCGAGCAGAGTCTTGTCGGCATAGATATTGATGCGCCTCGTCAGCCCTTCGGACGCTTCGGTAATCACATCAATGCAGGCCGCATCAAACAACGCGGGGCCTTTATAACCGGCGGCACGGAGTCGAAAGTCTAGGTAGTCTTTTACGTCGCGGTTTGGTAGCGGCAGCAAATAGAAGCTGTGGGTGATGCGATCTTTAAGCTGGCGCATATTTGGCAAAGCCAAATGCACATCCAACTCCGGCTGCCCAAAAAGTACAATTTGCATCAGTTTAGAATGGCTCGTTTCTAAATTTGAAAGCAGGCGAATTTCTTCCAACGTTGTCATTGGCATGGCGTGGGCTTCATCAATCAGGGCCACCACTTGACGCCCTTCGGCATGCAGTTTAATCAGCGTTTCTTGCAAGGCGCGGATAATTTTTGTGGTGTGCAGGCCGTTGGTTTCCACCCCTAAATCTTCGGCAATCACAGCCAGCATTTCATCGCGCGACAGGCTGGGCACCGCTAAATAAATAGTTTCAACCGTGGCTGGCAAGCGTTCCATCAATACGCGGCTCAACATCGTTTTGCCTGCACCTACTTCACCCGTTACTTTTACAATGCCTTCGCCCGACGTGATTGCATAAACGAGTGCATCCAAGGTTTCACCTCGGTTCGCGCCCGCGAAAAAAAATTCCGTATGCGGTGTGATTTTAAACGGCGCTTCCCGTAAGCCAAAATGTTCTAAATACATGGTCATAGGAGCGCAATAAGAAAAGTGGGCGGCGTAAATTGCTGCATGATTTATGTTCGTGTAACTGGCTGGTGCTGGGTGGTTATGACGTTGTTATGATGCTGTTATGTTTTTGGTGATGGGTCGCAATACGGCCAAGCGGCTATATAAAGTGGTGCGTGAAACACCAAGTAATTTAGCCGTTTGCGACATATTGCCACCGGCTAATGTCATCGCGCTATCAATAAATTCTAATTCAATCTTACTCAAGTGGGCGTCCAGATTAAAATTTTCCGTCTGCGTGATGAGATCAGCATATTTGTGAATCGCGGACGCGTTAATGTCGCCGTTAACAAGTGGTTGTTCCATGTCGAGCGAGAACTCTTCAGATAATTGTGCCTCCCTCACTTCGCGGCCGCCATACACGGCGGTGAGTCGAATAACAATATTGCGCAGCTCGCGCACATTTCCCGGAAAACTATAACTGGCCCACGCGCTACGTGCTGCATCGCTTAAGCTAAAACGCGGGGTGTTATGGAGCTTGGCAATTTGCTGGCCAAAAAAATCCAGCAGTAAATGTTTGTCGTCCGCTAGCTCGCGTAGGGGTGGCACGGCAATGGATAAAACCGAAAGCCGATGGTATAGATCAGCGCGAAATCGACTAGCTCGCACTTCCGCTTTCAAATCGCGATTAGTTGCTGCTACCACCCTTGCTTTCGCTACTCGCACCTGTGTTTCGCCCACACGGCTGAATTCGCCGTTTTCAAGCACCCGCAATAATTTGGGTTGAATATCTAACGGTAGTTCGCCAATTTCGTCTAAAAATAGAGTGCCGTTGTCGGCATCCTCAAAAAAACCCGACTTCGCTTGTACGGCACCAGTAAATGCGCCTTTGGCATAACCAAATAATGTGGGCTCCACTAAATTTGGTGAGATAGCAGCGCAGTTTAATGCCAAGCGCGGCGCGTTAGCACGTGGGCTTAAAGCGTGCAATGCGGCCGCAACAAGTTCTTTGCCGCAGCCGGATTCGCCTTCGATTAACACGGGAAATATAGGCGCGGCATAAAGCGCAATTTGCCCGCGCAGTTTGATGATAGGTAGCGAATCACCGATAATTGTGTGCTTGGAAAAATCCGTATTGAGGGCATCCTCAGACGTCAATACTGGTCTTGTGTCGCCTGTTTTTGCCCGCGCGGCACTGTTCACATGCGCCAGCGCGGTCAACAGGCGATCGCGCAAGTGGCTAGGTTCACACGGTTTCGGAATAAGTTCAGTAGCGCCCAAAGCACGGGCGCGCTTGGCATTGGATTGCTCGTTTTGCCCTGATAGCACCAAAATCGGCAGGGTTGACGACCAACTCAATAAGTCAGTTACCAAGCGAAAGCCCTCGTCAGGCCGATTACTCATTGGTGGTAGACCTAAATCAATCAGCGCAATATCAGGCGCAAAGCGTGATTCACGTAGTAGTATCATTGCTGCCGCACGATGTTCGGCCGTCTGCACCAAAAAATGCTCGCGCAAGGCATAGGCCAAACCATCGGCAATGAGTGCATCATCGTCAACGATTAATAGCTTTGGGCGGGAAGTAGTATTCAAGCGACGCCAGACAAAAAAGGGAAGTAAAATTTATAACAACTTCCCCTATTATCCTAGAATCGCTCCGTTGTCGCCAGCGGAGTTACCAATTACGTAAACTGCTTGGTTCAACGCGTTGTTTGTTTAGTGTGCTGCAACACTAAACCCCAGTAAAGCAAGTGAATTTTTCAGCGCAATATCTAGCGGTGTTGCCGACACTTCACCGATTTTTGCAATCAATGCTGCATCCGATAGCTGATGCGGAGAAGTCCATAAATAGGCCATCTCACTTAACTCGCGCCAGCTTGGCACGATAGTTCCCGCAAGCTTGATAAAGCCCCACGGCAAAGTACTCCGTGCAAACTTAATCACTGGTTGACTGTTGGCGCGGCGTACATTGTTCAACGCAATTTCAAGCGCAGCCAGCATCTGTGTACCTGTTAAGCTAATACCAGCGAAGTGCAGGCGGTCAAATGCGGGTGCAGCATTGTTATCTATGCTGCACCGCGCGACCAGCTCGAATACGCGTGCCAAATCTGGCAAATATGCCCACGCGTGCATGATGTCGGGGGGGCCTGGATAAACCAGCTTGCCTTTCGCGGCCGATTTAACGATGACGAGATCAAACCAATTACCGGTACCACCACCAAAAAAATCACCCGCGCGGATTACCACGCTACGCAAGCCTGTGGTTTTGCGCCGTGCCATTTCGGCTTCCATGTTGCAGCGGGTTAAGCCTTTGCGTGCTGTGGGTTGCTGCGGCGAATCGACTTGTAACAGCGCAGGCATGGGAGCACCATAATTGTATACATTGCCGGGCAGCATAAATAGGGCGTTTAGTTGTTCAGCAATATTCATTCCGGCGCGACACAAAGGTAGAGCTTGCGCCTGCCATTTGGCATAGGCAGGATTAATGGCGTGCACCACTACGTTGGCACCTTTGGCCGCAAGTACGATTGCGCTGGTGTCAAAAATACTATCTTGCAGGTAGGTGACGCCATCTAAAAAGTAGGACGGCTGCGCACGACTTTGCGCAATCACCTGCCAACCCGCATCACGAAAAGCATGGATTGCTGCTTCACCAAAACGACCCGTTGCGCCCAGAATTAACACACTATGTTTGCTTAGTTTCATCTATTACCTTCGCGTATTCTTATGTGATTTTAGTCGTGTTCATTCTTAGCCAAAATGCACCAAATACCGACAGCTAACATCCATGCCGAAAGTAATGAAACCGCTAGTGCCACCGGAACTAACGACGATCCGCCAAATGTCGGTACTGCCAGTGCGCCGATAAGTGCGGCTGCTGCTATCCCTAGGTAGGCAAGCCATTGCGGCATGCCGTTTCTACCTTTATTGAGCAGAGCGCCGACACATAAAGTTACCACGGAGGTAGCCATAAATAGGCTCACGCCGAGTATTTCACCAATACCACCGCCGTAGCTTGTGATAGCCGAGAAGACGAGTTCAATTTGTTCGCGCATATTTGCACTGTTAGCCGGTGTGGTGGCATGAAGCGTTGCCAACACCGGCATTACGGTAAGCCAACGCAAGATGCCAATGGTTCTTGCAAGTGTTGACAGTACCGCAAATGCAACAACGGTTGCGGGCAGTGCGCCACTGATACTTCCAAATATACGGCGCGTTAGCCCTATCATTACTGGGGCAATTAGAATCGAATAGAGCAAATAAATGCTGTAGCCCAATGTGACGGCGCCGGCATTGGCATAAATGGCCGCAAGTTGCTCTGCTGCTGGTTTGCCCAGAGAAGCAGGCCAGCCAATAGCGGCGCCCAATATGATCACCGGCACAAAGGACAGTAGTGCATCGGCAATGAGCAAGCCACCTAATAAATAATCTCGATTAGATCCTTGTCGCGATGGGGTTGATACCGATTGATGTAAAACAGAATTAGTGGCTTTCATATACTCTCTTTGGTATGCTGCGGCACATGGTGTGGATGCCCATGCGTCGATGGATTGAATGATGCAAAACGATGTAAGCCACAAGTTTGCGGGCATATCTTCAACGTGACAATTGATTAAAAATGAAAGTGAGATATACATTTTTGTATGAGTACAGAATCCTTTGATTGGGCGCTCGTTAAGAGCTTCATTGCTGTATTAGATACCGGCAGCTTATTGGGTGCTGCACGGAAATTAGGTGCGCAGCAACCGACGTTATCGCGGCATATTGCAGAACTTGAGGCGCAACTAGGTACGCCACTGTTCGAGCGTACTGGTCGTGGTGTGGTACCCACGGCTGCCGCCTTAGCGATTGAAACCGCAGCGCGCGAAATGGATTTAGGCGCTGTGGCACTGGCGCGCGTGCTGGCGCGACAAAATGAAATGACCAATGGCGTAGTACGTATTTCAGCAAGCCAAGAAGTGTCGAGCTATTTATTGCCGTCGATTCTGGCCGCCTTGCAGGTTGCAGAACCTGGAATTCAAATTGAGCTGGTGGCATCTAATGCGATTAGTAATTTATTGCGTCGCGAGGCTGATATCGCCGTACGTATGGTTCGTCCAACACAAGGCTCGCTAGTCGCTAAAAAAATCGGTGAAACGCATGTGCTTGCCTGCGCGCACAAGCGCTATTTAAAAGCGGCAGGCACCCCAGCCAGTCCCCACGAGCTATTGATGCACAAAATTATTGGCTATGATCGTGATGACACGATAGTGCGCGGCTTTGCACAAATGGGCATCGAAATTACGCGTGATAAATTTGCTGTATGCACGGACGATCATTTGGCCTACGGGCAATTGATTGCAGCGGGCATGGGCATCGGTTTTACAAGCGGCTATCATATGCGCCATTTGGATGGCGTCGTATCTATTTTGCCAATGTTGCAAATACCGCCTTTGCCTTGTTGGCTGGCCGTGCACCGAGAAATTCGCGGCAGCGTGATTGTGCGGCGTGTGTATGATTTTTTGGCGGCAGCTTTGATAGAAGTATTTAAGACGTAAAGAGCCGACCGTTGCAGGTATATACGTTTTTGCATAGCTGTTATTGCGCTAGCGTGGATTGTTTGTATTGATTGTTTTCAGCAAAATGTTTGTCAGTAAAGCTTAGCCCTATAGCTTGGTTCTATCGCTAGCTTTTATTCCGTCCAAATCGTTCAAACCGATTGGGCACCGACAACCTGATGAGGAAACCATGATGCTTAGTATCAACAATACACACAAAAAACTACTTACCTTGGCGACAGCTTTTGCCGTCACCACATTAAGCGCCTGCTCAACCATTCCACTGCCAAGCCAGCCATCCGCTATCGACAGAGAAACGCCTCTGCTGCTATCCACAGACGGAGAAGCAAAGCAATTTCGCGTTGCGGGTGATTTGAAAATGGTAAACGTGGTGGTGGAAACGCCGCGCTGGTTAGGTGCTGAAGCGGTTGCCGATAAAGATGAAATTAAAGAAGTCACTACGAGGTTTCAACTTGAACTACAACGCTTAATTAGGGCAAGCCCTCGCGCGGACGGTCAAAGCATTACCATCAAAGCGACGATTACAGAAGGGAAAACTGTTTCGCCAGCGCTTAATGTGGTGTCAACCTTAATTTTATTTTTGCCGGTGGATCGCGGCGGCGCAGTAGTTGAAATGCAAGCCGTTGATCAAGCGGGAAAGGTGGTCGCGGCAATGATGTATCGCTATTCGGGCGAAATCATGGAGTTTGGTGCAAATTTCTCGAAGACTGCGCAAATTCAAGTCGCCACAAAACGTGCAGCGGAGCGCTTCGCCAATTTGTTGGCAGGAAAATAATTTAGTCCCTGAAGATGCTTTAGATATAGTCTTCTTCAGGCATTAATTAAATAAACTAATTTCTCTGTAAACAGTTTTGGAGATATAAATGCAAAGACGTAAATTT
>JANNXI010000211.1:0-5315 GCA_031409495.1 Betaproteobacteria bacterium
TCGCAACACTGATTAAAAGGAAACCCATATGCGCCAAAAATCCACCCTCACCACCCCCCTCGGCCTCCTCGCCACCACCGTAGCGACCGTAGGCTTACTCAGCGCGTGTGCCACCGCACCACTACCGCAATCGACCACCGCTGCCAGCTCCGCGCAAGCCGATGCCGCATTTGCCAACGCTGAACACGCGGCCGCTGTAAAAGCGTGGCGGGAACGAGTGGAATCCAGCTTGCGACGCGATAACGGTTGGCTAACCTTGGCCGGGCGCTACATCATGAAACCGGGCGTGAACACCTTTGGAACAAGTCCCGATAATGATATCGTGTTGCCGCCAGAAATGAAGGGCGCATTGCCAGCGCAAATGGGTCAGATTATTGTTGACGCCCAAACGAAAAAAGTAACTTTAAAGCTCAACTCAGGCATCTCAATGAAGGCTGGAGAGACACCCTTTACGGGAGTGCGCGAGCTATCTTCGGCAAGCGAAAAACGTGACTGGGTGAGTTTTGAACGCATGGCAATGCACGTGATTGAGCGGGACGGAAAATACATCCTGCGCTTGGCCGATAACCAATCTGAAGTCCGTAAACAGTTTGCCGGGCGCCTTTGGTATGACGTCGATCCTAGCTATAAAGTTACCGCAACCTACACGCCCTACCCCGCGGGCAAAAAAGTGGCTATCGTGAACGTGATTGATGAAGTAAGCGACGAGCCGGTGCCAGGCTATGTAGAATTTACGCTAAACGGCAAAGCTGAAAAGCTAGATGTGATTGGCGAAAACGCTGATGGCCTGTTTTTTGTGTTGCGCGACGGCACCGCAGGCGACACCACCTATCGCCCCTCGCGCTTTTTGTTCGTTGAAAAAAAGCCGAGGGCCAATGAAGTTTTTGAGCTAGATTTTAATCGCACCTACAATCCCCCTTGCGCGTTTAGCGCCTTCACCACTTGTCCGCTACCCCCGAAGCAAAATATCTTGAAAACGCGGATTGAAGCGGGCGAGCAAGTGCGCAAGCAGTCGTAACTCATCATGCCGGCGACCGCCATTGGCAATGCCGCGGTCGCTGCTGTGATTGCGTCGTATCCAGCAGCAGCGCGCAAGCAGATTATGGTATTACGCGCGCTCATTTTAGCTACAGCAGCCACCACGGAAGGCGTGGGCGCGCTTGAAGAATGCCTAAAATGGGGTGAACCTGCGTACCTAACCGACATAAGCAAAAGCGGATCGACGATTCGCTTAGGTTGGCATAAAAAAGCGCCACAACAAGTTGCGATGTATTTCAACTGCAAGACCACGCTGGTAGAAAGCTTTAGAACCGCATTTACGCACGACTTTAACTTCGAGGGCAATCGGGCGATTGTGTTTGAAATAGGTAAAGCAATTCCGCTAGAACCCTTGCGGCTTTGCGTGCGTGCGGCCTTAACGTACCATCAAAAGCAACTCAGAAAGTGGCTGGAAACGCCCTATTTTAGGGCATCTCCAGCCTATCAATAGCGCTAAAAAACCTATGGATAGCTACGCCCGTTAACCGTTGCACGCAGAAGCTCCGTAGTGACCGCAGTTGCTGTTGGCGCACCACCCGGTCCAAAAATGCCGGCACAGACGCCACCGTTTTGCACCGTTTTTACCGTACCCACAGGGCCATTATTACCCGTCACTTTCACGTCACAGGTAAAGTCAAATCCACCGATACTCGGAACCCCGGGGATCGTGGGCAAACCCAAAATTTCAAAGGTCGTGCGGGTAGAAACCCTTGAAAACGCTGACTTGCAAGTGTTGGCAAAAATACCCGCCGGAACCGTGACGTTTTCCGTTCCGGATACGCTGCCCGCATAGGTATAAACCGTTTTGGCGTTGGTGGTGAAGCCACCCTGAGTGCCTATCGTTGTTGCCGTATAGGTCCCACCAAACGGTTGGCCGACCCCAAAAACCTTCGGCGCATAATCAATCGGATCGTATGTGGTGAGCTGTTTGCCGTCTTGCGAAAAGGTTTCTGCAGCAACGACGCCTATCGTCGAACCTCTCTCTTCGTAGTATTGATAGTTGAAGTTTACGGGATCAGCCACGCCGTTAGTGATGCTGCGATTTTCCACAATAATGACGGCTTTGCCCTGAAACGTACCGGGGCCTAAAATTTTGAACTGCGTTTCACCAGTTTGTCCTGTTTCGGGGAAGCTGCTGCGCATAACGTACGTATTGCCAACACCAAAATCAAACTGATTGAGGCATGACCCGCTCACGGCCGGCGGGGTTGGCGGCGTACCGCCAAGGGCTGATGACGGATTAGCGCACACGTTCACCGTGCTGCCAAACACTTGGCGGCTGATATTTTTGCTGCCGCTGGTGCCGTCTAAAGTGTAAGTCATCACGCCGCTTTCACCATTGGCAAAGCGCAAGCTGATGCTGCCTACTTCGGTAACCGATTGCGAGGATTTGCTGCCGTTGATTAAGTTAAACGCAACGCCGGTGGTGCGATACAGCTTACCGGTGTAGCTGCTATCGCTTTGCCGCGCCACGCTCGAGGCCACCACCCATTGGGCGGTGCCGTTAGCGGCATAAGTGAATAATGTAGCGAATAAAATATCACCCTGATGGGTCAGATTAACGCCCCAGCCTTCTTCAGCCGGCACCCACCATAAGTCTTGATAGTTCTGCGATGTCGCACGCGAAGTGCTCGCTGCCTGTTGGCTACAAGCAGTGGCTACGGGCGTGTATTGTTGGCGAGTGATGGCTTTCGATTGTGCGACACCGTTTACGGTGTAGCTAAATGTTCCTGCGCCAGCGCCGCTAAAGCGCAAAGTGGCGCGCCCTACTTCCGTGACACCAGATGTCGATTTGGTGCCGTTGATGCGGTTAAAGCCTTGGCCGGTAGTTTGATAAATTGCGCCGGAAAAACTACCGTCGGCTTGGCGTCGTAAGTCACTCATGACGTACCAGCCAGCGGCGTTGCCGGCACTGTAAGTAAACCACGTGCCAAAAATAATATCGTTTTGGTGGTTTAAGTTAATACCCCAGCCTTCTTCAGCCGCGTTAAACCATAAATCAGTGTAAGTGGCAGCAGCTTGCGCATGTGTGGGAGCGCTGATTAGCGCGCTAAGCGATGCACCGACGATAATTGCAACGGATACAGCGATTTGGGCCAGCTTCAAAAGTAATGGCGTCTTTTTTATCATGATTTATCTCGCGAGGAGGTTAGAGAAGCGTCAAACGTCGCAACAAAGTTTGTCGGTCTTTTTGTATAATTTTAGTTCGCAATAGAAACGACATTAATTATCCAGTCCCAAGCTGAAATTCTTTGGATAGTTTCGGTCTGTGTTTCCAGTGTTTTTAGAGCCACCACCAAATGGTCTTCGAGCATGTCCAGTGAGTCGAAGGTTTTGTTGTGAAAGTTCTTTTCGCGCAACTCATCCCAAATGTGTTCTTGCGGGTTGAGTTCAGGTGAGTATGGCGGTAAAAATAGCAGCTTCAAATTTGTAGGCATTTTAAACGCTTTACTTTTGTGCCAACCTGCGCCATCAACCACCATCACGATATTCTCGTGAGCATAGCGGTTCGCTATCTCGGTTAAGAATGCCTGCATCCATTGACCGTTAACTTCTGGCAGCACCAATGAATCCAATCGACCATCTTGAGGACTAACGGCAGCATAGGCGTATACGTACTGATGGCTCAGCATCGCTTTAACCATGGGGCGCATTGGCTTTTTACACCAGCAGTAGCAGCAGTCGCTAATGCGTCCGAAGCGCGCTTCGTCCTGAAACATTAATCGTAGCGGTTGCTTTAGCGGAAATTGCGCCAATGTTTCTTGGACTAATGCGGGGAGTTTTTTTTCCACAGCTGCCGGGCTTCAGGATCGCCCTTGGGGTGCTGTGTATCTGGTGCTAGCTTGCGCCAGTTATGTCTATGAAGCATGCGGTACAACCCAGACAGCGCCATGGTTTTACCCAACTCTTTTTCTATCAGAGGTTTGAGGCGCGGGATAATCACTACACCGCCTAAATGGGCATTATGCAGTACTTTATCTAGCGCTGCTGCTTCCTCCTCCAGGGTCGCTTTGGCGCGGTTACGCAGTGCGGTCTTTGCTCGTGCAGGCGTACGAGTCTCTGTCGCTACGGCACAAAAAGTCGTGCGCATTCGGCAGGTCGCGCCAACGGATCGACCAATTGCTTGCGCCGTCTGTTGTAGCGTTAGCCCAAGCACTAACGGTAACAACACAGATTGCGCGGCGCGCAGCTGATCTGCAGTCTTTGCTTGCTTTAAACCTAGCATTGCAGCATCAATTTGAGCTGCGCCACTTGCGCGTCTAGACATAATGATCTACCGTTAACTTGGAGATACAATTATGTACTATTCTATTGGGAATTGGAATAAGCGAGAAATCAGCGGGAAATGGCGCAAGAGAAGCTGCAAAAACGCCGTTTAAACTATTAACAATTGCAAATTTACGCAGAATACAAATTTTAGCGACTTCAATAAGCGCTGTAGATTCCCTAAATACGGGTATCTTCAGCCATTTACTGGTGCATTGCAGGTGGTTTTACGATAGCGGGCGTTTTGGCTGCGCAGCCTATTGCGGCGTACCCTTAGCAATGAGCACAACATTTCTAATGTGGAAGGCAGCCAGTGGTGTTGAGATGCGCCGCCAGCAATCGTTTTATGCAATTTAGCGAATCTAACGAACCAACTAAAGAGGTGTCCGATGGATTCAGATGCACTTATTGTTAAGTCGCAAAAAGGTGTTGAAGAAGTGGAATCCCGTGCGCATGGCCTATCGCACAAACTGCGCGGCACGCTGATTATGATTGACGGGGAATCGACACTGGCACAAATTTTGGAACGAAGCGGTGAATTTCGCGAACGTGTCGAATCCCAAATACTGGAACTCGCGCATTCGGGATACATTCTTGCTGTAAATGAAAACGGTGAGGCGATAGAAGATGGCGCGAGCGCTGGTGAAGACACCCTGCTTGAGCAGCCTGCGGCACCAGTAGACATGCGTGATTTTAGTCGGCCAACGCGCCCAACAAATAGCTAAAGCCCCCGTAAAGGCACCATAAGTTAGTCTCACCAACAGCTTAACGGTCGGTTGTCGCAAAATCTCGCAACCAAAATTACGCAACTCGGTTGCATTTAAGACTCATTAATGCGACACTGTTGCATTACTAAACTTGCGAACTGACCACATGAACGCCGTCACCAACTACCTTCCACCAAAGGCAGCTAAAGCCTTGGCAGACTCCCGACTTCCCGTTAGCGTACTTTCTGGGTTCTTGGGTGCTGGCAAAACGACATTACTCAACCACATACTCAATAACCGCGA
>JANNXI010000212.1:0-14076 GCA_031409495.1 Betaproteobacteria bacterium
CGCCAGCTGCAGCAAATGCGCGGTTCTTCAGTAAATATGTCGCCAGAATTGCGACGCATCAAGGATTGGCAGCATCAACGCTTAACCGAATCCTATCAAGACTTGGCTGCCGATGCACGTTTTGCGCCAGCGACCGCCTTCTTTTTAGATGAATTGTATGGGGGTAAAGATTGTGCGTTGCGCGATCGTGATCTGGTGCGCATGGAGCCAACAATGCAGCGCTTGCTGCCTGCGTTTGCTCTGGAAACGGTAGAAAAAGCGATTGCGCTCGATGTGATTAGTGAAGAGTGCGATCAGGCAATGGCAAAGGCGACTGCGGATATTAAAACTCTTTCGAAAGCCGCGTATTGTAAGGCTTTCAAGCAGATAGGTATGCGCGCCGAGCGGGAGCGCCAAGTGCATCTGATGGAAGATGTTGGCGCGCGTTTGGACATTGTGGTGAAAAAAAGCATGATTTACACGACGGTGAAGATGTTGCGCGGGCCCTCAAAGCTCGCCGGTATGGGCGAAATACACGCCTTCCTAGAAGCAGGATTCACGGCTTTTCGGCATATGAATGGGGCGAGTTACTTCTTGCAGACAATTGCTATCCGCGAAAGGACCTTCATTGCGCGCATTTTTGCCGGTGAAGTGGAGCCGTATCGGATAGATAACATCGCCGCCGCGGCCTCCTTATAAGGTTGTGCTGTTACTTGTACGGTACGGTCTTGGGTCTACTGAGGCGCGCCGATTGCGCGTGCGCGATTGGCAGATGCTTCGAGTGCGAGTGCGGCGGCTGTCGTATCCCACGCAGATGTGGGTTGGTCCAGCGGAATTAAGCCTTGTAGATGCTGTATGGCTACTGCCGCCAACGCCTGAATAAAGGGCTCTGAATCATTGCACACAGGCACGTAGTTAAAGGTTGTGCCACCCGCGTGGATAAAGGTTTCACGCCCTTCATCAGCGATTTCTTCCAGCGTTTCAAGACAATCGGCCGCAAAGCCCGGGCAAATCACGTCTATACGCGAAATACCTGATTTTCCGAGTGCTTCCAAGGTTTTGTCGGTGTAGGGTTGCAGCCACTCTTGCGCGCCAAAGCGGCTTTGAAAAGTGACTACATAATCATCCTTTTTTAACCCCAATCCTTCGGCAATCAGGCGCGCCGTTTTATGGCATTGGCAGTGGTAGGGATCGCCGTTGGTTAAATGCACTTTTGGTAGACCGTGAAACGTCATCAATAGCTTATCGGTGGCAAAGTTAAGCGGGCCGTTTTTCATCCACGAAGTTTGTACGTTTTTAACCACCGCATCAATGTAGGCTGGATGATCGTGAAAACTGCGTACTAGTCGCACGCCCGGCACATTGCGAACTTTGCGCAGCACGCGGCCTAATTCGTCCATGGTTGAAGCCGTGGTGCTGGCGGCGTATTGGGGGTAGAGCGGTAATAGTAAAATATTTTCGCAACCGGCATCACACATCGCGTGTATTGCAGATTCCATCGAAGGATTGCCGTAACGCATGGCAAATTCAACCTTAACGGGCGCGCTAATTTTTTGGCCTAAGTAGCCGCGAAGCAGTTGTGTTTGCCGCTCTGTGTATACGCGCAGGGGAGAGCCTTCGGGCATCCAGACGCTGGCATATTTTTTTGCAGTTTTTTTTGGGCGAACCACTAAAATAATGCAGTTTAAAATAAACCACCAGACGATTTTTGGAATTTCTACCACGCGCGTGTCGGATAGAAATTGTCGTAAATAACGACGAATTGCCGCTGGTGTCGCAGCGTCAGGTGTGCCTAAATTCAGTAATAAAATACCTGTTTTAAGTTGGGTTCCGTGTTTAAAATTACTGTCGTTTTTCATTTGCAATTGCCGTTCATATACAAAATAGTATGCCTGAAGACGCCCTAAATACGGGCGTCTTCAGGCATATCATTTCGCAGTCTAGCCGTCAGAAAGTGCTGCTGACACAAGTCTAGCGGTAACATCTACAATTGGAATAACGCGCTCGTAGGCCATTCGCGTAGGGCCAATTACGCCTAAGGTGCCCACAATTTTGCCATCCACTTCATAAGGCGCTGTTACCACGGAACACTCGTCTAGCGGCACCAAGGCAGATTCACCACCGATAAAAATTTTAACGCCTTCGGCTTGGTGGCTAATATCGAGTAAATCAAGCAATTGGGTTTTTTGATCGAACACATTAAAGAGCTTACGCAGGCTGACCATATTGGTATTTAAGTCGCCTACATCCAATAAATTGTTACCGCCTGAAACCAGTACTTCAGCCGCCCCCGACTCCGTGCCGCGTGCGCGCACTACCGCACTCATCAGCGTAGAAATATCTTCGTGTAATTGCGACAGCTCAGCCCGAACATGGCCGCGCAAAGCATCGAATTCGCGGCCGGCATAATGTTGATTGATGAAGTTTGCGGCCTCGGTAAGCTGGGCTGCACTAAAGTTTTTTTCCGTCACGATAATACGGTTTTGCACGTCACCATCGGCCGACACGATGATCAGTACCACCCGCTTTTCTGAAAGTGGCATAAATTCAACATGCTTAAAACAGGCCTCCGCTCGTCTCGGCACCATCACCACGCCAGCAAAATGCGTGAGTTCAGACAATAGCTGTGATGCGGCGGTCACCACATGGCGAGGATCATCCGGTTTTAGGTTGTTTTCGAGGTGTATCCGCTCGCCGTGATGCAATGGCTGCACGGTGAGCAAAGTATCTACAAACAGCCGGTAGCCCCGAGGTGTGGGTATGCGCCCTGCAGAAGTATGCGGGCTGGCGATATAGCCTTGCTCTTCTAAATCCGCCATCACATTGCGAATTGAAGCCGGCGAGAGTTCTAAACCTGAAAACTTAGAGAGTGCGCGCGAGCCTACTGGCTGACCATTGGCGATGTGATGTTCAACGAGGAATTTTAATAAGTGTTGAGCGCGTTGGTTTAGCATGCAATGATTCTACCGAAAATGACTGTGAACCGCATAAAAGCGCTGTTTTAAGCGTTTGTTATGTTTTGTGCGCCGCCAATATCTATAATGGGACTGCTTTAAAATCTTGCCGACTCCATACTTTTTATAAAATATGCCTACTCGCCGCGCTAAAAACTTTGTGCCGTTTAAAAATATTGCCGTCGTTGGCAAACCCTTGGCAAAATTATTGGCTAAAACTGATGGCGCGCAGTTGGGCGAGTCGTTGGACATGCTGTTGCGGACACTGCATGCGCGCGGGCTACAAACCCGTATGGATACCCGATCTGCGGAGTATTGCCAGGTTAAAGCGAACGTTGTTCTACCGCTTGAAGACGTGATTCGCGGCGCTGACCTGGCCATTGCAGTTGGTGGTGACGGCACGCTGCTCACCTTGGCACGGATTGTGGCTGACTTGCATGTGCCGTTGATTGGCGTGAATTTAGGGCGATTGGGGTTTTTGACCGATATTCCGGCTGACCATATTGTTAAAATGATTGGCGAGGTATTGGACGGTAAATTTAGCGTCGAAGACCGATTGTTGTTAGATGCTGAAATTCAGCGCCCCGAAAGCAGTACCAGTAATAGTCCGCCTGAAATAATTTTTAAAACTGTGGCGCTCAATGATGTGGTGGTAAGCCGCGGTGAAATGGGCAGCATGATTGAGTTTGCCGTGGAAGTAGACGGCGAATTTGTGTATAGCTTGCGCGCAGATGGCCTAATCATCGCCACCCCCACGGGTTCTACCGCGTACGCGCTTTCAAGTGGCGGGCCAATTTTACATCCGGGTTTGCCAGCTATTTCCCTCGTACCAATTTCGCCGCATACGTTGTCTAATCGCCCCATCGCAATTTCAAGTGCATCAGAAGTTAAAGTTACCATGCTGCGCGGGCATAATGCGCGGGTAAATTTTGATGTGCAATCGTTTATTGATCCGCAAACCGATGATGTCGTGTTGGTGCGTGCGCACGAAGCGCGGCTCACTTTGCTGCACCCGCACGGCTATAGTTATTTCTCGATGCTGCGCAACAAACTGCATTGGAATGAACGTACTTCTTAAATATTTGAGAGCGCTAACAGAACTATGCTGCAAAGCCTGACCATACGTGATTTTGTGATTGTCGATACCTTAGAGCTTGATTTTCAAGCGGGCTTTACGGCACTTACCGGTGAAACTGGGGCTGGTAAATCGATCTTAATTGATGCCTTGTCCCTTGCCCTTGGCGCGCGTTCAGAGGGTGGTGCAATCGTGCGAGCAAATGCTGTAAAGGCAGATATTACGGCGCTCTTCGACGTTTCTGCCCGTAAAGCGGTACGCGCGTGGCTATCCCAAAATGAGCTTGGCAATGAGGCCGAGGAAGCTACTTGTGTTGTACGCCGCGTGATCGACAAAACGGGTCGTTCAAAAAGTTTTATCAACGGGGCAGCCGTGCCGCTATCGCAGCTAAAAGAACTGGGCGAAAGCTTGCTTGATATTCACGGGCAGTTTGAGCACCATCGATTGTTTAGCCGTCAGGCGCAACGGGGTTTGCTCGACGATTTTGCGGCTAACCAAGCCAAGTTGGCGGATACGGCAAAGCACTTTGCGGTATGGAAGCAATTACAAGCCCAGCGCTTGCAATTTGAGCAAGACCAAGCCGCCATCGTGCGCGAGCGCGAAGATTTGCAAGACCATGTACGTGAACTTAGTGCGCTTAAATTTAGCGTGACGGGCTGGCAAAACTTACAGGATGAGCAGCGTCGCCTAGCCAATGCGGCGAGCTTAATTGAAGCTGCTGAAGCAGGGCTAGAAACGCTTACCGAGGGCGATAGTGCCGCACTTAACCAGCTTGAAAGCTTAAGTGTGCGACTCAAGCGCGAAAGTCAGTCGGATGCGGGATTGGCCGACGCCGCCGAAATGGTCGAATCGGCTACCGTGCAAGTAAAAGAAGCCAGCCACGCGCTGCGAAACTATTTGCGACACTTGGAGCCTGATCCCGCGCGGTTAGCGCAAGCTGATCGTGAAATAGCCGCGATTCAAGACTGTGCGAGAAAATATCGGATTGAGCCCAGCGTTATAGCAGATGTTTTAGAAGCTAAAACGGCACGCTTGAGTTTGCTGAACACCACGCAATCTTTTGAGCAAATCAAAGCACAGGAATCGCTCGCCGAACAACAGTATTTGACCGCTGCGCAAGAATTATCTAAGCGCCGTAAAAACGCAGCGGGTAAGTTTGCCAAAGCCGTTAGCCAATCAATGCAGGAGCTTGCCATGCCTGGTGGCCGATTTGAGGTAGAGCTGGTTCCCGCAGCGCCGAGCGCCGAAGGATTGGAGGCAATAGAATTTTCAGTAGCGGCCCATGAAGGCCAAACGGCGGGGCTTTTGGGTAAGGTAGCTTCGGGTGGCGAGTTGTCGCGCATCAGTTTAGCGATTCAAATGATTGCATCGGCGAAGGCAGGTGTGCCTACTTTAATTTTTGATGAAGTCGATTCGGGTATTGGTGGGCGCGTGGCGGATGTAGTGGGGCGCCTGTTAGCCCAATTAGGCGCTAAATTTCAGGTGCTTACAGTAACGCATTTGCCGCAAGTGGCCGCTTATGCCAATCAACAATTGCTCGTTGCAAAATCGCTGAATACGCAAAAGATGGTAACAAGTCAAATATCCGTACTTGATGATGCGGCTCGAGTTGAGGAAATTGCCCGCATGTTGGGCGGCGCAAGTATTACCAAAGCCACGCGTAGTCATGCGCTAGAAATGTTGGCGCAAGCTGCGATGGTAACGTAGCGCTTGGTGTATTCAAAGGTGTGTTTATACGTGTAATCAAAGCTGCTATTAAGGCCTTAAAATTCGTTGCTAATATGTGTTACTGTTTCTTGTTTCTTGCAGGATTAGCACATCTAATCGGTTATTCTTAAATATTAATTTTGGGGGCAAACATGGCCGCACGTTACGAAGTTTCTACCGCTAGCAATGGCAAGTTTCATTTTGTGTTGAAGGCAGGCAATAATGAAGTGATTTTATCTAGCCAAATGTATTCCGATAAAAGTGGCGCAATGGCAGGTTGTGAATCTGTTGCAAAAAACGGCACCAATGATGCAATGTTTGAGCGCAAGATGAGCGCCAAAGATCAACCTTATTTTGTACTCAAAGCGGGCAATGGCCAAATTATCGGCAATAGCGAAATGTACACAGCAGTTGCAGGTCGCGATAACGGTATCGAATCCGTTAAGAAAAATTGTGGCTCGGAAATAAAAGACCTCACAGCTTAGTATTTAGTGGAACTCTAGCGGCGCATGGTTGCCATGCGCCGCTATTTTTTTAAGATGATTAAATTATGAAATTAGCATTTTGTGCAGCGCTGGTGTGTGCAGCTTTTTCCTTTGCTGCCAATGCCCATATAGCAGATTGCACCCGCGTGGAAGGTGTTGCCAAAGAGCGTTGCGAACGGCATACGAAAATTGCTGAAAAATGTGGCGCTATCAAAGGCGAAGCACATTATGTTTGCGACCAAGAGTTTTTAGTCGCTAATCCTCTGAACTGCCCTAAATATGGGGCTGTTGGGCAAGAAGCAGATGCGCAATCATGCAAAAAAGAGCTTGATGCGGTGAAAACCTGCAGTGACAAAAAAGGCCGTGAATTTATCAAATGTGTGAGCACAACCGCGGGTGCAAGCCCGATGGGCTAAATCGAGACCTATGCTGCCTTGGATAAAAACCGCTGCCGATTTCCCTGCCGTCGCGCGTGCATTAGTGGCGCCTAACGGCCTGCTCTGTGCGGGCGGAAATTTAGCCGAAGAAACTATCATTGGCGCCTACTGCAGCGGTATTTATCCGTGGTACAGCGCAGGGCAACCGATTCTGTGGTGGAGCCCAGATCCGCGTATGGTACTGCGCCCGGTAGATCTGCGGATCAGTAAATCGCTTACTAAAACGCTGCGACAAAACAAATTTAGTATTACCTTTGATACAGCCTTTGAGCAAGTTATGCATGCGTGCGCTGCACCGCGATCCGAAGACGGTGGCACGTGGATCGTGCCAGAAATGATTGCCGCCTACACGCGCCTGCACGAGCGTGGCGTTGCGCATAGCGTAGAAGCATGGGTGCATGATGAAGAAGGCCAAAATACGCTCGTTGGCGGCTTGTACGGCGTCGCCTTGGGCAATGTATTTTTTGGTGAATCGATGTTTTCCCGCCAGACCGATGCGTCAAAAGTCGCCTTTGCGACCCTGATGGAAAAGCTCAAACGAGATGGCTTTGCTCTCATTGATTGCCAGCAAGAAACGCAGCATTTAGCAAGCTTTGGTGCCGCACCCATCGCACGCAACGTGTTTGTCAAGCAGCTGCGGCAGCTTATTGTTGTTGAGCAAGCGCGTTTGCCCGGTGGCAAATGCAGTGCGTGGCGGGATTAAGCAATGAGTAAACTCAACGATATTCCCTTCACCAATTTGCAGTTTTACGCCACAGCGCCGTATCCGTGTAGCTACGTGCCGGGACGTTTAGCGCGCAGCCAAGTGGCTACACCCAGCTATTTGATTGACACGGAAACCTATAGTAATTTGGTGGCGGTGGGCTTTCGACGGAGTGGAGCGTTTACTTATCGGCCCTACTGCGACCATTGCAAAGCCTGCACGCCGGTGCGCGTAATTGCTGCTGATTTTGCGCCGCGCCGCCGCCATAGACGAGTGTTGGCGCTGAATTCGGACATGGTTGCTACGATAGAGCCATTAAGCTTTTCGCACGAGCACTACGCGCTGTATCGACGCTATCAGGCCGCGCGGCACGCCGGTGGCGGCATGGATAACGATTCGCGTGAACAATATTCGCATTTTTTATTACAAAGTAATGTGGCCACTAGCCTAGTCGAGTTTCGGTTGCACGGGCAATTGAAAATGGTGTCAGTTATTGATGAGCTGCAAGACGGCTTATCGTCGGTGTATACGTTTTTTGACCCCGATTCCCCAAGATTGTCGCTCGGCACCTACAATATTTTGTGGCAAATTCAAACCGCCGCAAAGCTCGGTTTGCTCTATGTATATTTAGGCTACTGGATAGAAGAAAGTCGCAAAATGAATTACAAAATTGAATATCAACCGCTGCAAGGATTGAGGCGCTCGCAGCATTCGCAATTGGGTGAGTGGGTAGCGTTGCCTCCAACCAAGGTTACTGAGGAAGCGACATGATTCCCTACGCACTCACCCGCGCGGCGCTGTTCAAATTGAACCCAGAAGCTGCCCACAATGTTGCCATGGCATCCTTAGCCAAGCTAAATCATCTACATTTAACCGGGCTAGTCGCCAAGCGCGTCTGCGCACCCTGCGAAGTGTTGGGGCTAAAGTTTGACAATGCCGTAGGCTTGGCTGCTGGCTTGGATAAAAATGGCGCGTATATCGACGCGTTAGCAGCATTGGGTTTTGGCTTTATCGAAGTAGGCACAGTCACTCCAAAAGCCCAGCTCGGCAACCCGCAACCGCGTATGTTTCGCTTAACCGAACACGAAGCCCTAATTAACCGCTTAGGCTTTAACAACGGCGGTCTTGAGGCTTTTTTAAGCAATGTGCAAAAGGCAAAATACAAAGGTGTGTTAGGTTTAAATATCGGTAAAAACGCCACCACACCGATTGAAAATGCCGCTGATGATTACCTAACTTGCCTACGCGGCGTGTACCCGCACGCTAGCTACGTCACAGTCAACATTAGCTCGCCAAACACCAAAGGCTTGCGTGATTTACAAGCCGCCAGCCAGCTTGAAAATCTGTTATCCGTATTAAAAGCTGAACAAAAAATCTTAGCCGTTAAGCATAAACGCCACGTGCCCTTGCTGCTAAAAATAGCGCCCGATCTTGACTTAAAATCCATCAAAGACATCGCTGCATTGTTGCTGCAATACGGCTTTGAAGGCGTAATCGCCACCAACACCACGCTCTCCCGCGATGCGGTACAAGGTCACGCCCATCAAGCCGAAGCAGGCGGATTATCCGGTCGCCCGCTGTTTTCGCCGTCCACAGAAGTGCTGCGCCAGCTCAACATTGCACTAAAAGGCAACCTGCCCATCATCGGCGTAGGTGGGATCAATAGCGCGGCGGACGCGAAAGCGAAAATAAACGCTGGCGCGAGCTTGGTGCAAATCTATACTGGCTTTATTTATCACGGACCAGCCTTGATTGCGCAATGCGCAAAAGCCTTGGCGGCTTGAGTTGGCAAACGCTATCCACGCCCAACCGATAACCATCGGCGCAATCCTCAGTGTTTCGTCGTTGCTACGCAGGCGGGAATTGAGCGGCTTCGACCGACGACACTGGATTCCCGACGGCGCGGGAACGACGGCGCGTTGGTGTTTTGCGTCAAAGCACTCTTGATTTAAATGGAAACCTACTCGCCAACAGCCCTAGCCGATCGCATCAACGCGCTACTTCCGCAAACCCAATGCACCCAATGCGGCTACGAAGGTTGCGCGCCCTAT
Organism: Betaproteobacteria bacterium; assembly: GCA_031409495.1. Classification (GTDB taxonomy): domain Bacteria; phylum Pseudomonadota; class Gammaproteobacteria; order Burkholderiales; family Usitatibacteraceae; genus JANMDR01. Next base: position 9,392 of record JANNXI010000212.1, read on the forward strand.
GCGAAAGCAATAGCAGAGGAGGGCGCCAACATTAACCGCTGCCCACCCGGTGGAGAGGCCGGAATTACGGCACTCTCCAAGCTATTGAATGTGCCTATATTACCGCTAGACCCTGAATGCGGCGAGCTAAAACCAAACCAAGTTGCCCTAATTGACGCTGCAGTATGCATCGGTTGCGCCAAGTGCTTACCAGCGTGCCCGGTTGATGCAATATTAGGCGCGTCGAAATATATGCACACGATAATAGCGCCATTGTGCACCGGCTGCGGCCTGTGTATTCCACCGTGTCCGGTTGATTGCATCACCTTGGTTGAAGATGCGCGGGTGCCAGTGTTGCCGGCAGCTGCCGTGTCGCTCGTGCGGTTTCAGGCGCATGACGCGCGGTATGCATCGCGTGCGGCTGCGCGCGAGGCGGAATTGGCGGAGCGGGAGGCGGGACTGTAGGTAATTTAGCTGGAGATGGCCGTATTTAGGGCGCTTGCGTGCAGTCATTGTGGTTAGTTTACGATCCCCCTCTCTCCCCTCGAGGGAGAGAGGGTGCGGATGCGCAAACACGCTAATCACGGAAACTGCCCACGCCAGCACGCCATACGAGCCCTGAAGACGTCCAAAATAAGCCATCTCCAGCCCATTAAGGTTGAATTGAAACCGTATTTAAACGAACGTATTCCAATACGCTTATGCTATATTTACAATGTGTAGTCGACAAATCTTGTCAATCTTTCGGCGAATAAAACCCCACCCGACGCAAAGCCGCCCACGCAATGGCATCACGCCAAAAACCAACCCAAAAAATTTTACATGCTGCCGCTGATAGGTTTACCGATTATTCCCGTTTAGAAATATAAGGGGCAGTGTTTTTCAACCGAAGACACCATATTTATACTCAAACGACTCCCGTGCGCCTGCACCACTTACTTTTCGTAGCTGCAGCGGTCGCCAGCATATTGGTCCTGCCAATCGCCCACGCTAAAACCCTCCGTTTAGTCTTATCCGACGACGCCACCACTCTTGATCCGCATGTGGCAAACCTGGCGGTTAACAATCGTTTACTGAACAATATTTATGAAGGCTTGGCTAGGCGCGATAGAGATTTTAAAATCGTGCCATCATTGGCGGTTTCTTGGAGCCAGCCAGACGCTAAAACCTGGCGCTTTGAGTTGCGGCCGGGGGTGAAGTTTCATGATGGGTCGGCTTTTACGGCGGACGATGTGGTGTTTTCGGTTGGCCGTGCGCTGCACCCGCTTTCAAGTTTTAGAGATGCCCTGCAGGGCGTTGCGTCGGCTAAACGAGTGGACGACTTAACGGTCGATTTATTAATGGCTGAGCCTAATCCGGTGATGCTGTTGCACTTGTTGAGCTTTAACATCATGTCAAAAGCGTGGTGCATTAAACACAATGTGCAGAACCCACAAAACTATACCGATAAAGAAGATTCCGTGGCGTCCCGTACCAGCAATGGCACCGGGCCCTTCATGCTTAAAAGCCGTGCGCCTGATGTAAAAACGGTGCTGGTTGAACATCCGCAGTGGTGGAACCGTGCGGCCGCTGATTGTGGCAACGTAACTGCGCTGGAATGGACGCCGATTAAGCAAAACAGCACCCGCATGGCGGCGTTGCTGTCTGGGTCGATAGACAGTGTGACTGACCCGCCCTTGCAAGACCGTGCGCGTTTTAAAAATATGCCCGAGATGAAGTTGCAAACGGGAAGTGAAGCGCGGGTACATTATTTGGCGTTCGATCAATCGCGTGATGAGCTGCTTTACAGCAACATCAAAGGCAAAAATCCGTTTAAAGATTTGCGCGTGCGCCAGGCTATGGCACATGCTATCGATGCCGAACTTATTATCAATAAAGTAAATCGTGGCTACGGCAGGCCTACGGCGTTGTTGATCGGTAAAGACGTGCAGGGCTATGCGCCTGAATTGGATCAGCGTTTGCCAGTAGACATACCACGCGCAAAAAAGCTGATGGCTGAAGCAGGCTATGCAAGTGGTTTTGAGGTGACGCTTGATTGCCTTAATCAAAGCCCATTTGGTGAATATTGCCAAGCGCTGGCCTCTCAGCTGGCGCCTATCGGCATCAAGCTAAGTATCAATATGGTTTCGTTTAGCAATATATTTCCTAAGCTTAGAAAATTCGACACCAGCCTTTATGTGATGGGATACGGTTCAAACACAATGGATGCACTCCAGTTGTTTACCGCGCAGTTGCAGAGCGTAGATGCAGCAGGAGCATTAGGTGCTGGCGATGGCAACTACGGGCGCTACGCCAATCCAAAACTAGATGCGTTAATCAAGCGCATAAAAATAGAGCCAGACATGACCAAGCGCAACGCTTTAATTCACGAGGCGCTGACGATAGCGCGAGATGATTTGGCGGTTATTCCGTTCCTTCAAGTGGTTGTGGCGTGGGCAATGCGTAAAAACATTGATGCGCCGTATGTGCCAGACGCGAAACCGTATTTTTATCGGTTTAGTGTTAATTGAATCTGTAGATAATATGCCTGAAGATTGCCGTATTACGGGCATCTTCAGAATATCAATAGTCGCGATTCCAAAGGATTTTTATGCGATTTATAAAACTATTTCTCGTTGGTTGCACCACAATTTTTGTTGCCATTTCGCCTGTCGCCAACGCCAAACCCCTGCGTGTGGCCCTGTCTGACGACGCGACGTCGCTAGACCCGCATGTGGGCAATATCGCTATCAATAACCGGCTGCTCAACAATATTTATGAAGGCTTGGTCAGACGCGACAAAGATTTCAATATTGCGCCATCGCTTGCAGTGTCGTGGAGCCAGCCGGACGCGAAAACCTGGCGTTTTAAGTTGCGCCCGGGCGTTACGTTTCACGATGGGTCGGCTTTTAGTGCTGACGATGTAGTGTTCTCAGCCGCGCGCGCCCAAAACGCTTTGTCCAGTTTCAAAGCCTCATTGCAGGGCGTCGGCGCGGTTAAAAAAATTGATGAGATGACGGTCGATTTCATCATGGCTGAACCCAATCCGATCATGCTGCTGCACCTTGTGTCATTTCAGATTATGTCGAAAAGTTGGAGTACCAAGCACGGCGTACTTTTGCCGCAAAATTATGGTGATAAGGAGGAAACCTTCGCCTCGCGCAGCACCAACGGTACGGGGCCGTTCATGTTGGTATCGCGCGCACCTGATGTTAAAACCGTGCTCATTGAGAACAAAAATTGGTGGAATAGGGCAGCCGCTGAGCGTGGCAACGTCAGCGCTATAGAATGGACACCCATCAAATCTAACGGTACGCGAATTGCAGCGTTGATGTCCGGCTCTATTGATTTTGTGCCTGATCCACCGAACCAAGATCGCGAGCGGCTAAAAAAAACGGCTGGCGTGACCTTGCAGGTAGGATCTGAGCCTCGGGTGCTTTATTTAGCGCTAGATCAATCGCGCGATACACTTTTGTACAGCAATATAAAAGGTAAAAATCCTTTTAAAGACCACCGCGTGCGCCAAGCGATGGCATATGCAATCGATAGCCAACTAATTATCAATAAGGTGACCCGCGGCTATGGCAGACCCACCGGCTTGGTGGTGGGGCGGGGCGCGCTGGGGTATGCCGCAGAAATGGATCGGCCTACCACAGTGGATATTCCACGCGCTAAGGCGCTTATGGCGCAAGCCGGTTATGGTGGTGGTGGCTTTGAAGTTACGATGGATTGCGTGAATCAAACGCCGTTTGCCGAAGTGTGTCTGGCCATCACGCCCATGCTGGCGTCCATCGGCATTACGGTGAAGCTCAACATGGTGTCGTTTACGAATATTTTTCCAAAGCTCAGAAAGTTTGATACTAGCTTTTATGTGATGGACTACGGTACGGCGACGATGGATGCTTATTTTCCACTTGAGGCCATTTTAAATAGCGTCGGTGCGTCTGGGTCGGGTCGTGGCGACGGCAATTGGGGACGTTATGCGAATCCTAAGGTGGACGCCTTGCTTGCGCGCATCAAAGTTGAAATGGACGCCGCCAAACGTAATGCGCTCATTGCCGAAGTGCTCACCATTGCGCGCGACGATGTAGCAGTCATCCCCATATACCAAACGACGGGTGCGTGGGGCGCGCGCAAAAATATCGATGCACCGTATGCACCTAATAGCTATTGGTATTTTTATCGGTTTAAGGTTAATTGAAGCAATTTAGTAGGCTGAAGATGCCCGTATTATCGGCATCTTCAGCCTATATCTAAAATTTTAAAGTATATCTTTCAGCTTCAATTGTTAGCGTGGCTTGCGCACCAAATGGAAGCGTGAGCTTGCGTGGCACATGGCCAAAGGGCAGGTTGGTTAGTACAGGAATGACGTCGCCCAGCAGGTTGCGTAAGGTTTCTAACACGTGTTCCATGCCGTAAGCAAAGCGTGAACCTGCAGGGTCGCAATCGGTAAAGTCGGCCAACAAAATAGCCCGTTGCTTTTGCAAAACACCCGCGTGAAAAAGCTGAAAAAACATGCGCTCAATGGCGTACGGGTCTTCATCAACTTCTTCGATAAACAATATCCCGCCTTCAATATTAGGCATATAGGGTGTGCCGACTAAATGCGAAACAAGCGACATATTGCTGCCCCACAGCGTACCGGTGTGGGTTTGTGGGGTGTAGGGGTGTTGTGCGTCCACGCTGTGGGTAATGGTTTCGCCTCTGAGGGTAGGCCAGCAATGCGT
>JANNXI010000213.1:0-12909 GCA_031409495.1 Betaproteobacteria bacterium
GTACGTCAGTGCTTCGGCATTGGCCAACGCCTCTTTGTTTTTTACTGGCAGCCCGTGGACGACATTACGCACCGCCAGCTCCACAATTTTGCCACTGCGCGTGCGCGGAATATCAGGCACTTGCAAAATGCGTTCGGGAACGTGGCGGGGGGATGTATTTACTTTGATTTGCTCTTTGATTTTTTTAATCAAAGGCTTATCAAGCGTTAGCCCTTCCGCCAGCTTTACAAACAACACTACGCGCACATCGCCTGGCTTGTCAGGTGGCCAGTCTTGGCCGATGGCTATCGCCTCCAGCACTTCTGGGAGTTTTTCTACCTCACGATAAATCTCGGCTGTGCCAATGCGTACGCCGCCGGGTTTCAGTACCGCGTCGCTGCGGCCGTAGATAACGAGCCCGTCTTGGGCGGTGAGCTCGCAAAAATCACCGTGCGTCCAGATATTAGCGAATCGTTCGTAGTAAGCTTCAAGATAGCGGCTACCGTCTTGATCGCGCCAAAATCCGATCGGCATTGATGGAAATGGCTTGGTGCAAACCAGTTCGCCCCGTGTGCCGTGCACGCCATCGCGAGGACGCGTGGGCCGGCCATCTTCATCGAGTACATCCACGGCCATACCGAGTAGGCGGCATTGAATTTGCCCGCGATACACTGGCAATATTGGACAGCCGCCGACAAAGCAGGCAACGATGTCCGTGCCGCCGCTGATGGAAGACACACACAGGTCAGTTTTAATATTGTTGTAGATGTAGTCAAATCCGCCTGGCGAAAGGGGCGAGCCAGTAGAAAGCAAGACGCGTAAGCTGTTTAAATCGTGGGTACGCATTGGGTTCAAATGAATCTTGATCAGCGCATCGATATACTTGGCTGAAATGCCCAAGTGGGTGACGCGTATGGCATCCACCACGTCGTACAACACGGCACCGCGATGCATAAATGGTGAGCCGTCATAGAGCACGATAGTTGCGTTGGACGCCAATGTGGTTAATAGCCAATTCCACATCATCCAGCCGCAGGTGGTGAAGTACAGCACCCGGTCACCGGGCTTAATATCGCAGTGCAGCTGATGTTCTTTTAAGTGCATGAGCAGCGTACCGCCCGTGCTATGTACGATGCATTTGGGTACGCCGGTGGTGCCAGATGAGTACAAAATGCTAAGTGGGTGGTTAAACGCTAGGTTGGCGTAGGTGATTTCGTGGCTTGCGGCAGCCGCGAAAGGTGCTAGAAAGGCTTCAAAGGTGACCGCGTTGTTAAGCGTGCCTAAATCAGGTGCGCGGCCTTCGATAGCGGCTAAATACGGTACACAAATTAGCTGGCGCACGGTGGGCAACCCCGCGGCAATTAGTGCAGCGGTGTCCAGCGTGTGGTGTGATTTGCCCGCGCCAAAATAACCGTCGCAAACAATGAGCACGACGGGCTCAACTTGTTGAAATCTGTCGAGTACGCCCTGTGCGCCGAAGTCGGCCGAACACGAGGTCCAAATGGCGCCAATTGCTGCGGCGGCCAGGGCCGCAATCATGGTTTGCGGTACATTGGGCATGTAGGCGGCGACACGGTCACCTTCTTGCACGCCGTGGTGGCGAAAGGCGGCAACCATTTGTGCTACCGCCGCGTGTAGTTCAGCATTGGAGATGACGCGGCGTGATTTATTTTCGCCCCAAAACACAATGGCATCTGCATCGGGTGCGCTGCGGTGTTTGTCCCGCAGGCAATTCTGTGCAAAATTCAATTTGGCATCTGGAAAAAATTGTGCACCCGGCATAGCGTTTGGATTAGCCAAAACCGTGGCGGACGTTTGTACCGACAGGACATGGGTAAAATCCCCAATCGCTGCCCAAAAGTCTTCGATACGCGTAATTGAAAATTGGTAAAGTGCCGCGTAGTCAGGCAAATCAACGCAATAGCGCTGTTGTACGGCGCGCCGAAACGCGGTGATGTTAGCGGATTCAATTTGGCTGGCGCTGGGCTTCCAAAGGGGCTTCTCGTCGGATGCGTGCATAGTAAATTTTTATGCGCCCGCATTTTACTATCGCGGGCTGTTGTTATTGAGTGGCGTGCAAATTAAGGCGAATTTTAACCAAGGGCAACTTCAAACGCACAGCCTGTTTTTGCTTTTACTTCATCTAGTGTAACGCCACTGTGGAGTTCTGTGAGCACCAAGCCCCGCCCGGGATGCACCTCAAATACGCAAAGATCGGTGATGATTAAATTCACGATGCCGCGCCCAGTAATTGGCAATGCGCAGTCCTTTAACACTTTCGGCGCACCGTCTTTTGAAGTGTGTTCCATTAACACCACCACGCGCTTTACGCCGGATACTAAATCCATCGCCCCGCCCGGGCCTTTCACCATTTTGCCGGGTACCATCCAGTTAGCAAGGTCACCATTTTCTGCTACTTCCAAGCCGCCCAAAATCGATAAATCTACATGGCCGCCGCGAATCATGCCGAAGGAATCTGCGCTTGAAAAAAAGCTGGAACCGGCAATGCTGGTGATGGTTTGCTTACCGGCGTTGATTAAGTCCGCATCAATATTGTCTTCGGTAGGGAAGGGGCCAATGCCTAACAAGCCATTCTCGCTTTGCAGGGTAACTTGCATGCCTTCGGGAATATGATTTGCCACTAGTGTTGGGATACCGATGCCTAAGTTAACGTAAAACCCATCGCGCAACTCACGTGCGGCGCGCTTGGCCATTGCATCACGGATGGGTGAATCCTTTTTACTTGCAGCACCGCCGGTAACAGTGCGGAACTCAATCCTTTTTTCAAACTTCGCGCCTTGGATAATACGATCGACAAAAATTCCCGGCGTGTGAATATTGTCAGGATCCAGCGAGCCAATCGGCACAAGTTCTTCCACCTCGGCTACGGTGATTGTGCCGCAAGTCGCGATCATCGGGTTAAAGTTGCGGGAGGTTTTGCGATAAACTAAATTACCAGCTGCATCCCCTTTCCACGCTTTTACAATCGACACATCGGCCTTTATGCCTTCTTCTAAAACATACTCGCGGCCATCGCCAAATACATGGGTTGGCTTGCCTTCAGCAAGTTTTGTACCAAAGCCGGTACGGGTGTAGAAGCCCGGAATACCGGCGCCTCCAGCCCTAAATCTTTCTGCTAAGGTGCCTTGTGGAACCAATTGAAGGTCTAATTCGCCAGCCAACACTTGGCGTTCAAATTCTTTATTTTCGCCCACATAGCTCGCGATGACCTTTTTGACTTGGCGCGTTTTTAGCAGCAAGCCCATCCCAAAATCATCCACGCCCGCGTTGTTGCCCGCAATGGTAAGATTTCTAGCGCCCGAAGCGACTAGAGCACCGATTAGATTTTCAGGAATACCACATAGACCAAACCCGCCAGCCGCAATGGTCATGCCATCGTGCAATAAACCATCAAGCGCGCTTTTTGCGTCTGCATAAACTTTGGATTTAGGTTGGCTCATGTGTTGCTCCCTGATTGTTTAATATTTCTATTATCGTCGTTTTTATTGCTGATTTTATGCCCGCAACCATTATCGTTTTGCTTAATGACGGTTTATCGCCTTTATCCAATACTTGCTCAACTAAATATGGAATGTGGATGAAGCCAGCGTGGGCGGCAATTTTATGTTTCGCTAAATGCGCAAGCACACCGTACATTAAGTGATTGCACACAAAAGTGCCTGCACTATTAGAAATTTCTGCCGGTATGCCTTCGGCCTTCATCGCGGCCACAATAACTTTGATGGGCAGGGTTGCGAAATAGGCGGGCGCACCCTTGGCGTTGATGGTGCAATCGAGTGGCCGTGCGCCAGAGTTGTCGGCAATGTTGGCATCATCTATGTTCATGGCGACACGCTCAACACTCATCGCAAAGCGGCCACCCGCTTGGCCGGTGCAAATGATGATGTCAGGTTTGATCGTGTCAATCGCGGTGGTTACAACGCCAATGGCTTCTGAAAATACAGTGGGTACTTGCAGCAAATGCAGGGTGGCATTAAGGGGTAATTTGGTTTTGGCAACGGCTTTGCATACTTCCCATGAGGCGTTTTTAACTTCGCCACCGAAGGGATTAAAGCCTGTAAGCAGCACTTGAAGGTGCCTGTATTTAGGGTCTTTCCGAGCATCTCTTAACACTGCCTTAGCCATGTGCTAGCGCGCAGTCCAGCCGCCATCCATCGAAACGGATGTGCCCGTCATCCCTGCTGCATTGTCACTGGCAAGATAAACCGCCATCGACGCCACCTGTTCAATGGTCACAAATTGCTTGGTAGGTTGGGGCGCCAAAATAACATCGCGCACCACGTTTTCACGTGCAATACCGTGCACTTTGGCTTGGTCATCAATTTGCTTTTCTACCAACGGCGTGAGCACATAGCCGGGGCAAATCGTGTTGACGGTAATGCCACATTCCGCCGTTTCTAGGGCGCATGATTTTGTAAAGCCTACAACGCCATGTTTGGCCGCAACATAAGCCGACTTAAAAGGCGAAGCAACTAAACCATGAGCGGATGCCACGTTAATAATGCGCCCCCACTTTTTAGCCTTCATGGCTGGCAGGGCCGCGCGGGTAGCGTGAAATACGCTGGATAAATTAATGGCAATGATCGCATCCCACTTTTCGATTGGGAAGGTTTCAACGGGCGACACATGCTGTATGCCCGCGTTGTTGACTAAAATATCAACCTCGCCAGCGAAGGCCACCATGGCAGCAATTTCAACTGGCTTGGACATATCCGCGCCGTGGTAACGCACCGTAACGCCATAATTGGTGGCCATTTCCGCCCGCAGCGCATCAATTTGCGCGGCATCGCCGAAGCCATTGAGTACGATATTGGCACCTTCTTTTGCCAGAGCCCGAGCGATACCTAAGCCAATGCCGCTGGTTGATCCGGTGATGAGGGCGGTCTTGTTTTTCATTTTGCAGTCACCTATAAATGTGCGTCTGTCACCGGGCCATCGTAGGTAACGAGACCGTCTTTTAGTCGTACCAGCCGTTTCGCGTAGCGCGCTACATCGGGTTCATGCGTGACGATTAAAATCGTCATGCCGTTTGCTTCGTTTAAGTGCGTAAATAATTCCATAATTTCTTTACTGGTCGCGGTATCTAAATTACCCGTGGGCTCATCGGCCAAAATGAGCGCAGGGTCGCACACCAGCGCTCGTGAAATCGCTACCCTCTGCTGTTGGCCACCTGAAATTTGGTTTGGCAGCCGTTTTGAAAATGTGCCCAAACCTGTCTGCGTGAGCCGCGTTTGCGCCCGCTTGCGAGCAGTGCTCATGCTCTCGCCCGCGTACAGCAAGGGCAGGGCCACGTTATCAATTAGCGGCATGCGCTTGAGTAAGTTAAACCCTTGAAATACAAAGCCGATGGTTTCGTTGCGCACCTTGGCAAGCTCGTTATCGTTCAGGCGCGCTACTTCTTTGCCATTTAGATAAAAACTGCCCTCGGTGGGCGTGTCAAGGCAACCTAAAATATTCATGAGGGTTGATTTTCCCGAGCCTGATTGCCCCATGATCGCGACAAACTCGCCATGGTTAATATTGAGATCAATCCCGTGCAAAACTGGTGTGGCGACATCTGCAGAAAAATAGCTTTTTTTAATCTGCGATAGGGCAATAAGTATTTTCGCTGGTGCGGTAGTGGCTGAAGATGCCCGATTATAGGGTGTCTTCAATATGCTTTCGATTGATTTTTCAGTCATCTTTTGATTACTTGCGCGCGGTTTGGTCTTGTGTATCGCGGGTCACGAGCTTGTCGCCGGCCTTCACATCGCCTACAGTTACCTCGGTAAATTGATTGCTCGCAATGCCGGTTTGAATTTCAATCGGGATTAGCTCGCCAGCCGGCGTTGTTTTATATACTTTGGTCGCTGGCTTCTTCGCGGCGGCACCTGGTGGGGTTAGTGCTGCGGCCATCGCGGTAGTGCCTTTGGTTTTGTCGCTCGCAGCTTTGAGCGCTTCGGCTTTTTCATCGCGCTGCGGCTTGAAACGCAATGCCGCATTCGGAATACGCACCACGCCGTCTTTGGTGGCGGTAACCATCGATACTTGTGCTGTCATGCCGGGTTTCAGCAAATTATCTTCGTTTGCTACATCCACAATCACGTTATAGGTCACTACGTTTTGCTGGATGGTCGGGTTTAGTCGCACCATGCGCACTTTGCCCGCAAATTCCTTATCTGGGTGTGCGTCCACGGTAAATGTTACGGGCATTTCATCGCGCAGCCGCCCCACATCAGCCTCGGCAACGCTGGTATCAATCTGCATTTTTTGCAAATCGCGGGCTATTTGAAACAAAGTGGGTGTACTAAAGCTTGCCGCCACGGTTTGGCCTACGTCAACTTTACGATCGATCACCGTGCCGTCGATGGGCGATTTGATGATGGTGAATTGCAGGTTGGTGCGTTCCCGCTCAAGCTGGCTGCGCACTTGGCTTACTTGCGCGCGTGCGACCTCAACTTCTTTCTGGTTTTGCTCTAGTGTAGCTGGTGAAATAAAACCTTTTGCCACCAGTTCTTGGTTACGCTTCATGGTGCTTTCAGCCAAGCGTTGGGTGGCCTCGGCGGAGCGCATATTCGCTTCAATTTGTGCAATTGTGGCGGAAATGAGCGCTGAATCAAGTTCCAGTAGAACTTGTCCCGCCTTTACTTGCTTGTTGTAATCGGTATGCAGTCTAAGTACCGTGCCCGACACCTGCGTGCCTACGTTTACGACGGAAACCGGCGCTAAGGTGCCGTTTGCAGTAATGCGTTGCTGTACCGCGCCGCTATCAACAACGGTAGTACGGTAACGATCTGCCTTGGCCTTGATGGCTTTTTGCTGAAACGCTGCATAGGCAAACCAGCTAGCAATTGCGAGCGCTATGACGATGAGAACGGGAATGCGTATAAAAAACTTGAGGATTTTTTTGATCATGAGTAAGGGTTTTCGCGCCAACTGGCATTAGGAAATTGCTTGTATACCTATTTTACCCTCAGCAGCTTGGCCTGCACGAGATTGCGTGTTTGCGCGCGCATTTAAGTTTGCAGCGTTATCACGCTTAATACGAGCCTAATGCTGTTTATCGCCGCGCGCTTAGCGGCTGCTGAGCGAGGCCGTTGGAAAGGAAGGCGTGGTAATACTCCAAGTCGTTCATGGCGGTGCTGCCTAGTGCCAACGGTGTGGCGCCACTCCGTTCCATACATGACTGAAATTGCATCTGTACGCTGCGTAATTTGCCGCCAGCCCATAGCACCGGCATGGTGCTGGCTTGGCCTACAGCGGCAGATAGGCCCGCTTGTCCGTAGATTGCGCCCGCATGCTGAACGTGGCAGCTGGCACATGCAAAATTTTGTTGCCCACGCCGCTGCAAAAACTGCGAACGACCCGCTTCAAAGCGCACGCGTGCGGCGGCACCGGTTACGCGGATGGCTAAATTTACGTTATCCGATAAGCTCCGCAAATACGCAGCAAGGGCGCCCATCGTCCAAGCGTCACCGAGCGACAGTGGCGGCTCATTGTTGGCTTGCAAACACCTGTTCAACGCGCTTTCTAAGGTGATTATGCTATTGCTGGCCGCATCAAATTGCGGGTAACTCACGGCAGCGCGCTTGCCGGCGCCAGAGAAGCACTGAGCGAAATTTTTGCCGTTAGCAAATTTGGTGTCCCAACGCTTTTTGCCAATCGCAAGTACGTCTGCGGTATTGGTTTCGTTATCTGCACCAAGGGCAAAAATTTTTACACCAGGTTCCAAAGCCGCAGCACCTTGGGTAATTTCGGCGCTCCCTATTTTTGCAAAATTGCGCTTTAAAAACGCGATCATGGCTAGTCTCTCGCTGTCGGGAGATTGTGTTGGTGGGCTGAAACCACCTGTATTTAGGGCGTTTACAGGTGGTTTATTCTGTGCGATGGCACCCAGTTGGAGCAGCATAAAATACATCGCGAGGAGCCAAAATAGCTTCATTGCGTCACCAGCCATGCGATTAAATCATCGATTTCAGTTTCACTTAGAATACGATGCTTACCGTAAGGCGGCATGATGGTTTGCGGGTAGTTTACCGATGCATTCCAAATTAGCGCGCGTAGCGTTTTATCATCGGGAAACTTTGTGCGTATTTGGTTCAAGCTCACGCCGATTTTCGATTTGCCAGTAGCTTTTTGGGTGTTGGGCAATTGATGGCAAGCATTGCAATTGCCGCGTAAAGGGTCGAGCGCTATGGCCTCGCCTAACGCCACGATTGCTTGCTTTAATGTTGGTGTTGCTGGCACCGGTGTTGGCATCAGCGCCGGTGCTGGTGCAGTCACTGGCATTTGCGCCGTGGCTACGCTAACGATCGCGATTTTAAAAAATAGCCCCAAAACGCACAAAACAAACGCAAATAGGCGGATTTTATTGCGGGTGGTCAAGACGGGTTCCGTCCCTCGCCCGTACGTTCATCGCGATTATCGCGGCTTTCGCGTCCCTCTGGTTGGCGCTTTTCACCGGGAAGCAGCAAGCGGTTTTTATATTCACTTCTAAATTCGCGGCGGCGTGCTTCAACCGCGTTGGTTTCGTAATAATTGCCGTCCTTAGCGCGGATGGCGATATCAAGCTGTTCAATGGCGCCGATTAAATTGCCGCGTCGATAATAGGCTTCCGCCAAGCTACGATGCTGCGAAACGCGCTTGCCTCTCATTGCGTAGCCTTTTGCGGCTAGCTCATGCAAGCGATAGTCTTCATTATTTGCTAAAGCTGGACCGAGTTTTTCATTCACTGCAATAAGCGCCTCGTCTACTAAGCCAGATTCATACAGCGAATCAATGTATCCATAGCTAAAACCACGCTTACCCGGGTATTTTTGCGCGCCGTTGGCGTATAAAGCCACAGCATCTTTCCATTGCTTTTGGTCAGCTTTTAAATCTGCCGCCACAAGCTCAAACCAACTATTGTTTGTAGCAAGCGTGCCCAAGGACTTTAGCTCTTTTTCGGCTTTGGCGAAGTTGCGCTGCTTTTTATAGCTCAAAATTAGGCCGTACACATCGGCTATGTCGCGCAAGATCGATTTTTCAGTAATCTGCCCGCGAAAATAAGTCTCGCCATCATTTGGTGTCATGCTCATCGAGCGTAATTTTGCACGCGCAAATCGAAAATCGGGGCTACTATCGATTGAATTTTTGGTAATTAAACCAATTCGATTTTGCATGTCCGAAATGCGCTCAGTCGTGAGTGGGTGGGTGCGCAAATAGCCGGGCGTTTTGCCGTCATTGTGGCGATTTAAGCGCAGCAGTCGTTCAAAAAAATTCGCCATACCGTGTACATCAAAACCTGCACGTTGCAAAATGGTAATCCCCACTCGATCGGCTTCACGCTCGAATTCGCGCGTGTAGTCAAGTTGTGCCTGAATTTGTAGCGCTTGCCCGCTGGCGAGTGCCGCTTCAGTAGCTTGGCCGCTGTTTGAACCGCCAGCCCGCGCGGCCAATACGGCCAGCGCTAAGGTCGCAATACTCATCAGCGCCGCATTTTTTTGCTCGGCGGCACCGCGCGCAATATGGCGTTGTGTTACGTGGGCGATTTCATGGCCTAAAACACCCGCTAATTCCGATTCACTCTCAGCAGCTACTAGTAAGCCCGTATGCGAGCCAATTACGCCGCCAGGCAGGGCGAAGGCGTTAATGGAATCATCTTCTAGCAAAAAAAATTCAAAGGTGCGCCGTTGATCGGTTGTGGCACCTGCTGCGGCCGTCACTAAGCGATTGCCCAGCTGGTTGATATAATCGGTCAGTTCAGGATCGGAAATGACGCTGCGTTCGCCGCGCACTTCCAGCATGATGCGTTTGGCGATGGCACGTTCTTGCGCTTCGGACAATACCGCATCAGAAGAATCGCCCAAATCGGGTAAATTGCTTGGCAAACTCGCTGCGAAGGATCGCGGTGCGTAGCCAGGCGAACACGTTAAGGCAAAAGCGATGAATACGCAGCTAAGTTTCTTTTTCAACGTAGTGAGCTCAACAATAATTAAAGCGGTTCAATGGTAAGTACGGTGGTAAATACGGCGGGGTTGCGACGTTGCAGATAGTGTTTGCCGCCCATGTAAGTTAAGATTCTGAAATCCACCGTAAGTTCCCGCAAAAATTTGCAGCAACCAGCCTGTTTTTACTTTAAGTTTACCAATGTCAGATACCAACAAGAATACACCACTGAATCACTTTAATGCGTCCGGCCAGGCGCATATGGTAAACGTGGGGGACAAAACTGAAAGCGCCCGTGTGGCCGTGGCGATTGGGCATATTCAAATGCTGCCAGCCACCCTCGCGCGCTTAAGTGCAGGGGAAGCGGCAAAGGGTGACGTGCTCGGCGTAGCACGTTTGGCAGCGATTCAGGGTGCAAAAAAAACCGCAGATTTGATTCCGCTGGCGCACCCCATCAGCATTACCCATGTGGAAATAAGCTTTGCTTTGGACAGCACAAACAGTCGCCTAAGCTGCCAAGCAACCGTTGCCACCGTGGGGCGTACCGGTGTTGAAATGGAAGCGATGACGGCTGTGAGTGTCGGGCTGCTTACGGTATACGACATGTTAAAGGCGGTAGATCGCGGCATGGAAATTGCAGGCGTCCGTCTGCTTGAAAAGCGCGGAGGAAAGTCTGGTGTTTGGTTAGCAAGCGAAGTTAAACAATGACCATAGAGCAAGACCAAACATGGATGCGTTTCGCCCTAAAATTAGCCGATGCTGCCGCGGCAAAAGGTGAGGTGCCAGTAGGTGCTTTGGTGGTTGATTCGGCTCAGCAAATCGTGCTGGGCGAAGGCTTTAATTGCCCCATCAGCACCCATGATCCCACTGCCCATGCCGAGATAATTGCCCTGCGCCATGCCGCTCAAACAGTGCAAAACTACCGCATCATTAATTCAACGCTATACGTCACATTAGAGCCCTGCGCGATGTGCGTTGGGGCAATTGTACACGCGCGGATTGCGCGAGTGGTTTATGCCGCCACTGAGCCAAAAAACGGGGCTTGCGGGAGCATGCTTAATTTAAGTGGTAATCCGCAGCTAAATCATCACTGTACCTTTGAGGGCGGGGTGTTAGCCGATGAAAGCAGTGCACGGCTAAAGGCGTTTTTTGCGCGGCTCCGTTAGTCTAGTAACACAAGTTGTCCGTACATAAGTGGTTGGCAGGACTAAAAACATGCCAAAATTAAGCAGCAGCGATAACACTAAAGATAAAAGCAAATCCAAATCGGAGCAGATATGCAGCAATTAAGCGCACTTGACGCACTATTTTTGCACCTGGAAACTGACGCTACGCCCATGCATGTGGGTAGCTGTATATTATTCACGCCGCCCGCAAAACACAAAGGCAGTTTTTACCCAAAAATTCGTGATCACATTGCATCGCGCATGCATTTGGCGCCGCTTTTTAGCCGTCGCTTAGCATTTCTGCCATTTGCCGTTGCCACACCCATGTGGACTACTGCCGAAAAAGTAGATATCGCGCATCATATTCAAACCGTTAAATTACCCAAGCCCGGCACCATGGCGCAGTGTGAGTCGATGATTGCCAAGTTGCATGAAGGTTTGCTAGACCGCGATCGTCCGCTTTGGCAATTTACCGTGGTCGAAGGTTTGCAAACGGGGCAAATTGCGTTTTATGCCAAAATTCATCATGCCGCACTTGACGGCCAAGGCGGTGTTGCGTTAGCACAGGCAGTGCTGGAAACATCGCCTATTCCTACCGTAATCAATGCGCCCGATGCGCGCAAGGCAAAGGGAGCACCTAGCAACATGAAGCTTTTGGGTGCAGCGTTTAGAAACACCGTCGCACAGTATGGAAAAATCGCAAAATCACTGCCGGAGCTCGCTAAAACTGCTGGGGCGATGAGTGCGCTGTCTGCATCTACGGCACAAGCGCTGAATCAGAGCGGCGAAAGTAAGAAGAAAGCGCGCTTGGATATTGCCTCTTTGATTCCAAAGGGCCTAGCCATTGGCCCGCGCACGACGATGAACGTAGCCATATCGCCGCGTCGCGCTTTTAAAACTGTGCGCATTCCATTAAGCGAAATTAAGCAAATTGGTCGCGCCAACGATGCGAAGTTAAACGATGTGGTGTTGGCACTTTGTAGCGGCGCCTTGCGCGGCTATTTTGCGGCAGATAAAAAAATGCTCGCTAAAACCATGATTGGCGCGGTTCCCGCCAGTTTGCGTAATCCCGGCGACACCTCGCAGAGCAATCAGGTCACCATGATGTTGATTACACTCGCCACTAATTTGGCGGATCCTACGAAACGCTTGGCGGCAATTGTAGCTGGAAGCACCAAAGCAAAAATGCTCACGCAGGGGATGAAGAACATTATCCCCACCGATTTACCATCGCTGGGTGTGCCTTGGCTGATGAGCGCGATTAGTACCTTATACAACAGCGATGTAGTCGCGAACCGCATTCCGACGGTGGCTAATTTGGTGATATCAAATGTGCCTGGCCCGCAAGTCCCGCTGTACATGGCTGGCGCCACAATGGATGCGTATTTTCCGGTGTCCATTGTTACGCATGGCTTAGGGTTAAACGTCACATTGCACAGCTACAACGGGTCGCTCGATATTGGTTTAATTGCCTGCAAAAAAGCGGTGCCCGATATTGCAAGATTCGCAAAAGCCATGGAAGCGGCGCATCAAGAATTGTTGGCTGCATCTGTTGTGGCGACGCCGGAGGCAGAGGTTAAAGTAGCGCGTAAAAAACTGGTCGCAAAAAGTGCCTCTAAAGGCCCTAAAATAGGGCGTCTTCAACCTGCTGTTGCTGAGAAAAAAGCGGTGAAAAAAGCCGCAATAAACGTACCTGCAAATGCACCTGCCAAGCCTGCCGCCAACGTAAAGTCAACGGCTGCACCAAGTGTGTCTAAAACACGTAAACCTAAAACCAAATAGAACTTTTTAATTATGACCGCCTCACTTCTCATGAAAAAGACACCCTCGCAATCCA
>JANNXI010000214.1:0-12500 GCA_031409495.1 Betaproteobacteria bacterium
CCAATCACTCTACGGCTTGAATCCGTTCTAAACGATAACCAATATTGTAGACGGGTTGCAGCCGGAATCCATTCTGCGGCGAGAGCGCCAATTTTTTGCGCACTCGGCTAATGTGTGTATCAATGGTGCGTGAAGTAACTGGGTCTGCGCGCCCCCAAACCGATTCGGATAGGTGCGCGCGCGATAGCAGCTTACCGATATTCTTAAACAAAAACACCGCCAGCTCAAACTCTTTTTCGGTCATGGTAACCGGGTTAGCATTCATCAATACTTGTCGCGCCGTCATCATGAAGCTGTACGGGGGAATTTCTAGCCCCTCAATATCCTTTGAATGAACTGTTGCGCGTCGTAGCAGTGCTTTAGTCCGCGCGACAAGTTCAATTCTGCGCACAGGTTTGGTCATAAAATCATCGGCACCACAATCTAGCGCCTCAACGACATCCACTTCATCATCGCGTACCGTGACGAATAAAACCGGCACCAAGGAAAGTTGCTCACGGCGCAACCATCGCAGCACTTCGATCCCGCTTGATTCAGGGAGCACCCAATCTAAGATAAAAAGATCAAAAGACTCACGCGCACTCCGCGTCATCAATTGCTTAGCCGAGCCGAATACATGGCAATTAAAGCCCGCCTCAGCAATCCAACCCTTCATTGCCGCCGCGACATCAGCGTCGTCTTCTAAAATAGCGATTCGCAAACTTCCACCTTTCAGCAAAAAAATCTAACTGTAACTAGGCGAACTTGTCTTCGCTAGGCACCAATAATCCAACCATCATTCTCACATTACACGGCGATGGTAACTAGAAATAAGTAGGCAGAAAATTGTAACATGCATTTCACAAACATTCGCGCATAACATAGCTCTAGCATTTATCGCGCAACCCTCGACGATGACCTGTATTTTGCCCGTACCGTCTCTTTACTTAAACCACTAATATCAATTAGGACTTACATAGTGGACTGGCCCGGCCCATGTCGCCGGAACCAAACTCCTCAACTGCTTTCAGTTTGCAAATGTCTGTTTTCAGTGCCATCTTATTCGGCGAGTTCGTCCCTTGCCAAGGCAATATCTAGCACCTCCATCGCATCACGGCCTTTGAATCCGGCAGCTTTCTCGTAAAGACTACTGGCTTCATCCACTTTTTTATCACCAAATAACATCATTAAACCATTGGCGAATTCAATATGTGCGATGGGCGAACTAGGATTGAGCTCGATGGCCTTTTCAAAATGCTCTAAGCCCACATCTTTACTCGTGCCATAGGTCAATCTGCCAACCATACCGCCTACTTTGTCGATAACTTCCGCGTGGTACGCGCCCATCGCCGTGTGCGCCTCGGCATGTTTACCCTCAAGCTTTAGGCAGTTTTCCAACGCTTTCTTAATTTTGCCGCCATAGCCCTGTGCAAGGGCTTTTACAACTGAAATACCTTGACTATAGCGGCCAGCCGAATAGGCATATTGATAATAGGCGTTGGCGTTCTTTGGCTCCGCCGCAACAAGCGCCTCTGCCGCGGCCATTGCATCTTGATAAAGCGCTAATTTTGCGGCTTCTTTGCTTTCAAAATAGGTGGCGTAAATAGCGGTCGCCTTAATGCCAACCGTGGAATCAAGACCGTGCTCTGCCGCAGCCTGAAAATTGCCGGCGTGAAATTGTCGCCACGCCTCCAGCGTATCTGCATCCTTAGGCAATGGCTCGCAATCGCCCTTATGCAAATCGGCCCACTGTTTTTTAAGGGCCTCTGCGCTATAGGTAATTGCTTTTTGGTCGTGCGGAAACTTTGCCCATTTTTTTGTCGCCATCGCGATCTCCTCAGTTTTTATTGTTCAACTCGTCGTTTTTTGCTTAGTTCACGTAGTGCGATTTAAGCTCATCTAAATGTAACCGTGCCTCCCCATGCAAGAACGGCGACAACAAAGACATGACTTGGTATACACCACGCGATAAATAACTCTGTGCTTCCTCTTTAGCATGCGGCTTGGCTAGCGGGCGCAACGATAAATGTTGGAAATTCAACCAGTACGTAGCCACTACCAACACGTTCTCGGCCAGCGCTGAAATTTCCATTTCCGTCGCCCGCATGGCGCGTGCTTGTACCAAAGACTCGCAAAGCGCAATGATCGACGACCGCTTATGCGCGACGATAATACTGAAATGGGAGCGCAATTTAGCATCACGCGACATTAAGTCGTCTAAATTTCGGTACAAAAAACGGTATTCCCAAATACTTTCAAACATCAAATGAAGGTACAACCACATGTCTTCCATACTAGCCGCCGCATCTTCTAGCCCTTGCGGTGCCACATCGATCAGCTTTTCAAAATCCGCAAACAGATAGTGAATAATTTCTTCTTTATTACGAAAGTGATAGTACAAATTACCCGGGCTAATATTGAGCTCATCGGCAATATGGCCAGTGGTAATATTGGCCTCGCCCTCGGCATTAAAGAGCGACAAACTCACGCTGAGAATGCGTTCGCGCGTGCGTGCTGAACGCGAGGTGGCCAAAGGTGGCGCTACACCGCTTGCTTGGGGCAACGGTTTGGCGGCGGATTTTGGTTTGTTTGTTGCGGGAGATTTTGGCAACAATGGGCGCATGGAAATCATATTGCAAATGCTACCACGGGAAAACTTGCGAGTGGCGCAAACGTAAATCTAGGCGGTATCCTAAACCTTGCGAAGACAACGTCGCTATGGAACAAATGGATAAAAATAAGCAGCAAAATATTTCCTGAAGACGCCCTATTTACGGGCATCTCCGGACATAAAGTCTATCTTTAGGCATTGTAAGGATGATCTATTTGTTGGTTATTTCTGCCACTGCTAGCTGCTTTTCCCACAATTGCTTACCATCGGTATCGAAGCTACGCACGGTGATGGCGCGCTCGGCTTTTTTTCCGCTGAAGTCTAGGGTGCAAAAATTGCGTTTATCTACAAAAGTTTCCGGCAACACCTGTGGGTTTTCACGATCGCGTTTTGGGTTGGTAATGGGGCCAGCCGTCATTGGCGAGCAGGTTAATTCGTAAAGCGGATAGCTATTGGGACGCTCAGTTTTCATCATGCTGGTAAAGTGTCTGTCACCAGTCAAAAACAGCACACCATTGACATTCTGATCAAGTAAAAACTTCAACAATTCCTCGCGTTCGCGCGGAAATTTGTCCCAACCTTCGGCACCGTTTACGCTATTGGTAATTTGCCCGCCTGCGGCAATGATTTTTATGGGCGCAGTTGAAGCTAGCATCGCGTTTTTCAGCCAACGCATTTGCGCTGGCCCGATTTTGGCTTTATCGTCCGTCTTTAGCTTGTCGCTATCGCGGTAGTAACGATTATCGAGCAGAAAAAAGTCGGCATCGTTATAGCTAAATGTAGTAAAAATACCGGGCGTTTCGGGCAAGCCATAATTAGCATTTGCCCAGTATTGCTTAAACAACCTTAGCGTTTCGCCTTTAAATGGGTAACTTGAATTACCGTCATTGGCGCCAAATTCATGATCATCCCAAATAGCGTAATGATGCGCCGTACGCAGCAAAGGTTGTAATTGCGCAGCTGCGCGCGTATGCCGCCAGCGATAGCTGAGCCCATAGGCACTGTCGTAATCAGCTTCACGGAAGTACAAACTATCGCCACCCCAAAGCATCATATTCGGCTTTTTTTGCGCAATGCTGGCGTAGATATTCGCGGCTTCTGGTGGACCGCCATAGGGGCGCCCTGGGCGATCATAGGCAATCTCATTCGTATAAGCGCAGCTCCCAAATGCCATCCGCCAATCGGGTGCATCGGTGCGCCATTGCCACAACGCCAGTGTGTTAAAACTCAAACTTTCCGGCGTAGCCACAGGTTTACCGTCAAGCAATAAGCGATAGCCGTATTTACGCCCTGGCTCCAGCGCATCAATAGTGAAATGGGCTGTAAAATCGGTGTCTTCAGCCAATTTGATGATGCGACTTAAGCGTTTTTTGGGTGACGACGATGTACTGACCGTTTCATCCCAATACTCCAATTGCGCCAAGGCCGTACTGTCTGCCTGCATCCACACTTTGGCGCTGCGCATTGCCGCAGCGCCAGTCATCGGGCCTGCGGTAAGCTGTGCAGCGCTAGCGACAGAGCCTAACCACGTTGCCACTAAAACACCTGCTAAACAAATTTTCGAGTAAGTCAAATTCATTGGCGCACCATTATTGAATAGGGTGCGCCATTATCGCTTAATGCTAGCGGCTAGTGTGCAGCCCCCCGCGCTTTATCACCCCAAATTTGCTTTAAGCGCGCGTCACGCCCGCAGCCATTGCGATAATATTTGTATCGAATCGGGTTCTTTTTGTAATAATCTTGATGGTAGTCCTCGGCAGCGTAAAAAACAGTGGCAGCCACTATTTCGGTTTGAATAGCCTCTTTAAACGGCTTGGTTTTATCTAAGGTCGCCTTAGAATCGCGCGCGGCTTTTTCTTGGCCAGCATCGACGTAATAAATACCGCTGCGATATTGCGAACCGCTATCGCAAAATTGCTTATTGGCAGTTGTTGGGTCGATGTTTACCCAAAATGTTTCGAGCAGCTTATCAAAGCTAATTTTTTTAGGATCATAGACAATTTCAACCGCTTCGGTATGGCCTGTTGTGCCCGCTGATACTTCTTGATAAGTTGGATCTTTTTTCTGCCCGCTGATATAGCCTGAAGTAGTGGAAATCACCCCCGGCAACACATCAAACGGTGCTTCCATACACCAAAAGCACCCCCCTGCAAAAATGGCTCGTGCAGTGGATTCACTTTTTGCAGCGACTGGAGGCGTTGCCATTTTAGTTTCCGCAACGCTGTTAATCGCCACCGCCGCGCCAATTAACGCCAAACCGATTCCAAATTTATTAAGCAGTTTCATTCCTCATCCTTCCAAGTTAAGATTACATTATTCACAGCTTACTCTACGATTCACATGTTGTTTTGGTTTCAATTTTGCATGACCCATTCTTATGAAAAAAACTTACACCTACCGCATCGTTAATGTGTTTGCCAAAGCGACGCTCGCCGGCAACGCCCTTTGTGTTTTTGAAGACGCTATCGGCATGGATAGCGCCACTATGCAGGCGCTTGCCAATCAGTTTAACCTTTCCGAAACCACCTTTCTTTTGCCCGCACTTCAGCCCGCTCGCCTGTCCGCTGATGACCAGCAAGCAGGTAGAAACCCAGTAACGGTGCGCATCTTCACGCCGACGTTTGAAATGCCCTTCGCCGGTCACCCCACGCTTGGCAGCGCGTTTGTCGTGCGTGATCTGTATGAAAAGCGCGATCGTTTTAGTCTAAAAATGCAAGCTGGCGTAATTCCCGTCACAGCCGTTGCCGACACTTTTCAATTTTGCGCCCTGCCCGCATCATCGCGCGCGGTCGAATCCTCACTTGCTACAATTGCTGAAGCCATTGGTGTCGATGTAGCCCACATTGCCGCGCCGCCGCTTTGGGTAAACACCGGTAGCGACCAACTCATCATTGAATTAATAAATAACGCGGCAGTGCGTAGCGCAAAACCCGACGCCGCCAAACTCTGCCAAATTAAGTCGTCGCAAAACCGTAGCATGGCGTACTTATTTTGCGCCACAGAAACTTCAAAAGGTCAGATAGAAGTGCTTTCCCGCTTCTTTTTCACACCAAATGGCAGCATCGCCGAAGACCCGGGTACAGGTTCAGCCACGGCAAATTTGGGGGGCTACTTTATCGCCACAGGCAAACCACTACCCGTCCACGCCGACATCATCCAAGGAGAAGCAGTAAACCGAGTTTGCCACCTTGGGTTAACCGTGGATGAAGCCAAGAATATTTTTGTAAGCGGCAATGTAATTGAGTTAGGTCGCGGGGAAGTTTCGGTCTAGCTCAACACGATTGGCTCTCCTCACCTATATCATTGCTCGCAAAAATTAGCCATCGTGACAATAAAAGAACGCCGTAGGGCGCATCTACAACAGATCGATACCAAATTGGCGAAGGACTAAAGCGAAGCCAAAAAAACAAACCGCTGCAAACGCCGCACAGGCACCTAAGCTCAACCAAAAGCCAATGCGCGGCAACAGCACGGGAAATAACAAAAACATCGGCAAGGTCGGCAGCACATACCAAAATGTGTAATAAGCATGGTTGGCAATTTTATCGGCAGGTTGGTTTTCAACGTAGAGCCATATCAACGTCAAAATCGTGACCAAGGGCAGCGCAGCCAATACGCCGCCGAGCCTATCGGAGCGTTTGGCAATTTCAGAAATTGCGACGACGACAGCGGCGGTAAGCAGATATTTTGTGATGATCCACGTCATTTTTTTCGCCCCCAATTTAACCATATTATCTTGAAGATTCCTGTATTTAGGGCATTTTCAAGGTTTTCGCTGTGCACTATTTATGAATATCCAAGACCTTGGCCAACATTTGCCGCGCCGTTTGACGAGAAAAATGAGTATCGATATTTTTATGACCCGCCGCCTGCAAGCGTTGCCACAGCGCCGCGTCCGTATAGCCCCGCACGATGGCGGCCGCAAACGCTTCAGGCGTATCAGCCACCAACGCATCTTCGCCATCGACCAAGTGCATGCCTTCAACTGAACATAGTGTAGCCACTACGGGAACGCCATATTGCATCGCAATATTTACTTTGCCCTTCACCCCGGCACCATAACGTAATGGTGAAATCGACAAGCGCGCACGGGCGTATGCTGGCACGATGTCTTGTACAAATCCTGCGACATGAAAATCTGCTGCTTCAAGCTTTGATAGCGCTGACGGCGCGTTGCTACCTATGCAAGTGGTGACAACACCGGGCAAATCGCGACGCAGAATTGGCAGCACATTTTCGGCATACCAGCTAATTGCATCTAAGTTTGGTGGGTGACGGAAGCCGCCGATAAACAATATCCCTTCACGTGCGTCAAAACCCGCGTCACTTGGGTCATTGACGTGAATGTTGGACACCACTTTTACCGTTGCGCGTGGCGCGATTTCTTGTAGCAATGTTTGCTCAACCGTGGATACCACTAGGGTAATGTCGGACTTTTCAATAATGCTTAATTCTTCATCACGCATTTTTTTGGCGCTGGCCAAAATATCCGCTTTGACCGCTGCATCAGTTTCTAATTCTGCCAAGCGCTCATTGCGTAAAAAATGCAAATCTACGGTATCAAAAATTAGCTTGGCGTGCGGCGCGTGTTGGCGCACCAAATCGACAAACTGGCAAGCTACTGTAACCCGCGACAGCATAATCACATCAAAACTTGCACCTTCGCGCTCGATCAGGGTCGTGATTGAAGACAAATACGGATGCCAGCGTACTTCCACGCCAAGCGCTTGAATATCTTGCGTGTAGGGTGTGCGCGATTCCAAATTGCTGGCCACAAACGTTACTTTGCAGCCAAGCTGCTGCATTTGCCCGAGCATTTCAAACATGCGCAAACTGCCAGAATCTTGGTCGGGCGTGAGCATGCAGGCATCCAACACCAATACGCGACGCTTTGCGGTATTGCCCTGCCTATCACGCTCTAAGTGCGGCAACATGCCGTTAATGCGATGCGCTTGCAGTTGTGTGCGCCACTTTGACGCAAAGGTTTTTTGGTTAAGCACTTGATACTGCTTCATACCTTGCGTTACGTCGGTGCCGTTGCTTTGACCCTCAAAATGCACAATTTCCGCACGAGGCTGGTAGATAACCTTGTACCCAGCTTCGCGCACGGCAAAAGCGAGATCGGTTTCTTCGTAGTAGGCAGGTGCGTAACGGTCATCAAAACCGCCGAGTTGCTTCCAAAGTGCTGCGGGCAGCATCAAACACGCGCCGCTGCAGTAATCCACTTCTCGCACATAGTTATGTTCGGGTAAGTCAGGGTTTTGGTTGCGCCCGACGTTCCACGCCGAACCGTCACGCCACACAATGCCACCGGCTTCTTGCAAGGTGCCATTGGGGTACAGCAACTTCACGCCCACCATTCCCACTTTCATGAAATCAGTGAAGGTTTTTATCATGGCATCAAGCCAACCCGCGGTACAAATAGTGTCATTATTAAGGATCACCAAATAATCACCCCGCGCATTCACAGCCGATGCATTGACCGACCGGAGAAAGCCTAAATTCGCTGCATTACGAACAAATCGCACACCGCTTACACCCGCTAGCGCGACACTTGCGGGCTCGGGCGAGCAATCATCTTGCACGATCACTTCTATGCTGAAGGCCGCGCAAGTATCAACAATGCTTTTTAAGCAGGTATAGGTGAGCAAATGCTGGCCATATACCGGAATGATGATGCTAAATTTTGGTGACTCTGCACAAGGTACAACCAGCGGCGCGATGGCAGTTTCAAGCGCCCAAGTGCGCAGTGAGGCGGGTTGTGCTTCGCGACTCCGCGCCAATTTTGCCTGCACGCGTTTCCCTAGAGCAACAACGCCTTCTTCACGCAAAATTTGGCTGGCAATAGCGGCATCCCGAGGCAAACGCTTGGTGCTCAAGCGAATATCGTTGGCTTTGTTCTTGGCACCTTTAAACAACTGCACAAGGCTGCGTGCAGGGGCCGTTAAGCGCCAAAAGCGGCTACTTTCAATACTAGAGAACGCATCGCGCGCAGCATCGCGCTCTTCAGCTAAGGCGCAAGCTTCATCTTCGTAGTGATTTTGCACTTCGGCTAGCTGCGCTGTGAGCGCCGCAGACTCTGCATAGCTACGCTGAATTTCTACAGCGGCTTCGTCAAGTTGGGCATTTAAGTTACCTATGTGCGCGTCGCGGTCCAATAGGCTCTCGTTATAGTCAGCCACATCGCTCTGCAAACTAGCGATGGCGTTGTTCAACCTACCGATATCGTAGTTCAACCTACCGATATCGCTGTATTGCTGGGCGATCAATACATCTACTTCGACGACGCGCTGGGAAAGTACCCTTTTAGTGGCCTCATGGCCGCAAAGCACACCGTTGTCATATAAGTCACGTAAACCCAATCCGGTGGTCGGCAATACTTTTCTTGCATATAAAAAACGCGCGGCCAAGGCAGCGGTTGCACCATCTGTCGGCATCGAGCTGATCGGCTCTAAATACTGTTTAGCATATTGCATAGCGTAGCGTTGATTCGACGCTGCCACAGCAGAAGTCCTGAGCGTTCCAGCTGCTACCGCCTTTAAAATTGCGGCATTCCAAACACTGGCTGGTGCATCCCACGCCACTAACTGCGCATCGTCAACGGTCGCTAAACGTTCAATAAATGCACCTAGGTTAGACGCGACAATCGGTAAGCCGGACGCTAAGGCACGACTTAAGGTATAAGAAAAACTCTCCGGTATTTGCGATGGAAACAGCACGCAGTCGGCGCGCTCAAGTGCCATCAGGGTACTCAAATTAGCATCTTCAAAACTGCCCCGCACAAAAATGGGCAAGGTTGGATACTGCGCAACTACCCTACTTGTATGGCCTAGCACCACAAAGTGCAGCGCCAAGCCTCGTAGCTTGGCGTCTTCTGCTAATTGCTGCAGCATGAATAGGCCTTTTTCAGGTGTTAAACCACCTAGAACCAGCACTTTGACCGGCGTTACCGTCGCCATATCTACCCTAACCTGCTGGTCCAAAACAGGCTCAAGATGCTCGTCAATAGGGATTCTTGAAGACATAGTTGAAGCTTCTAGATGGGGCCAAATATTTATTTTCCGCAAATCAAAATCCAAAACTTCGCACACCTTATCAGCCAGACTTTGCGAAGGTGAAATGATGCGAGCCGCACTGCTAAGCAGGTTCAGCATGCGCTCGCGCCACTGCTTCAAATTTAGTTTCCACGCATGCCCAGCAGCCGCTTGTTCCGCAATCGCTATGTCTAACGTGCCACCGTTGTCCAAAAAGTAACGCGGCGTAATGGGAAAGTAGT
This sequence comes from Betaproteobacteria bacterium, assembly GCA_031409495.1. Classification (GTDB taxonomy): domain Bacteria; phylum Pseudomonadota; class Gammaproteobacteria; order Burkholderiales; family Usitatibacteraceae; genus JANMDR01. The sequence continues at coordinate 9,867 of JANNXI010000214.1, forward strand.
CATGCAAGGTGATATCCAGCGGCACACTGAGTGTGCCGGCAAGTGCGCAAATCTGCGCCGGTAGGCCGTGTACATGATGCAGGTGAACACGCGTAACGCGCAGGGACTGAAGCAGCGCCAACAACTCTGCATAATCATCATCAGCGTCAAAATAACCAATGAACGCTTCGCCCGCGTTAGCAAATTGCAATTCCAGCATCCCATTCGTGCGACCAAATTCGCCCTGCCCTGGTCGCAGCACCAGCACATCAACGCGGCCCTCAATGGCAAACACAAGATCCTGAATATGCTTTTCAGTACCGCCTCCCCAATGATGGCTGATCATTAATATGAGTGGTCGTGCTCCTCGGAAGGTGCTTGAAAGCCTTGCTAAATCGAGCTTGGCGCGAAATGGTCGCGCCGCATCCACCGCAAAATGCTTCGTAATTAACGCGTCATAATGGGGATGACGGATTTGCATAATTGCTTGCGCTGCTACCTTGGCACCAGTGGAATCGGCTTTAAAACTCACTTCACCAATGTGGCGAACAAACACTTCAGCACTCAATAAATGGCAGTAGCCCGCAGCGGTTGCCCGCAAGCACCAATCGTTTTCTTCGCCGTAGCCTCGGCCAAATGCGGCCTCATCAAAATTGCCAACTTCATTGAGTGCTTCACGGCTCATCCACATACAAAAACCAACGCCGGTGGGTATCTCAATGCTTTGTCCCGCATTTACCTTCGACGCCAAGGCGTCAAGCTCTGCTGCAGTCGCGTTATCGGAAAAGCTATTGGGAACGCCGGTTTTAGGATAACTGGCGAGCGTAGCGTTGTTAGAAAATGGCGTAACTGAAGCTACCTTAGCGCCTGAAGAAGCACATAAAACAAGGCGTTCCAGCCAGTTGCCAAATACTTCAGCATCACTATTCACTAATATTGCGTCACAGTCTGGATGCACTGCCAAGCCTAAGTTTACCGACGCTACAAAGCCCAAATTTAGCGTATTTTGCAACAAGGTGATTAGCACAGGATTCGCATAGGCGAACGTTTTTAAGTACTCCGTGATTGCGGGCTCCGGACTAGCATCATTGACAACGACAATATGCACCACCGCATTGGCCAATGGAAACTTATTAACTGTAGATACGATGCTCTCGAGCGCCGTCTTGGTTTCTTGCTCTCCGGCATAAACCGGAACAATGATGGATATGTCGCGCAATTGCAGCTCTTTAATATTATTTTTGATGAGTGTTCATTATAAACGCTACGGCTTATCAGCACCGCTGGAGACAACGACTAAAATCACTATAGATACAATAATCATGATGCAATTAGGATGTATAACACTGCGCAATTTTCTGGTCGAATTGATGCACTGCAACATGAATAGCGCGTTAAAATTGCCACACCAATCATGAAGTTATGCTCCAAATGCATAACAATTGACTGCAACAAATACTATAAATTTTCGTCGCTTTCATAGCAGAAAGCGCTCTATTCTGGGGGAGCACAAGGCGCTAGGAAGGAGCCCATTAGGCAAAAAAATAACGTACTATGTATATGACCATTTCATTACGTTTGGTTCACTTTTGTAGCTCGCAATTTCACTTTTATTTGGGGAGTTTCATATTATGCGTACGTCTCAATTACTAAATTCATTACTGGCTGGCTGCGTCGTTGCTGCAGCCGTTTCAGCACCCGCTATCGCGCAAGAGCTTACCGGTACTTTGAAAAAAATCAAAGATTCCGGCACCATCACGCTAGGCGTGCGCGAAACATCGCCACCTTTTTCCTACCTCGATGACAAACAGCAAACCATTGGCTATTCCATTGACCTTTGCATGGCTATTGTTGAAGAAATCAAAAAAGAACTCGCGTTGCCAACGCTTGCGGTAAAAATGAATCCAGTCACATCTCAAACCCGCATTCCGTTGATGTCAAACGGTACTGTGGATTTAGAGTGCGGCTCAACCACCAATAACTTAACTCGCCAAAAGCAGGTCTCATTTTCGCCAATTAATTTCGTTACAGGCACAAAATTGATTGTTAAAAAAACATCAAAAATCAAATCATACAAAGATTTGAAAGGCAAAACTGTCGTGGTCACGCAAGGCACGAGCAATGAACGTATCATTAAGGCGCTGAGTGACAAACAGAATTTAGGTATTAAATTTTTGAACGCTAAAGACCATGGCGAATCATTTTTGACCGTTGAAACCGGCCGTGCCCAAGCGTTCGCGATGGATGATGTTTTGCTCTACACTCTAGCTGCAAAATCCAAATCACCGAAAGACTTTGAAGTAGTCGGTGACTATCTATCCTACGAGCCCTATGGCCTGATGTTCCGTAAGAACGACAGCGATTTTGCGCAAGTTGCAACGCGAACATTGGCTAAGCTTATGGCGTCTGGCGAAATTACTAAAATTTACGACAAGTGGTTCATGACCAAGCTACCAGATGGCATCACACTCAATATGCCAATGAGCCCGTTGCTAAAAGCAGCGTTCCAGTTACAAGCTTTCCCAGAATAATTATGCCTTTTTAGCACTTGCAATACGATGAGCGAGAGACCCAAAAGGCTTCTCGCTCATATTGTTTAGAACAATAATATTGAGAGCGTTCCCGCGAACGTAGCCGCTTATAAAGCGGTGCTGC
>JANNXI010000215.1:0-9190 GCA_031409495.1 Betaproteobacteria bacterium
GTCAGCATGTCGCCCAGTTGCTCGATACCCGTGCGCTTAATGTGTTCTTGATTAAGCCACAGCAATTTATCAGGGTCAAAACGCGATGCCGATGTGCCGATACCGTTAATATCAAACCAGCTTATTAGCTGCTCGCGGTTAAACACTTCATCATTGCCGTGGCTCCAACCCATTCGCGCCAACATATTGATCATGGCATCGGGCAAAAACCCCTCCTGCTCATATTCCATCACGCTCTTGGCGCCATGCCGCTTGGATAACTTAGCTCCATCGGGCCCTAAGACGGTAGGAGTATGTGCAAACACGGGCGGTGTTTTGCCAAACGCTAAATACATATTTATTTGGCGCGGCGTATTGTTTACGTGATCATCCCCTCGAATTACATGGGTAATTTGCATTTCGATATCATCGACAACCACGCAAAAATTGTAGGTGGGCGTACCGTCTGGGCGGGCGATTACGAGATCATCAAGCTCCGTATTTTGCACCTCAATTCGACCCTTAATTTGATCGTCCCACGCAACCACGCCAGCAATCGGGTTCTTGAAGCGAATAACAGGCTCAACCCCTTCAGGAATAGGTGGCAATATTTTGCCCGGCTCTGGACGCCAACGGCCATCGTAGCGCGGCTTTTCTTTGGCTTTTTCTTGGGCATCGCGCAAAGCATCTAACTCAGCCATCGTGGTGTAGCAGCGGTAAGCATGGCCGGTAGCTAACAAATCGAGCAATGCGCCCTTGTATTCACGCATTCGCTGCATTTGATAAAACGGGCCTTCGTCGTAATTAAGACCCAACCAGTGCATGGCATCGAGCACCACCCGAACCGCTTCTGGCGTTGATCGAACTTGATCGGTATCTTCTACACGCAAAATAAACACGCCTTCGTGTCGACGTGCAAACGCCCACGCGAAAAGCGCAGTACGAATATTGCCCAAATGCGTGTAGCCAGTAGGGCTAGGTGCGTACCGAGTACGAATTTTTGTTGCAGGTGTAATGAGTGTCATTTTTATAATTTGTCGTTATTTCAAAACTGTTCGTCATCACGCATATAGCGCCATTGTCCCACCGGTAAGTCACCCAAAGTGACGCGCCCGATGCGAATGCGCTTCAATCCAACCACTTTCAGGCCAACTAACTCGCACATACGCCGAATTTGGCGCTTTCTGCCTTCTCGCAGCACAAAATTGAGCTGATCTTGATTCTGCCAGATCACTTTTGCTGGCTTTAGCACTTTGCCGTCCAGCGATAATCCGTGGTTTAGGCGCTTTAAATCATCATCGGAAAGTGTGCCTTCTACCCGCACCAAATATTCCTTGTCTACATCTGAGTCTTCGCCGATTAACTGCTTGGCAATGCGGCCGTCTTGCGTAAACACCAGCAAGCCGATGGAATCTATATCAAGCCGGCCAGCCGGTGCCAATCCCGGCAAATGCTCCCGCCTAAATTCTTCCATTTTTACCCCCGCAGGCTCGTAGAGGCGCTCAGGCGTAATGAGGGTTACCGCTGGTGTGTAACCCGGCTCTGGTTGGCTCGATACATAGCCAATTGGTTTGTTGAGCAACACGGTAATGCGCCCGCCCTGCATAGCCTGCGCCTGCCGATCAAGCTTTATAACTGCTTGCGCATCGACCCGAGTGCCGAGCTCACTCACCCGCGCGCCATTCACAAACACCCAGCCGCGTGCGATGTAGCTGTCGGCCTCACGGCGTGAACAAATACCGCGTTCTGACATTAATTTTGATAAGCGAATAGGGTCGGACACGATGAATTTCCTGAGTTAGAAACTAAATCTGGGCTAGCGGGTTAGGCTGGGAAAAGACAATTATAACCGACCACCGCACCTGCCAAGGCTTAATGAACGGGCAGTCAGCAATTATTGGTCGCAGATTACTGGCTAATATAACCAAATCGAATATAGAAAAGCGAAAAAAGTATTTTTTATTTTAAAGGGGGGCTGTTAGCATCACTTTTATTGATGAATCCTGAATTACAAACCAAATGCAAAATATTGTTCCACCATTGCCAAAGCCAAAAAAAGACGCTTCCTTCGCTCTCAAAGGCCTAATTGGCGCAGCATTTACTGCATTGCTCATTGCTTTTGTGGTGCCCGCGTTCTCGGGTGTTAATCCGAATAACATCACTTTGCTTAACGTTTCATACGACCCCACCCGCGAGTTGTATCAAGAAATAAACACCGCTTTTGCGCGCGATTGGAAAGCTCGTACGCAACAAATCGTCACCATTCGCCAGTCACACGGCGGTTCGGGCAAGCAAGCACGTTCAATCATCGACGGCCTGCAGGCGGATGTGGCTACCTTAGCGCTGGGTTATGACATCGATATGCTACATGACAACGCCAATTTAATTCCGACAAACGCCTTGGAACGCCTACCGCAGAATAGCGCGCCTTACACCTCCACAATCGTATTTTTAGTGCGAAAAGGCAACCCTAAAAACATCCGTGAATGGCAGGATTTGGTCAGACCAAATATAGCCGTTGTCACTGCAAATCCAAAAACTTCTGGTGGTGCAAGATGGGCGTATTTAGGGGCTTGGGGCGCAGCTTACCTGCAGGGCGGCACGGCTCATGCCCGTAATTTCGTGACAAAACTATTTAAAAACGTACCCGTGCTAGATTCCGGAGCGCGCGGTGCCACTACTACCTTTGCGCAACGCGGTGTCGGTGACGCGCTACTCACCTGGGAAAATGAGGCATTTTTGGCTATTCGTGAATTTGGGACCGATAAATTTGAAATCATCACCCCTTCAACCTCTATTTTGGCTGAGCCACCCGTAACGGTGATTGATAAAGTGGTGGACAAACACGGCACGCGCAAGGTAGCGGAAGCGTATTTGCAGTTTTTGTATACGCTAGAAGGCCAAGAAATTATCGCCCGCAATAATTATCGCCCAATCGACAAAAACGTGGCAACTAAATACAGTACCAAGTTTCCGGCCGTAAAGCTCTTTACGCTGGCTGAAGTGAGCGGCACCTGGCGCGAAACGCAAAAAATTCACTTTAGCGATGGCGGCGTTTTCGATCAAATTTACGACGCAAAATTTCGCTAAATGAGCACCGCTACTTTGCACTTCAGCCGTCGCACGCATACGGTATTGCCCGGCTTTAAGCTAGCCATGGGCGTGACGTTACTGTATTTAAGTCTCGTCGTTTTGCTGCCCTTGTCAGCCGTATTTTTCAAAACCTTTAGCATGACCTGGGAAGCGTTTTGGCTGACTATTTCCGCGCCACGGGCGGTCGCATCATACAAACTTACGTTCGGTATTTCACTGGCTGCAGCGCTCATCAATGCGATTTTCGGCACTTTGGTTGCATGGGTGTTAGTGCGATATTCCTTTCCTGGAAAGCGTATCGTAGACGCGCTGGTCGATCTTCCTTTTGCCCTACCGACTGCGGTAGCAGGCATTGCACTCACCGCGCTATATGCTCCAAACGGCTTATTAGGCGCGCCTCTTCAGGCATTGGGTATTGAAGTGGCCTTCACGCCGCTGGGTATTTTGGTGGCACTCACTTTTATCGGTTTGCCCTTCGTCGTGCGCACGGTGCAGCCGGTGTTGGAAGATATGGAAAAGGAATTTGAAGAAGCCGCACAGTCGCTTGGTGCATCGCCTTTTCAAACCTTTTGGCTGGTGATTTTGCCCGCTATTTTTCCATCCGCGTGCACCGGATTTACCTTAGCGTTTGCGCGCGCGGTGGGCGAATACGGATCTGTTATTTTCATTGCCGGCAATATGCCCATGGTGTCTGAAATTACGCCACTCATCATCATCACTAAGCTGGAGCAATTTGATTATCCGGGTGCCACGGCAATCGCTGTGGTGATGCTGGTCACGTCGTTTTCATTGCTGCTGGTGATCAACACCCTGCAATGGTGGGCGCGCAAGCAGCGTGGCGAGGAGCGGCTATGATCATTCAATTTTTAATCCGTTATTTTTACTGTGAAACGCCAAAACTTATCGTTCCCGCGCAGGCGCGAGTCCAAATTCGTTCGCCGCACGCTGCGGGGTTCCCCCCTGCGCAGGGACGACGCAACATCGAGGCAAGTTTTAATTGCAACTCGCTTTGGGGGACTTGACAGTGAACACTATCGCCGTCCCGCAAGCACGCCCATCCATGCGCCCACAAATACGTTGGGTTCCCCTGCTACTCACCACGATCGCCCTGCTTTTTTTAACGCTGTTTCTATTCCTACCGCTGGCTTGCGTATTTGCCGAAGGGCTGAAGAAGGGCGTATTACCCTACTTTGCAGCCATTGTTGAAGCTGATGCGTGGGCGGCAGTGAAACTCACGCTACTGGTCGCATTCATTTCTGTACCGTTTAATTTAGTGTTTGGCGTGGCTGCCGCATGGGCCATTGCTAAGTTTAATTTTCGGGGCAAAAGCTTACTCATTACGTTTATTGATTTACCGTTTTCTGTATCGCCCGTGATTGCCGGTTTAGTTTATGTGCTGCTGTTTGGCATGAGCGGCTGGTTTGGGCCGTGGCTCGCCGCCCACGATCTGCAAATAATTTTTGCGGTGCCAGGTTTGGTATTGGCCACCGTATTTGTCACCTTCCCTTTCGTGGCGCGCGAGCTCATTCCGCTCATGCAAGCGCAGGGGCGCGAGGAAGAGGAAGCCGCAGCGGTGCTAGGTGCCAATGGCTGGCAAACGCTGTGGTTGGTTACTTTGCCCAATGTAAAATGGGGCTTGCTCTACGGCGTAATTCTGTGCAACGCCCGCGCCATGGGCGAATTTGGCGCAGTGTCGGTGGTATCCGGCCATATTCGTGGGGTCACCAACACCCTGCCCTTACACGTAGAAATTTTGTACAACGAATATAACTTTGTCGCCGCATTCGCCTGCGCATCGCTCCTGGCGCTTTTAGCATTAGTCACTTTAGCGATTAAATCTTTCGTTGAGCACCGGCATTTAAGAAAGCACCAAAAATGAGCATTCAAGTTAAAAACGTCAGTAAAAATTTTGGCTCATTTAGCGCGTTAGACAATGTAAGTTTAGATATTGAGCCAGGCGAGTTAGTTGCCCTGCTTGGGCCTTCAGGCTCCGGTAAAACGACGCTGCTTCGGGTAATTGCCGGATTAGAGCGTCCAGACAGCGGTGAAACCTTTTTTAACGGCATCAATACCACGCAAACGCCGGTGCAGGAGCGTGAAGTAGGCTTTGTGTTCCAGCATTACGCTCTATTTCGCCACATGACGATTTTTGAAAATGTAGCGTTCGGCCTACGCGTAAAGCCTCGCGCTACGCGTCCGCCAGAAGCCGAAATAGCCGATCGGGTAATGAAATTGCTGAAGCTAGTGCAACTCGATTGGCTGCATGACCGTTACCCAAGCCAATTATCTGGTGGCCAGCGCCAGCGCATCGCCCTCGCCCGCGCGTTAGCTATCGAGCCAAAAGTGTTATTACTTGACGAACCCTTCGGCGCGCTGGACGCAAAAGTGCGCAAAGAACTTCGTCGCTGGCTGCGCAATTTGCATGATGAAATTCAACTTACCTCTGTTTTTGTCACCCACGATCAAGAAGAAGCACTAGAAGTTGCTGATCGCGTTGTGGTGTTCAACCACGGCAAGATCGAGCAAATTGGCGCACCTTCAGATATTTACGATCATCCCGCCACACCTTTTGTAAACCAGTTTATCGGCCACGTAAACACCTTCAAACACGGCCATAACAACGACGAAATTGCCTTCGTGCGCCCGCATGATATCGATGTTGTTACCCAAGCTGGCGACAACACCATCGCTGCCACAATTGAGCACACCATTAAAATCGGTGCAATGGTGCGGCTAGAATTGTCACGTAAAGACAACGGTGATTATGTAGAAGTGGAGCTGCGCCGTGAGGCGTTTGATAGCTTAAACTTGAACAATGGCAACGTCGTGCATTTGCAAGCGCGTCGTGCGAAGGTGTTTGAGAAGCAGGCGGCTTAAATTCGCGTCAAAACAGGAAGATCTACTTAATTCCTGAAGACGCCCTATTTTAGGGCGTCTTCAGGCATTCTATATTGCAAACCCAGTTTACCGAGTAAATAGCCGTAGACGCCCTAAATTAGGCCGCCTCCACCAATAAGAACGCGTTTCTGGAACCCGACAAAGTCGCGATCAAAACACACGTTTATTGACGCAACTTCACCTTCTCGGCAATGCTGACCGTCATGTGATTGAAATCAAAGGCTGCTAGGATCAACGATGGACGCTAATTGCGCACATCATATTTTCGGCAAAAACTTACGATTCAAAGGCATTTTAATGAACACACAAAAAAATGTAACTTCCAAACTTGGTCACTACTTATTTTCTAAAATATCGTGGCTAGTAATTGCGACTGGTTTGGTTGCGAGCGTGGCCGCGCTACTCGTAATTCCAAATCTAGCCTATGCAGCATCGACCAATATTGTAATTAGCCAAGTTTATGGTGGTGCCGGATGCGGTACGGTCGGCTGCTCGACCTACAAGAATGATTACGTCGAGCTGTTCAATTTAGGGTCATCCGCTCAGTCGATAAACGGTTGGTCTATTCAATACGGCTCGGCGACCGGCACTGGGGCTTGGACTAAAACGGATCTACCCAATGTGAGTATTCCGGCTGGAAGTTATTTTTTACTTTCGCTTGGCGCTGGTGTTAATGGCGTTTCAAACATCCCGACGGCTGACGCTGTTGGATCAACCGCGCTGAGCGCCACAGCTGGAAAATTAGCCTTGGTCAGCAACACCACGGCGCTCAATGGCGCGTGCCCAGTAAGCACCAATATTATCGATCAAGTAGGTTATGGTACGACCGCGAATTGCTCTGAAACCGCACCTGCGCCCGCGCCAAGTACCGTAAACGCCATTTTTCGCACTCTCGCTGGTTGTACCGATACAGATAACAACTCCACTAATTTTTCTGCAGCCGCCGCTTCCCCTCGCAACAGCGCAACGGCCGCAATATCTTGTTCATCCCTGCCTACCCTTAGCATCGACAGCGTCACCGTAGCTGAAGGTAACAGCGGTACGACCGCCTTCACCTTTACCGTTTCGCTTTCGGCTGTCGCTGCCGGAAATGTGAGCTTCAATATCGCCACTACCGCGGGAACCGCCACAGCCGGTAGCGATTTCACCACCAATTCAGCTACCGCCCAAACAATCACAGCAGGTAATCTCACTTCTACATTTACAGTTCTGGTCAACGGCGACACGTTACCTGAAACCAATGAAACTTTTTCTGTCACAATCAGCAGTCCCACAGGCGCTACCATACCTACTGCGGGCGCGACCGGCACCGGCACCATAACTAACGACGATGCGGCGCCAAATCTTTCCATAAACAGTGTTTCGCAAGCCGAAGGCAACACCACAACCAGCTTCTTCAATTTTACAGTTTCTCTTTCAGCGCCAGCACCCGCAGGTGGCGTTACTTTTGATATTGCGACTGCCGACGGTACTGCTAGTGCTGGCTCTGACTATGTGGCGAACAGTATCGCTGGTCAAACTATCGCTGCCGGTAACTCCAGCGCTACTTTTGCGGTTACGGTCAATGGCGATACCGTAGGCGAGGCTAATGAAACCTTCACGGTCAATATCACCAATATTACCAACGCCATCGGCGTGACCACCACCGGTACCGGTACCATTACCAACGACGACATTACCCGCATTAGCGCCGTGCAAGGCGGCGGCACAGCCAGCCCGCTCGTTGGCACCGCGGTGTTGGTTGAAGGCATCGTCACTGGTGTGTTCCAAGGCGCAAACTCGTTGGCAGGCTTCTTTATGCAAGAGGAAGACATCAATAGCGACGCTAATCCAGCTACTTCAGAAGGTATTTTTGTGTACACCAACACCGTACCTGCGACCGTAGCGGTCGGCGACAAGGTACGGGTTGCGGGCAACGTAATTGAATTTGGGACCGCGGCACAAGTCACAGCGGGAACCGCCTTCACCGAAATTACTACTCCAACCGTTACGTTTATAAGCGCCAATAACCCGCTACCCACCGCAGTACTTGTCACGCTACCCGTCGCGGCAATCGGTGATTTAGAGCGCTTCGAAGGTATGCGCGTTAACTTTACCCAACCGCTTACGGTTACCGATAACAACAGCATAGGCCAATTTGGTGAACTCACACTTAGCGTAAATGGCCGCTTACTACAACCCACTTCCAGCATTGATCCGAACGATGCTGTAGCTACTGGCACCACGTCAACTGGCACCAGCAATGCTGGCGCAATTACCGCTCGGAATAGCTTAAACAGCCGGTCTAGCATTATTTTAGACGACGGTTCTACCGCTCAATATCCAGCCATCATGCCGTTTATAGATCCCGTCACCAAAACGATTCGCGTCGGTAGCACCATCACTAGTTTCACCGGCATATTGAGTCAATCGTTTGGGACCCATCGTTTGCTCGCGCCAACGGCACCCGTCATTAACTACGCCGAGCGTCCGCTCACGCCGCCCGCAGTTGGCGGTAACGTAAAAATTGCCGGTGCAAACGTACTAAATTACTTCAATGGTGACGGTGCGGGTAATACTTTCCCGACATCACGCGGTGCAAATAGCGCCATTGAATTCGCGCGCCAGCGTGCAAAAACGATCGTGGCGCTAAACACCTTGAACGCTGACGTAGTCGCACTGCTTGAGATTGAAAACGAAAACAATACCGCAACATCGTCACTGGTTGATTTATTAGCGGGGCTCAACGCGGCTGCTGGCGCTGGCACCTGGGCAGGTGTGGAACGGCCAGTGGGTTATAGCGCTATTGACGGCGGCACCGATGTGATTCGCCCAGCGTTTATCTACAAACCCGCTGTGGTAACACCTGTAGGGCTATCTACTGCGCTTAACGATCCGGCTTTTGCCGTGAGCTTGGGCGGAGGTCGCGCACCGATAGCACAGGTGTTTAAGCTCGTGTCAAACAATGAGCAGTTTGTAGTGGTGGCAAACCATTTCAAATCAAAATCCTCCTCCGGTGCAACGGGCTTAAATACCGACCAGAATGACGGTCAAGCCGCGTTTAACCAGACCCGTCGCTTGCAAGCAACAGCCCTACTCGGCTTTATCACAACGCTTGCGGCAAACACGCCGCGTGTCATCACCCTAGGCGATTTTAATGCTTACGAGGAAGAAGATCCGCTCGATATTTTCCGTGTGGGCGGCTTAACAAATGCGATCACCAGTAGTTATTCCTACGTAT
>JANNXI010000216.1:0-2606 GCA_031409495.1 Betaproteobacteria bacterium
GACTTGGACAATTTTAGTGTGTAAGCCCTGCCCCATTTCCGTGCCGCCGTGGTTGACTAGCACGGTGCCGTCGGTATAAATTTGTACCAAGGCGCCGGCTTGGTTGTAATGATTAACGTTAAACGCGATGCCGAATTTTACGGGCGTCAAGGCTAGACCGCGACGCAACACGCCGCGCTTGTCATTAAAGGCTGAAACTTCAGCGCGACGCGCCCAGTAATCGCTACTGGCTTCGAGCTTAGCCAGCATGTCGCGCAGTGGAAAATCTTCTACCGACATATCGTAGTGGGTAGTGCATCGTGCGGCCGTGTTATTGGCTTCATCATAAAAATTTCGCCGCCGCACATCAAGCGCATCAAACCCTAATTCATGGGCGATGGTGTCGAGCACATATTCGATTGCAATTGCGCCTTGCGGCCCACCAAAGCCGCGAAACGCGGTGTTCGATTGCGTATTGGTACGCGCAGCCATGGCGCGCACGTCAACAGCGCTGAGGTAATAAGCATTATCTACGTGACACAGCGCGCGCGCGGCAACGGGGCCAGACAAATCAGCAGAAAATCCAGCGCGGGAAATCAACACAAATTTAACGCCGAGCAAGAGACCAGTTGCGTCGAATCCCGCCTCAAAATCATAGCTAAAATCGTGTCTTTTGCCGGTAATCAGCATATCGTCATCACGATCAGGCCGGAGTTTTACGGGCGCATTACACGCCTGCGCCGCGATTGCCGCCCCGCAGGCAAAAACGGCAGATTGGCTTTCTTTACCGCCAAAAGCCCCACCCATGCGGCGCGTTTCAACGCTGACCTGATTGAATGAAATATTCAAACAGTGGGCAACATGGTGCTGCATTTCAGATGGATGCTGCGTAGAGCAGTAGAGCTGCATGCCGTTGTTTTCAAGCGGTATTGCGTAGGAAATTTGGCCTTCTAAGTAAAACTGCTCTTGGCCTCCCACGGCAAACCGACCGCTTATTTTGCGCGGCGCAGTGTTTATGGCCGTAGACGCGTCGCCCCGTTGCTTATGGATGGGCGGCACAACAAACTTGGATTGGTCTGCGGCGGCGCGCGCACTGTATGTTGCCGGCAGCGGCGCATATTCAATCTGCGCCAATTGTGCTGCACGCCGCGCTTGCAGATGGGTTTGCGCTACGACGATAAAAATTGGCTGCCCTACGTAATGCACTTTTGAGTCGGCCAAAATGGGTTCATCGTGCAAAATTGGCCCACAATTGTTTTGGCCAGGAATGTTTTCAGCGACCAACACTTTAACTACGCCCGTTGCATTCAGCACGGCAGAAATATCCATGCTTACAATATTGCCGTGCGCACAAGTGCTAAGGCCAAACGCCGCGTGTAAAGTGCCTTGACGTTCGGCAATATCGTCCACATAAATTGCACTACCCGCTACGTGCAAATGTGCGGATTCATGGACTTGCACGATCTGGAGAGGTGTTTGCGGGGCGCTCATAGCTGAAAATCCGCTACATCCAAGCTCGTTTCGTTAGGCGATGACTCGCATTCTAAAAAAAACCGCGTAAGCAAATTTTGTGTGACTTGAAGGCGATAGGCGGAACTGGCACGAAGATCGCTTAGTGGCTGAAAATCTAAACCCAAGGCGGCTTTAGCGCCTTCAAAGGTTTCAGCTTTGAAGGCGTGGAACAGCAATGCGAGTTCCAATTTAAGCGCGCGCTGTGGCACACCGGACATTCCCCCTACACCCACACGTACCTGCACAATCACACCGTTTTTTACCGTCATCGCAACCGCTAAACACACAGCAGAAATGTCGGAATCGAAGCGTTTCGATATTTTGTACACCCTGAACAAAAAACGCCGCTTGGCCTCACTCGTCAGCAACGGCACCATGAGGCGCTCAACAATTTCATCGGCTTCCAGATTCTTAATTTGGTAGCTGCGATACAAATTTTCCAGTGGCAATGTGCGCGTACCCCGCGCACTGCTCACTTGCAGCGTCGCATCGAGAGCAATCAGCGCAGGCATGCTGTCCCCAATTGGCGAGCCATTGGCAATATTGCCACCGATGGTGCCGGCGTGGCGAATTGGCGGTGACGCAAAACGTTCCCACATTTGATCGATTTGCGGATAATGTGGCGCCAGAGCCGTACAAGTTGCAGCCAAAGACGCTCCAGCACCAATTTCTAAGTGTCGCAAATGCTCGGTAATTTTTGAAAACTCAGCAACATTACCAACATAAATAATATGCCCTAAATCACGGAACTGTTTGTTGACCCATAAGCCAACGTCCGTGCCACCAGCAAGAATCGTAGCCTGCGGATACGCCGCTTTTAGTTGATGTAATTGAGTCAGTGTCTGCGGGCTAAAAAAGGCGTCACCGCGTGTTTCAAGACTCGCCGAGGCGGTTTCCGTGGATGGGTTTGACGGCCCAAGCGCGGTATCAAAGGACACCTTCGGATAGCGCATCATCTTTAATCCAGCGGTGATGATGGGCCGATAGCCGGTGCAACGGCAGAGGTTACCGGTGAGCGCTGCACGCACGGTCGCTTCACTAGGAGCAGCGGCGCTGGATTGGTGGTAGAGATGGCAAAGTGACATCACAAAACCGGGCGTGCAGAACCCGCACTG
>JANNXI010000217.1:0-3992 GCA_031409495.1 Betaproteobacteria bacterium
AGCGCCAAAATGGGCGGCTTAGCAGCCCCCGCTTCTTGCACCAGCACACTCACGTTTGCAAGCGATACGCCGGCACGGGCAAATACATCAGCCACATTAGCAGGTAGCGCTGTGACCGGGATGACAGCAGATGCAGTGCCACTGGTAATATCGGCATGCGCCGCAGGGCTTAGCAGAAATAGGCTGAAGACGCCCGTACTTAGGGCGTTTACAGCCACTATTTTGCAGCTATTATTAATAAAAGCACGGGCAGAAAAAGTCATAAAATAAATGGTGGTGGAGTTTTAGTGGCAATTGATATAATTGCAGTATTGAATAATCATTAGTGCGCCACTTAAAAACAAGGTGGCGCTTGAAAGCAAACGATGAACGTTGTTATAAAAAATGAAGCTGATATTGCGGGCATGCGCATCGCCGGCCGCTTGGGCGCTGAAGTGCTGGACTACATCACGCCTTTTGTGAAGGTGGGCGTCACCACTGGCTACCTGGATAAACTTTGCCATGATTACATGGTGGAGGTGCAAAACACCATTCCGGCCACACTAAATTATGCGCCGCCGGGGCATAAACCTTATCCTGCATCTTGCTGTATTTCGATCAATCACCAAGTGTGCCACGGCATTCCGGGTGAAAAGGTACTCAAGAATGGCGACACCGTAAACATTGATGTGACGGTAATCAAAGATGGCTATCACGGCGACAATAGCCGCATGTATTACGTTGGCGAGCCGTCTATCCAAGCCAAACGCCTCTGTGAGGTGACTTATGAAGCCATGTGGCGCGGGATTGCGCAAATAAAGCCTGAAGCGACCTTGGGCGATATTGGTCATGCGATTCAGCATTTTGCTGAAGGTGCGGGATATAGCGTGGTACGCGAATTTTGTGGTCACGGGGTGGGCAAAAAATTCCATGAAGAACCGCAAATTTTGCACTACGGCAAGCGCGGCCAAGGGATGAAACTCAAAGAAGGCATGATTTTTACCGTTGAGCCGATGATTAATGCCGGCCGCAAAGATATTCGCATGTTGGGCGATGGTTGGACGGTGATTACAGCTGACCATAGCTTGTCGGCACAGTGGGAGCACTCGGTTTTAGTCACACCAACCGGCTTTGAAATTTTAACGCAGTCGGTTGGCACGCCACCGCCGCCACCGGCGGTTGTGGCGCAGTTGGAAGCACAGTTGGCAGCGCAGTTGGCAGCACCTGCGCAAACAGTTCCTGCATAGCATTTTTAACTGAAAAAGTGCAGCCATGCCAAATCAAAATCCGTGGCGGGCGACGCTAAAGGTTGAGCGCGCGGCATTACAAGCCGCTTATATCGCCAAACCGAATCCAAACAAACTGCTCTCCCGCCACGCCAAATTGGTAGATGACGTGGTGATCGCGTTAGCCAAAGAAGCCGCGCTACCGGCGTCTATTGCGGTGTTGGCGGTTGGCGGTTATGGGCGCGCCAAGCTCTTCCCGTCGTCCGACGTCGATTTGCTGATTGCTGTTACTGATAAGGCCTCGCCGTCAGACACAAAATTGGCTGAAACAGCAATTGAAAAGTTTATCGGCCTGCTTTGGGATGCCGGTATTGAAGCAGGTACCAGCGTGCGCACCATTGAACAATGCCTTGCTGAATCTGCCAAAGATGTGACGGTGCTTACAAGCTTGATCGAAGCCAGAGCGCTCTATGGCAATGCCGAACTCGCCGCAGCGTTAATGCAGGCGATTTGGACAACACTCGACGTTCCGCAATTTTTTCGCCTAAAAATTAACGAGCAGCAGCAACGTCACGCCAAGCATCAAGATGTGGCGATGAACCTTGAACCAAACATAAAAGAAAGCCCTGGCGGTCTACGCGATTTGCATACCGTCTTGTGGCTATCCAAAGCCGCCCAACTAGGTGATACTTGGGACGCTTTAGCAGCGCAAGATATCCTCACCAAGGCCGAAGCCAAGCACCTGCGCCACCACGAAAGAGTGCTGCATGACATCCGCATTCGCCTCCACTTCTTAGCCAATCGACGTGAGGATAGGTTGGTTTTTGATTATCAAGAACCACTGGCGGAAATGCTTGGTGTACACGCAAGCAAACACAAGCGCGCATCTGAAGCACTGATGCAGCGCTATTACTTGACGGCCAAGGCAATTTGGCAGCTCAATACCATTTTGCTGCAGAATTTAACGCATAAAATTACACCAGCAAATGAACGCATAGTAAAAAAATTAAACGCTAAATACGCTTTAGTCGATGGCCATCTTGCAGTGCTTGATGAAGCGATGTTTGCGCGCGACCCCGTAGAAATATTTCGCGCTTTTTTATTCTTGCAAACGCATCCAGAAATTCCGTTTTTTGCGCCCGAAACCTTGCGCGCCCTGTGGCGTGCCGCACCGAAAATTGACAAAGCGGTGCGCGATAACCCGCGAACCCATGAACTGTTTTTAGAAATGCTGCGCAGCGAGCGTCTCACTTTTGTGCTGCGGCGCATGAGCCGCTATAGCGTGCTGGGCCGCTATTTACCGGCCTTTGGGCGCATTACTGGGCAAATGCAGCATGATCTATTTCATGTGTACACGGTAGACGAACACATCCTAATGGTCGTGCGAAATTTGCGCCGCTTTGTGATACCGCGGTTTACCGAGCAGCATCGGCTGTGTTCAGAATTAATGCGTGATTTTGAACGCATTGAGGTGCTGTATTTGGCAGCGTTGTTTCACGATATCGCAAAGGGCCGCGGCGGGGATCATTCCGAATTGGGCACCGCAGACGCCACCCGCTTTTGCAAAAAAATAGGCTTAAATCAAGCCGATACTGAACTTGTTTCATGGCTCGTCGCGATGCATTTACAGATGTCGGCCACCGCGCAAAAGCAAGATTTGAGCGACCCTGAAGTGATCGCCCAATTTAGCGCGCGCGTTGAAAACGAGCGCCGGTTAACGGCGCTATATTTGCTAACAGTCGCTGATATTCGTGGCACGAGCCCGCATGTGTGGAATAGCTGGAAGGCGCAGTTGCTCGAGGAATTATTTTTAAGCACACGCCGCACATTGCGCCAAGCAGCGCTTGGCGAAGCGAACGATAATGCGGTGCTGGTTGAGGCAAAACGCACCGCCGCGCTAAAAATATTTACCGCCACCGAGCATGAAACAGAGTTATTCATCGCCCTCTCTGCTCTCACACCGCTCTGGCGCAATTTTGAAGATCGCTACTTTCAACGCTTTGAAGTATCCGAAATTGCGTGGCACGCCACCAGCTTATGGCAGCATACCCATACTGAGAAAGCGATTGTTAAAGCGCGCGCCTCGACCATCAGCGCTGGGGTGCAAGTGCTCGTTTATACGCCTGACCAAGGCGGCCTATTTGCCCGCATCACCGCGTATTTCGAGCGCTTGCAGTTAGCTGTTGTAGCAGCAAAAATCGCCTCAACCAATCATGGTTATGCGCTGGATACTTTCCAAATTTCACCAAAAGTTACGCTACTTAAACCCACGCTCAACGCGAAGGCAACTGCAGCTACCATCAGCGCCGATACGCTCTCGGAATTAGCGCAACAAATAGAGCGCGAGCTGATGCATGAATTGCGCGGTGAAGCAAAAACCGCCATCATCAATCACCGCATTTCGCGGCAAATACGCCACACCGCTTTTGCGCCCGATGTGCGCATTCGCGCCTTGCCTGCGGCTAAAAGCGCGACAGTACCATTGTTTGAAATTGCGCTGTCATGCGCTGACCAACCCGGCTTACTATCGCGCATCGCGCGGTTTTTTATCGCCAATAAAATTGATCTAATCGAAGCGCGCATTGCCACACTTGGCGCAAGAGCAGAGGATATTTTTATTGTGCGGCTGGCAGCGGAAGCTGCGGTGAGCGATATTACGGCGCTACAAAAAGCGCTCGCCGATATTTTAGTAGCATAAGTATTCACTGCACTTATTTATAGGCTGTAGATGCCCGAATTACGGGCATCTACAGCCTAGTCAACGTACACCTAGCAGCCTGTCGGACT
>JANNXI010000218.1:0-5029 GCA_031409495.1 Betaproteobacteria bacterium
GGCGTGCAGAACCCGCACTGTGACCCATGGCAATCGATCATCGCCAATTGCGCAGGATGTGCTCCACCCAGCGCTTCGACGGTGTACAGAGCTTTGCCATGCAACGTCGGCACAAATTGGATGCAGGCATTGACTGTGCGCAAATTGGTGGCGCGCAACATGTCGCCAGTGTCTGCGTCGACATCACCAATAATTACAGTACACGCGCCGCAATCGCCTTCGGCACAGCCTTCTTTAGTGCCGCAAAGGTGCGCATCTTCACGAAGATACTGCAGCACCGTTTGCGTGGATGTTACGGTTGTTAGGGCGATTGGCTTGCCGTTAAGATAGAAATGGATCTGCGCTAGTCGTGCGATTAGCTGTGGTTGTGGCGACGGCGTAGACCCAAGCGCAAAACCATTTTCTGAGGCAATCGGAGGCTCTACTAGTGCCGGTAGCTGCGTTGCTGCAGGCGAGGCAATGGCTTGCCCACCCTGTTTCGGCACTAATTTTCCCGAACTGCGTCGTCGCGCAAAGCGCTTACCCATTTAGTAGCCCCTGCACAGGGCTTCGAATTTGCGCTGGGTCTAACCCCAGCCCTAGGACCAGCGATTGGGTCTCTGGCCGCACTTGCAAGCGTAATCCGCCACGTCGAGGCGTTGGCTGTAGTGGTAAAACGTGAGTGCTAACAAGATAGGTCATCTTGCGAATTATCCACCATTCCGCATCTGGTTTGCTGCGTCTAAAAGGTTTTATTTCCCAGTTAGGCTAACAATGCGGGAAACCTAATGGCCGCTTCACAAACCAACGTTTCGGATCAACTTCTCACACCGACGCTCCCAAAGCTTTGCAATCCCTATAAAAATAGATCGCCGTTTCGCACGTACACATCAACAGGCTATCAGGGTGCGCAAAGTGTAGAGAAGGTTCTTGAGCCCAAAATACTGAAGAGACGGCATCCGGTTCCTCCCAAGCTTACCAACAAGATTTCTGGGGTTGCATTCGTGCGAATTTGTAGTTCTCCGGCACGACTACCGAGGCTAAATGGTGAGAACGAAACAGCAATTGTGCAACTAGCACCTGCCGGCAAGCTCGCTGCGCAGTTATTGTTTTGTAAAAAATCACCGGTCACACTAATACCGGTAATAAGCAGTGGCGCTGTTCCAGCATTGTTGATAACAACAGATTGTGATGGCGTCGCGCCCGCAAGCACTGTGTTCCCAAACCCCAACGCGGTAACTGTGGCACGGATGAGTGGCGCAGGTGCGGCTATCGCCGTGCCCAATAATCTTACGGCAGTTACGAAGTCGACCAGCGTGCTGTTGCTTGCGATGCTTAACAATGCAGTTTTAGCACCAAGCGTTTGTGCAGCAAATGCTATCTCAACGCTGCAACTCGCACCCACCGCCAGCACAGTGCCATTTAACTGGCAGCTAGTGCCAACACCCGAGCGTAATGCAAAATCAGTACTTGATATGGCGATGGTCCCTACGCGTAGCGGGGCATCACCACGGTTTGAAATCGTAATTTGCTGCGCACTGCTAGTTGTGTTCACAACAATTTCACCAAATACCAATGCTTCCGTGCTCACGACAATAAGCGGCTTGGGTAGTGCTAGGCCACTGCCAACGAGCGTCACGACGAGGGGGCCACCAGAAACATTTGAGGATATTGCAAGCTCAGACACAACATCGCCAACGCGATTAGGCGCGAACACCACGCTTATCCAGCAACCTTTACCGCCTGGTGCCAGCGTACTTCCGCAAGGAGGAACATCCGCCGCCACATCGCTTGAAGGTATTCCACTCAATACAAATTGCGTTCCGACTAGCGACAAACCGTCAAAACGCAAGTTAGCAAACCCAGCGTTGGTAATAATTATTGATTGAGGTTGGCTGACGCTCCCGATGGTTAAGCTCGAGAAATTGAGTCCCCGCGTAGAAACGTCGATCGTTGGGACCGGTAGAGGCGACGCTGCACCTTTAAGGGTGATTTGATTAGATGCAACGCCGTTTACCGTGGTGATTGGCGCGTTACTCGTTACGGTGACTAATCCTGTTTGCGCAGCCAGCGTTTGCGGATTAAATGTGACGTTAATCGCGCACTCAAAGGTTGGGGGCAATATATCTGCGGGGCTGAACGGGCAGTTGCTGCTAAATCTAAAGTCACCGGTGTTGGTAATGCTGGTAATTTTTGCAGCTGCCGCACCGCTGCTGCGCACCACAATCGTTTTAGGCGTCGCTGTTGCACTACCAATTGTTTGCGTTCCAAAATCTAGTATCGACGGTGTGAAGCTCAACCCAGCGATGGGTTCGGGTAAACCTAGGCCCTTGAGTTGGACAGTCACAGGCGAAGGCGTGTTGGACGCATTGTGGGTGATCGTAACGGAACCAGTTAAGTTTCCTTCAGTCGTCGGTTTAAAGGAAACAGCTACATCGCAGGTGCGTCCAGCGCTCAATTGCGCACCGCCTATCGCCGGGCAGTTGCTATTGACTAAAAATGCTGTGCCGCTAGAAACGACGCTCACGGCCATGTTGGCGTCACCGGTATTGCGAATTGTGATGGCTCTGACGAGACTTTGGGTGTTGACTACTTGACTCAAAAAATCCAATAGTTGAACGTCGACTTCAAACTTTGCTGCCGGAGCTGCAACGCTCATAGCCGTGTATCTCACCAGTTGGGTTGGCGCATTTGAGGTGATAGTGATGTCGCCCGTAACACTTTCAATCAATGTTGGCCTATACGTGAAGAACGCAACGCATGATGCACCAGCGATGATGGCAGCTGAAGTACACGTATCCCCGGGCGTGGCCGAAGCACGCGCAACGCCGCTGTTCACCGGTGGCGTAATGGCAGCAATTAACAAATCACCAGCTCCGGTATTGCGAATCAGAACGGACTGCGGTGCGGAAGTTTGATTAACCACTTGGTTAGCAAAACTGAGAGATGAAGGCGTTGCAGTGAGGATGGGCAACATCGGCGCACTGCCCGTGCCAGTGGCAAGCAGGTTAAAAGTTAATCCACTCGCAATAGCGGCGCTTGACACTCTGCTCTGCACACTCACGTTTTGTGCACCGATAACTGTCGGGGCAAATGTCACCGTAACTATGCAGGTCGCGTTTGGAGCAAGTGGACTCGCTGCGACACATGTATCGGTTACGGTGTAGCCGGTAGGCGCTGTAAAGGCGGCAAATGTTAATGACGAAGCCGTATTGTTGCTGAGGGTACGGCTTTGAGATGTGCTGCTTGAGCCGGTAGTAATTGTGCCAAACGTAAAGCTTGAATTTGGCGTGCTCAAAATTGCGGCCGGTGCACTTGCCGTGATGTTCGCAATACTTGGATTACTGGTGCTGGAAGGGGTATTGATTGCGTTGCTCAAAATCGACAGCTGTCCCGGCACGCTCGCCTCAATGGTTGGCTGATACGCAACAATAATTGTACAAACAGCATTTGCTGCGACGACACCCGTGCGCGGGCAGGTACCCGCACCCGCGCCTGAGACGATACTCAATTCGGCACCCGATACGTCAAATCCGGAAATGTTGAGCGGGCCACTGCCATTGGTTAGTGTAAATGTTGCGGTACTCGTTGCGCCAATTTTTGTGCTGGCAATGGTGGTTGAAGCCGGCGCAAGCAAATAACTCACTGGGAGCGGCGTACCGCCGGTACATGTGAGTGGATATTGCAAAGTTGCTGGCAAATTAGTGGCCGAATGGGTCACTTGGAGCACAGCGTTCAAGGCACCCGCTGCGGTTGGAGTACAGGTGACGAGGATTGTACAAGAGGAAACTGCGCCTAGGCTTGTGGCGCAACCGGTAAAATTAAATCGAGCGGCGTCGGTACCGATGAGCCCAACACTAAGGCTAGATGGTAAGTTTCCGTCATTCGTGATCTTTACAATGAGGGGCAAGGAAGATGTTGGGGGTGTGACCGTGCCGAAGGCCACCGTGACCCCGTTTGCCGGAGTCGATGAAATAATGGCACCAGATACAACATTGATTGCCGTGACCGCTGGGGAAATTAAGCCACCAATGGTAGATGTCGCCGCAGGCAGACTTACTGCAAACACGCCCGCTGCAGTGGCGCTTACCGTGGCTTCGATAACGCAATTTGCGCTGGAAGCAAGCGTCCCACTAGAAAAATTAAGTGCATTGCCCGTGCTGGTGGCCGCCCCGCCGCAGGTAGAGGTGATTGGGTTGGATGCAAATACTAATCCCAACGGCAAGGTATAGCTAAAACTGACTCCGTTTGCTAAGGCGGTTGCAGTATTGGTGATCATGACCTGTAGTTGAACAAACTGCCCTACGATGGCGTTTCCGGGGAGGAACACCATTGCCGCTGTGAGAATATTAGGTAGCGTAGCTGTACCATCTAAACCTTTAATAACGGCGGCACCAGCGTTACTTGCGATGGATAGCTGACCACTAATCGCGCCGGTTGCGGTTGGGCTGAATGCGACGGCAATCGAGCAAGAGGCTGATGCTAAAAGCGTAAATGGTGGCGCTACGCAGGTGGCACCGGGGGCGGCAACTACGCTGAAGCCTGCAGTCACAGAAATTGTGCTTACCGTCAGCGGCACGGTTCCGCTGTTGTCTATTTGCACCAATTGGCTCGGACTTGTAGCGCCTAAATTAGTGTTTGGAAAGCTAATATTTCCGGTTGGTGTGACGACGATATTTGGCACAATACCCGTGCCGTTAAGCGTGATGCTTATCCCGGAAAATCCGACAGATGAAATATTAAGGTAGCCCAACGCAGCGTTAACCGCCGTCGGAATAAACTGTACAACGATCGTGCAAGTCTGGCCTACCCCGAGGGTCGGCGAAGTTTGGCAGCTACCAGAAGTTGGCGGGATGACGAATGCTGTGCTGTTGCTGATATTGAGCGCCACGCCATCAATTTGCGTTGGAGAAAGCCCAGTATTCTGGACTGTAAATGTTTGTGAAGTTTGCTGTCCCACTATCGTATTCGGGAAAGTATAGCCACTTGCCGGCGTCACAGTCCTACTGAAGCGGCTCTTGGAATGACTCCAGATATATCGCAGTATGCT
>JANNXI010000219.1:0-3206 GCA_031409495.1 Betaproteobacteria bacterium
GACATCTGGGAATGGACCGCCAGCGCCTACCTGCCCTACCCAAACTTCAAGGTAGCTGGCTCTTATGTGCGCATGTGGCGTGACGCATGAGCCGCCTTTGAGTACAAATTGATTGCACATAAATTTGCCGTTGTATTCGCCCACAGCACCATCAGCTACCTTGAAGTTTGGGTAGGGCAGGTAGGCGCTGGCGGTCCATTCCCAGATGTCACCGTACATTTGTTGCGGTTGATTTGTAGATTTTTCCTCGCGCAACGACAGCGGATGCAAGGCGCCGGACTCAATAAAATTGCCGGTATTAGCGACGAGCGCTGCGACATGCGCCCACTCAGCTTCGGTGGGCAATCGCGCGCCGCACCAGCGGGCGTAGGCGTCGGCTTCAAAATAGCTGACGTGGCAGATGGGCGTGTTGGCTTCGATTGGGACTAGGCCGTGCAGGGTGAAAGTGTGCCAATCTGGGGTGGTTTGGGTGCCGCAGTTTTGCCAATAGAGTGGGGCGCAAATTTGTTATGCGTTGACCCAATCCCAGCCAAGCGACAGCCATAAATCTGCGCGCGTATAGCCGCCAGCTGCGATAAATTCTGCAAAATCGCCGTGGCTCACCGGGTACGTAGCTAGCTCAAAGCATTCTAAAAATATGCGATGGCGCGGTAACTCGTTGTCGAATGCGAACTGCGATCCGTCATGGCCGATCTCAACCAAGCCACCTTCAAAACGATGCCATCGCGGCGCTTGCATTTGCACCGCCACCAAGGGCCACCGCGCTTGGTAGGCAGGCTGTTGGGGCTGCTGGGCGAGTAAATACTTAAGGTCGGTGAGGATAAGTTCTTGATGCTGCTCTTCATGGTTGCAGCCTAGCCACAGCAGGGCTATAGCTTCTGTTGGCAAGGGGTTTCCAAGTAGTGCTGCAATACCAGCGGTGACGTGCTTTCGATATTGCAACACCGTCACTAAAGTAGGCTTGATGATTTCGCCACGCTTCGCGCGTGGGTGTTTGTCGCCGACGGCGTTGTAATACGAATTAAATAACACCTTAAATTCAGCGTCGAATGCAACATAATCAGGAACGTACACCGCCAAAACGAAGGTTTCAAAAAACCAACTGGTGTGCGCTAAATGCCATTTCAGCGGACTGGCATCGGGCATGGCCTGGGCATTGGCGAGCGTTTCTGAAACTGGATCCGCCAGCGCTTCGGTGCGGGCGCGACACGGTGAGAAGCGTTGCAGCAATTGCGTTACTGCACCATCAAAGACTGCTTTTTGCGAGCTACTGGCGGTTTGGTGCATGTTTTGTCTCTATGTTAATGCCTTGTAGATGCCCTATAATAGGGTATCTACAAGGCATTCTAAATTATGATTTTGCTTTCGCGGCCGCTACTTCGGCAGCTAAAGCTTCACCGCTTTTGTAGTGCGGTACGCGAATCACCATGCGCTTGCTGCGCTGAACAAAGCTGTTTGAATCTTTTATTTCTTCGTTCCAATATTTATCGGCAAGGGCTAAATTTTTAGGCTCATCTAAATTCCAACCATCACGCGAACCCGCACCACCAAAAATATAGAGCTTGCCGTTGACCATTTTGAAGGTATCAGCGTCGCCACCCCACGGAATGCCGTACACCACGCCATTGGCGCAAAAGCCGTTGTATTGCGGCAGGTATTTTGCCGGTTCTTTGTCGAATAGCGCTTTATGGTCGGCACTGGCGAAGCGGAAGATCACGTTTTCATAGGTGCTTTGAAACTTGGCCTCGCCTTGCATAAACTTGTTGTTTGTGAAGTATGCCACCACATCTGCGCCCTTCAACATCAATGCTACACCTTCAGCATCGGTAGTGACGTTGGATGGTTTTAACTTGCCGTTTGGGTTTTGCGCATTCATGGCGGTACAACCCGCTAAAGCTGTAAAGCCAATAAATACGGCTATTAGGGCGATACGGCCTACGGACTTTTTAGTGCTTTTGATCATGTTGACAGCCTTTGCGTTTGGGAAAGAAGGGGGATTGTGGCGGCGTGCGTGGCGAGCGTCGCGTGATGCGTTGAATTTGTGGTTTCAAAATAAGGCGCTGGCCAATTTAGTAACGCGCTAGCGGCTTCACAACGGGCGCGCAAATCTTCGAGATTGCTGCCGCCCAAATGGAGTATCCCGTAGCGATAACTGCCAAGCCATTTAAAATCACGTTTTAGTGAATGGCCTGCTTTTGGATAATGGAGTAAAAAGTGATCTGGGAATTGCGCTTTTAACGTTATTAAGGCAAGTGCGGTTGGTACTGCAGGTTGCACAATTTGGCTAAATTCGCGATAGACAAAACTGGCGGCAGCGCCCGCAGTTTGGGCTTCTACAGCGATATTCCACGGATTTTCGCCGCGCGCTAGGGCGAGCGCCATGGCGTATAAATCGCGTCCGTCCACGCGTAAATATAAATCTGCAAACTGTGACGCCATGCGCGGGTTAAATTCAATCACAGTTAGCTTTTTGTGCGTGGCATCATAAAAGAACTCCATGTTGAAAATACCGTGCGTAAAACCAACCTCGTTTAAAAATTTGGTGGCAACTTCTAACGCATGGGTTTGCGCGTCCAACGCCAATTGGCTCGGATAATCGAAGCGCATGAAAGACTGCGTGCCGGGGTACATGACGCTATCAACAATGCCGATTGGTTTAATGTCACCTTCAAAAGCCACGCCATCTAAACTATATTGGGGAACAGGACGGTCGCCAGTCCAGGCGGGTTGTTCTAAAATTAGGCTGTGCGAGCTGCCAATTTGGGGTAGCAGACGCTGCGCCACCCGATCGAAGGGCTCGACTAAGCGCTCAATCACCCAGCGTTCATAGATGCCAAAGCGGGTATGGTCATGCATTTGCGCTTGGTTATGAATCATCCGCGCTAACACGGAGAATGCTGCTTTTATTGGCTTGGCGAAGACAGGATATTGCAGCCCAGCGGGTAGTGCGCGGGCAATTTGCGCGCCATAGGTGTAGGGCAGGCGGCCAAATCTTACATTGACTTCAGGGGCAATGCGCTCAAGCACCTCGCGCGCATATAGTTTATGTTGGCAGGCAACCACTGCCTTTGGTGCCGTACCAGGCCAACCCATTTTTTCGGCGAGTAAAGCGGCGGCCAAGGCGCCAAACTGTTCGTTTTGTGAGGTAACACCAGTGATATTTTTAGCTTTGGCTTGCTTCGCGAGCTTTGCCACGAAGCGGTCCA
>JANNXI010000220.1:0-2135 GCA_031409495.1 Betaproteobacteria bacterium
ACCAACTGCAGCGCCATCAGTTGGCCCCTTCATCACCAATACTTCGCTAGTCTTGCCTTGAACCAAAGCATTTGCGCCGCCCGCACCTTCAATACGTGTGACCGTAATTTTAGGATCACCTAGCGAACCTGACCCGCTCGTTGAGGTAACACTGCCGCCGTCGCTCGCCTTCAAGCGACCGAGTGCCTCGTTCACTTTCAGCTGAATGAGCGGATCCATGCCTGAAAGACCTTGCGTTAGCGCGCCACCAAGGCTAATTTTTGTGGCGATTTTGCTGCTGGGTTTCAACGCATATGACGTCCCAGCTTCAACAGTGTCACTAATGCGCACTGCGGTTACTTCACCATTGGCGTTAACGGTTTCATCGCGTGTGCGGCCAGCTGCATCGCGGTATAAACGGCTTGAACTCCCGCTGCGCAATTCATTGCCATCGCGCAGCACTTGTACCTTCTCAGTTACCGCCACGGCACTATAAGGTGCGTTTTTGAGCTGTCGATTGCTTCTTACACTCGCTAGCTCGTCGCCAATCACCAAAGTGTTTAAGCCGGGATCACCCATCATCTTAGTGGTGACGATGACACGGTGCGGCGCGGCGCTATCGGTGGTGGCAGCGGCGACAACAATTTTCTCAATTTCTACTTCTTCCACTAGCTGTTGAGCAGAAACAGCCACGCTAGCTGTGGCGAAAACAGCACAGACGACGGCAGCTATTCTGCGTTTTGATGCTACGCGAAAGCTCGGACTCACTGCATCTTTAAGCAAGGGCAAATTGGGTTTCATCAGGTGTTCCTCAAGGTTAGCTCAACAATATTCTAGTAATCCAGCTTCAGCGCCAGCGCCTCACCTGAATCGCTCATTAGCACCTGCGCAGGTATTGCACTTACGGCATTGCTGGGGTTAATCGGCAAACCCAAGCGCACAAGCTGCATCGGTGATAACTGAGTTTCGACAATGGTTGTGTTTAGTTCCAACGCAATCAAATTAATATCTTTAAGCGCGATAAACGGTGCCTGAAGATGCCCTATTTTAGTGCTTTCCCAGCCACTATCATTAGCAGTGATTTGCTGCGCCGTCATAAAAATTCCTGCTGCTCCAGCCAGCACTACAGCCACCGCACACAGCGGTGCCAAGTGTGCCGCATACGTATTGCGCCAACCGCTTAAATTTAGGCCTAAGCTATTCCCACCAACAACAGCCACTGCACTTTGCGCAGCCTGCTGCGCATTAAATGCGCGCAGCAAATTAGCTTGCACATGCGCGGGCAAAGGTGGGGCGGCAGGCTCGGCTTTTAACGCTTGCAAACCTGCGTTTGTCTGCGACATTTGTTGATCTAATAATGCTTTGTGGTTTGATTCCATTTCTCTGACTTTCTAATTATGTTTACCTAGCAACTTCACCAACTGCGCACGCCCGCGCGACAATCTTGAGCGCACGGTGCCAATGTCTATACAGCACATGTGTGCGATTTCGGCGTAGCTAAACTCATGTAGCTCGTACAGTATCAACACGTCGCGATAATGCGGGGCGATTTGCTTTAGCGCAATTTTCACAGCTTCATTACTTTGTACAGTTTCTAGTTTTGCTTCCGGTGTTGCAGTGGCTTGCGCCCACAAGCTTTCTTCAATTTCTGGGCTGCTATCGTCGTCGCTTTCAACGATGGCTACAAATTTGCCTTGCGCTAAATCTTGCTTTAACGCCAAATTACGCGCTACGCCAAATAAATATCCCGCCAAACTTCCCTTCGATGGATCAAACCCACAGCTTGGCGACATCAACGCCATAAACGCTTCTTGCGCCACATCAGCGGCTAAGTCTGGCGAGCGCATCCGCATCAGACAAAACCGATACAACTGGCTGGAATGCGCCGTGTATAGTGCATTGAAGGCTTTTTCATCGCCCGCACGCATGCAACGCAGTAGTTGTTGTTCTTGTTTTAAATCCATTACGCGCGCTTGGTTTTCCTTGAGTTGCTGGTATTACCAACCCGGCGTAATAAAGTTCCAACTAAATCGCATCTGACTGCTTCATCGGTTGCGCCGCATCAAACGCGTGGTGCTGCATGGCGTGCGTGTACACGGCTATACAGCGTGGATAGAGGCTTAAATCAACACTGAAGCGCTGTGCGCTGGCAATTT
>JANNXI010000221.1:0-31825 GCA_031409495.1 Betaproteobacteria bacterium
GTTGGGTTACACACCAACCCAACCTACGGCGCTACCGATACACTGGCGATACCCTATTTTAGGGCATCTTCGAGCATCTATCCTTGCATATCCAAACCAATTACCACTACGCAAACGGGTTCACTACCGCCACGCCACACCCTGCAAAGTCGCGCACGTTTCTGGTGGCGATGGTGAGCTGGTGCGCTATGGCCGTGGCAGCTATTAGCATATCTGGCGCGTGGCGCACGATGCCTTGCGCTTGCAGCTGGCCGCGCAACATGCCTGCGCGTTGCGCGATGGCTTGGGTGATGGGGTAGACGGCGTGTAGGCTGTTTACGGTGGCGTTGAACAAATTAAGTTTGGCAACATTGGGTCGCCAACTTAGGCCAAAATGCGCCTCTTCGATGGTAACCGCACTAATAGCAAGCAATTCGACAGTTTGCAACCAACGCATGACTGCGGCATCGGGATTGGCTTTTATAAATTCGCTGATTACGTTGGTATCGACCAAATAAATTGTGGGCGCTGCGAGTGATGCGACGGCTTTGATC
The DNA here is from genome assembly GCA_031409495.1 of Betaproteobacteria bacterium. GTDB lineage: Bacteria > Pseudomonadota > Gammaproteobacteria > Burkholderiales > Usitatibacteraceae > JANMDR01. Next base: position 534 of record JANNXI010000221.1, read on the forward strand.
GTGCTACTTTTGCCGCCACGTAATGTTGCCTTGGCTCTGGCTTTGGTGGTTGCCTTCGTAGTTGCCATTAAGCGTTAGGCTCGGTAGCGTCTGCAAAAGGATTATTGCGCCGCCATGCTGCCGTGCTTTTATCATCGGTTGGCAACCCCGCATCATCGCTTGGCGCGTGTTGCGCGCGCAAATCTTGCAGGCGCTCGTAAAAGCGCGCTTTGACAGGCGGCACGGCAGGTGCGCAAGCATTAAAAAATGCAGGTGACACCATCACCGCCACGGGTGCATTGTGTTTGGTGATCATCTGCGGCGCGTATTGCGCCGCTTCGATTATTGCTGATAGATGCTGACGGGTTTGAGCGATAGAGGTTGTCATGGACATTTACATAGTTTTATGTACAATTAATTTGTACATAATAAGTGCTCACCGTGTTTTTCGCAAGCCGCCTAATTTCATTTAACCTAGAAACGGCAATTGGACGCATATGAGTGTACGATTTTGGGACTTCTTGAGCTAAGCGCGACGACGATGCAGGCTCCACCCTTGCTAAGAGGAGTAACGCGGCTAGGGAGGCTCAAAATTGTGCAATCATGTGCGTAGCGCGCTCACCCAACCGGTGAGCGCATAGAAACCCGGATACACCAATAAACACTGGCTTCTCCGAGCAATTCGAGCGCTCAACCGCTGTTTCTAGGTTTAAGCTCTCACCACTTCTTCTAAGGCTCAAATCCATGCCCATCATCCAAACCAATCCCCTGGGCTTTCAGTGGGATGTGCTTGATCCCTTCTTGTTTTGCGTGCATCACAATGATGCTTATCCCGCTGGCGATGCGCAAATGGCGTTGCCCGCCACCGCGCGCGCTGGGCGACAAATTGGGCAAGATTTTAGCAATAAAGATGGCTTCAGCATGTATCACGGCGGAGTTGACTCAGGCGTGCCGGGTTTTCCGGCGCATCCGCATCGGGGATTTGAAACAGTAACGATTGTACGGCGTGGCCTGATTGACCATTCCGATTCTTTGGGTGCTACGGCGCGGTTTGGCGGCAATGCTGCAGGCGGGGATGTGCAATGGCTAACTGCAGGGCGTGGCATTGTGCATTGCGAAATGTTTCCGCTGCTGAGTGAAACGACGCCCAATCCGCTTGAGCTGTTTCAAATTTGGCTTAATTTACCGGCTAAAAGCAAAATGGTGCCGCCGCATTTTACGATGCTGTGGGCTGAGAGCATTCCGCGCCATGTGGCTGTAGATACCCGCGAGCGGCGCACAGAGGTGACCGTAATCGCGGGCGCGTTGCCATTGAAAGATAGCGCCCTGCCACTGCTACTGCCATTAAAATCTCCGCCTGATTCTTGGGCGGCGCACGCGGACGCCGATATTGCAATTTGGACAATTCGCATGGCGCCAGGCGCGCATTGGACTTTGCCTGCCGCCGTGGGCAAAAATACCCGTCGCAAGCTGTACTTTTTTAGCGGAGGCGCCATTGAAATAGCGGGTAAAGAGATCAAACAGCGTACGTCAATCGAGCTGCGTGGCAATGCTGGTGTAACTATTACCAACGGCGATGCAGAAGCCGAATTTTTATTGCTGCAAGGCCGCCCCATTGGCGAGCCAGTGGCGCAATACGGGCCATTTGTGATGAACACGCAGGCTGAAATTAAGCAGGCAATGAGCGATTACCAACGCACCCAATTTGGCGGTTGGCCTTGGGCGGGGGCAGCACCTACACACTTGCGCGAACGCGGCCGCTTTGCGCGGCGACCGGACGGTACAGAAGAGGTGCCGACGTCGGCTTAAGTTAACCTAGTCATATTAGGTCGTAAAAAAATAAGCGCACGCTAACCCTATTTCTAATTCAACTATAATTTTTGATTTACCTGTGCTCTTGCGCAAAAATGCACTCACGTAGCCCAGCTGTCGCGGCTTTGTGCGACAGCTGGGTCGGTGGCTAACGATGTGTAACCTCGATGAGTAACCACCGACCCCGGCTATCGCAAAAAGCCGCGAGAGCCGGGCTACGGCATCGCGCGAGCGCGTAGATTGTGCATGTGGCGCATAGGTTTTGCGTTTTGACCCATATGGCAACATGTGGCAATACGTGGCAATTCAAATTTTGTGACATAGCAGGACTAACACCCGGTTGCACGCGCTGAAAACCGTCTGCGGCAAGGTGTTTTAGCGTTAACTGCTGATTAATTACGCCTTAACGCCGCTTTATCGAAGCCCGTACACAATAGTTTTCCGACGATTTTGCAATTGAGCCGTGCAAAAATGGTGCAGTGCAGTAATATAAGTTTTGCCGTACAACTCTTTTTTACTGAAAGTGCCCAAATGCTCTATCGTGTACATGAACTACAGCGCGCTGTGATGGAACCGTGGCGCTTTCTTGCCCAAGCCGGCTCTGAAGTATTCAAAAGCCCGTTTTCGCCAGTGCACTACATGCCTGCGGGCAAGCACATGGTTGCAGGGCTAGATTTAATGCTGCGGATGACGCACCGCTATGGCCGTCCAGATTTCGACATTCCGACCGTGCTTGTAAAAAACAAGGAAACGGCCATCACTGAAGTAGTCAGTTTGGCGAAGCCGTTTTGCAATTTGCTGCATTTTGACAAAGGTGCTACAGGCAAAAACCAGCCCAAAGTGATTGTGTTTGCGCCTCTTTCTGGCCATTTTGCGACGTTACTGCGTGATACCGTGCGTACCATGTTGCCGGAACATGATGTGTACATTACCGATTGGAAAGACGCCCGCGATATTCCCTTGAGTGTTGGCGAGTTTAGTTTTGACGATTACGTCGCCTACGTGTGCGAATTTATTGCCCATTTGCAGCAAAAAGCGGGTAAAAATATTCATATTGTTTCGGTGTGCCAGCCAACGGTGCCGGTGCTGGCCGCAGTTTCACTCATGGCGCAAGAAAAGCAAACCACGCCGCTGACGATGACGATGATGGGCGGGCCGATTGATACGCGCCGCAGCCCAACATCTGTAAATGATTTTGCGACTAAACGGCCGCTAATTTGGTTTGAACAAAACGTCATCCAGCGCGTGCCGCTAAAATACCCAGGCGCGATGCGTCGCGTGTACCCGGGCTTTCTGCAGCTTGCCGGTTTCGTGGCAATGAACCCTGAAAAACACCTTGAGTCGCATCAAGACTATTATAAAGATTTGGTCAAAGGCGACGGCGAAAGTGCCGAGTCACATCGCAAATTTTATGACGAATACAATGCGGTAATGGATCTACCAGCCCAGTATTACTTGGACACCATCGTACGCGTGTTTCAAGACCAAAGCTTGGCACGCGGCACCTTAGAAGTTGCCGGTAGATTAGTGGAACCTGCAGCAATTAAAACTACCGCTCTACACACCATTGAAGGCGAGCTGGACGATATTTCTGGCAGCGGCCAAACGCAGGCCGCGCACGACTTGTGCGCAGGCGTGCCAGCAACGCGTAAAGATCACCTAATTGCACCTGGCGTAGGCCATTACGGAATATTTAGTGGCAGAAAGTATCGCGAAATTATTTATCCCCAAGTGGCTGCTTTTATTGCAAAATACGAGAAGGCGGCCGCTAAAAAATAACAAAACTTTGGAGAAAAATAATGGCAGATTCTGATAAAGCAAACTACTTTGACATGTTTGCAAAAATGGCCAACCCGGGAGGTTTACCGTTTCAGAATTTGTTTTTTTCACCGCTAGATAAAGACGCCATTACTAAAAAAATTGGCGAACTAGAAACCGTGCGCACGTGGCTGCAAACCAGCTTGGGCGTGCTCGATGCCTCGGTAAAAGCGCTGGAGTTTCAACTTTCAATGCTTGAAAAAGCCCAGAAAAAAGCCGCTGATTTTGGCTTAGGTGCTGGCGAAGCAGAATCACCCGCACCAGATGGCGAAACACTATTGCAACAAGCCGCAAAAATGGCGAACCCCAGCGTGTGGGGTGAGCAATTGATGAGCGCGCTAAAACAAGCTGCTAGCTCGTTTGGCGTGGATGGTGGCGAAACTGAAAGCGCCGCTAAACCCAAGGCAAAAAAAGTCACGCCACGCGCCACCGCTGCTAAGACTAAAAAAACAGCACCGGCCAAACCTGCGGCCCGCAAACCCCGCGCAACAAGCGCACGCGGTTAATTTCTGCACCCTCTGTAGTTGCTGAAGGCGCCCTAAAATAGGGCACTTTCAGGCACTCTCAATTTTTTTGGTATTACATTGGTATGTACGGTAGACTGCTACGTTCCAAGGCGTTTTTTCGTCCTTAAATTCGGAGTATACCAATGCGACAACTGCTTGCCAAACTCATTTCTGCGACGGCTTTGATCCTCCTGGCGCTGGTTCCACCTCCAACGCAAGCCGCTTATGTCATCGACCAAAACCCGAACAACACAAGCACCTTGAGCGGTATTTGGTACAACATCGATGAGTCCGGCTGGGGCATCACCTTTACCCAACAGTTCAACATCATTTTTGCCACCATGTTCACCTACGACAGCGCAGGACTGCCCACTTGGTATGTGGCGTCAAACTGCAACGTCGCCAACGACGGCTGCACCGGTGATTTTTACGCTATTGCCAAAGGCACCTCACCCACTAAACCATGGGTAGCGCTGGATCCCGCTGATTTAAAACGCGTGGGCGCAATTACCGCCACTTTTACCGATATCAACAACGGCACCATTGCGTATTCAATCAATGGGGTGAATGGCTTTAAGCGCGTAACCCGTCAATTGTGGAGCACCATCGCCCCAACTACAACCACCTTGGAATGGGTTAAGTCACCCGATCTTAACGTCGGTTTACCTCAAGGCATTGAAGCGTATCGCGGCTCGGGTCGCGGTTTACAGGCGGTCTATGCAACGCTCGACCCCACCACGGCAACTAGCACGCAGTGGAATGTGGCATCCGTCGCCCCTGGCAGCAAAACGCCGCTTGAGTTTGCGCAAACTGAGGCCAAAAAAGCATGGGTAGTGATGAACGGCGGCTATTTTGGGGCGTCTTCAATTAACCAGAGTTTTAGCATCGTGGTAAAAAATAGCGCCGTGGCCGCTACCGGCGTGAAGCAACTCACGCGCAATGGGCAAACCTACTTCCCCACCCGCGCCGCTTTCGGTACCAATGGCGATGGCGAAAGCATTGCTACTTGGACCTACCCAATTGGTGCCGCTAACACCCTCACCCGCTATCCCCTGCCCGCGCCCAATGACTCCACGAAAACGCCACTACAATTACCCGACGCCACTTTCCCACCCGGTGGCCAAACATGGACGCCGGTAAAAGCCATCGGCGGCGGCCCGATGCTGCTAAAAAACCGCAGCAAACTCATCACCCAAGTAGAAGAAAATTTTGATGCGGCAAGTGGCATTAACGGTAATGGTGAGGCGCCCCGCAGCGCCATTGCTAAACTGGCTGATGGCAAAATTTTATTCTTACTAATCGACGGCCGCAGCACGCTAAGCCGCGGCGTCACGCTCAATGAATTAGCCGATATTTTGCTAAGTCTTGGTGCTATCGATGCGATTAACTTAGACGGCGGCGGATCAAGCGCCATGGTAATAAATGGCGTGGTGGCCAACAAACCCAGTGATGGCGTGCAGCGCTCGATTCCATCCGTAGTGGTGTTTGCGGATAAATAAAGATGCCTGTAGATGCGCTATATTAGGGCATCTACAGGCATACTAGCGGACAGTAAATCTCTTATTGAATCAAACTAGTCAATATCTTCTACCAGCCTGGCTGAGCTTGGATCATCCTTTAGGTGGACGACATCGACAACTTGCCCCAGCGAGTATTTTCTGAAACTGCTACCCGATACTCCTATGCTTACTTTTGCATAACCTTCTTGAAATTGGTTTTTCATCCGCATTTTAGATGCTGCTAACAGGGCGTCCATTTTGGCGTCAAAGGTTTCTGGTTTGGCATCGGGTTTAGCCTTAGCTGCCGCAGTGCTTGCCGTGTCAATAAACAAGCTGAGGTCCATCGTGTAATTGCTTTTGGTGCCTTTTCGATTACTCGACGAGCTTTCACTTTTATACATCACAGCGCCTTTTGCGCGTACGCCATTTTTGAGCAAATAGGCGCTGTCCATCTTCACTTTTACCACGATGGCAATCACCGCCAGAAGTACGATGCCACTAAATGTGTATAAACCTATTTTGATTTTTTGACTCAATGTTTTTTTCATTTAGTGGCACCCAGCGCGTTAACGGTTGATTTTAAAGATGAATCGAGCTCAAGTGGTTTCGGATCAGCAAACCTCATTTAGCAAATTCGCAGGGTAATTCGCCACCGCCATATCGAGCATCAACGGCTTTGCCACCCTGGAACGTACTACCGATGTATTGTTGTTCCACGATAATTCCCAACTTAACGTAGCACTTGCCGTCGTTACCCTTGAAGGCGACGGCCGCCATTCTGTTTCGGCCCAACACCACACCTGAAATTTGGTGCCTAATTACGCCCCAATCTTTTGTTCTCAGGATCGCTTTGTAGGCTTTACCTTTCATCTCATCACTTAAATATTTATTGAAGGCGTCGATAAACAATTTTTCTGTCGCACCATCCACCATTGCAGGTGCAGGCAGTCTTCTGTTTTTAATTTCCTCGGCATTGCTTTTCTGAATGTTCTTTTGCAAGTCTTCAACCGAGCCATATTTAGCGATTTCAGCGGTTTTTAACTGATACATTTTTTCGTAGCCGGTTTCGCCGGGGAATAATTTACGCGCTGCATCCCACTTGGCCTGTCCCAATTGCATTCTGACGAAAAAGAGTTTTACCCGCTCTGCGCTGGCATCACCCAGTATTTCATTTTCGTCTTGCGGCGAAGTGCCTTTAACCTCAACACCTTTAGCGCCTGTCCCGCCGACGACTCTACTGTCCAACCGTGCAAAAACCATTTTAAGGCTTTGATTGGAACGGTCACGTGCACCAAAATCCATCGCCAGCAATTCAGCAGCTTTAGCGTTGTATTCCGCTAGTGCGGCTTCTATCTTTGCTGAAGTGGGGCTTCCCGTGGTGAGGCTTTGATTAAACAAATACTCCAAAATCTTATCGGCATTTATCTTCGCCCATGATTTATCGCTGTTGTTTTTCATGTTGTCGACCTGCTGTTGCTTCTTCGCCGATTGGTCGCTACTAATTTTATCCACCTTGACCTGGCCGCCGTTAATCGCTTCATCCATAGCGGCCGTATCGTAAGACGGATCTTTTTGCTTGATCGCTGCAAGTGCTTTTGCCATATTGCTTAAGGTAGTAGGTGAACCCCTACCACCTTGGAAAATGGCTGCCTGCCGCCAAAAGGATCTTACTTCCATTTTTGCCGGGCCAGCGTAGCTAGGGTCTTGCGCCAATGCATTGGTGATGCCGATCAAACTCAGTAGGCAAAAAACGCTGATGGTAGCGATGAAAGTTTTCATGCTTATTTATTTCCCTTCACCACAAACCACCATAGCGCCACATAAATTGGTTCTGCTCTTGCGCCTTTGATCGTCTTAGTGACATCATTCATCGAGCCGATAGTGCCGCCACCCGCGTTAGTGATCGAACTGCCAGAAATCTTCACCACCGTAACACCGTTTTTATTGCTAATGGTTTTGCCATCACTGCCAACTTTGCCGAGTGTTACCCCGCCCGCGTTGCTCACGGTTTTACCATCACTATCAATTTTCCCTACTGTCACGCCATTGGCATTGCTAAGTGTTTTGCCATTGCTATCCATTTTGAACTGGGCACTTGCAACCACTGAGATACAGGCAAAGGCGGCCGCGGCAACAATCGATTTAAAATTTATGTTCATGGTTTTTACTTTCTAAAGTTGGTTGGTTCAAGAGATGGAAAAGCAAGGGGCAGTAACAACACTAAAGGACGCGGAAACTGCCAGTTTCCGCATCTTTAATTTGCCTAGAGCTTGTTCAGCAAAAACTTACGGTGCCGCGGTCACGCTATGAAATAGCACTGGCGTTTTGTGCACCCACCCACATGGGCAGGCAAAGTGCCACAACACAAAACTGTATCGTGAGGGTATTGATTCGTTTTAAGAGCTGCATTTTGGACTCCTTGGATAACTTGGACACTGCAAAAGTGATCTGGGGGCATGAGACAAAATAGAGAAAAATACTCCCTCAATTAAGTAAACGGAATAGAAAGACGAAAAACAGGTCGAAGCGAAAATAAATATTTCGTTGATGCATTTATGGCGCGGTGAGCTGGCTCAATTAGTCGCTAAAGTGCGATTGAGCACATTGCTAAGCGATCTCAGTATTGAGATATGCCTTGCAAATGACTGTAAATAGGGCACCTTCAGGGTATTTGTCAATGTGCTTCGGGCACGGTTACATAGCGTCGCGCTAAAATTTATAGACTGATTGGCAGTTGGCTATGATAAAGTTATCGCTGCAACAAGCTTCATGGCGGGCGAGAATTGTGTTGTCCGTAGCTTGCAACTGAGGGTGCCGCTCAAAGCATGAATCGCAAGAAACAGACGAAGATCTACACCTTCTCGCATGACTTTCACGGACTACCGAAAACCGAAAACTACGACGATGAGCGCAAGATCACCGCAACTCAAAAACTCACTTACAACCATGCTGGATGCATGGCAGACGTCGCATCACGGCTTGCAAGATAGCGCGTTTCACGCGCTCATAGATGCTTGCTACGAACAACTACGGCGGCTCGCAAGCGAGCGTTTGCGCGAAAGCGGTGCCAATTCACTTTCGCCCACCGACCTTCTCCATGATGCGATCATTTACATCGGCGAATCGCACGCCGCTATCAAAAACACCGATCATTTTCTCGCCACGATGTCGCTAAAAATGCGCTCCCTACTTATTGATCACGCCCGCACTAAGTTAGCCGACAAACACGGCGGTGATTTAATTCGCATCACCTTGACGGATGCCAACGTCGCCGCGCCAGACATCACCTATGAACTTATTGCGCTCGACGCCGCATTCAACCAACTGGATGAAATTGATCCGCGTTGCGCCCAGGTGATGCACCTTACCTACTTTGCCGGCATGAAGCGTGCCGACATCGCCAAGCTGCTCAGTGTTTCACTATTCACCGTTGACGCCGACTTGCGCTTTGGGCATGCGTTTGCGATGGAAAGTCTTGATGATGCATAACTTTAGCCAACGTCGCACTTGGTATCGACACTAGAGCCGACTGTGCCCCAAATTATGCCCCACACCCTACGCGAATTATTTGACGCTGTTACCCATCTGCCTAAAGGCGAGCAACGCGCCGCGTTAGAAGCGCTCTCGCAAGATACCGCGCTCATTTCCAAAGTGTTGCGCTTATGCGATCACGCTTGCGACTATAACCCCCACATGGCCAAAGCTGTTGCCGCTGGCGTAGATGGTTTGAGCGCGAGTTTAAGCAATGAGCTTGATGTTGGAGACACCTTAGACGCGTGGAAACTCATTGAAAAAATTGGTCAGGGTGGCATGGGGTCGGTTTTTTTAGCCGAGCGTTCGGACGGCCATTTTCAGCAAACTGTGGCCGTAAAAGTAATGCACGGCCTACCAACAACCGCTGCCAAAGCACGCCTTGCGCAAGAGCGACAAATTTTGGCAGGCCTTACGCACCCCAATATTGCGCGACTATTCGACGGCGGTGCCACCCCAAATGGGCAGCCTTATTTGGTGCTGGAGTACATTAAAGGCTTGCCAATAGATGACTATTGCCAAACTAAGCACTTAAATTTTATCCAAATTCTAGAGCTAATTTTACCCATCTGCGATGCCGTGGCTATCGCCCATCAGCGGCTAATTATCCACTGCGATATTAAACCATCCAATATCGTGGTGAGCCAAGCAGGACGGCCTTCTCTGCTTGATTTTGGTATCGCCAATTTAATCGGTGAAGCCGATATATTTCCACCGCAATTTGATGATGAGGCGGACGAGGCGGCACCTGCAAACAGCCAAACAAACGCTTCCGCGCAAACAGCCCACTTTACCCAAACCACCATGCGCGGGCAAATTTCCGTAGCCTACACGCCGCGCTACGCCAGCCCAGAGCAAATCGCCAACAAGCCCATCACCACGGCTACCGATATTTACAGCTTGGGACGCGTGATAGAAGACTTGTGCGCGCTTGATCCCGCGTTTGCGAGCAACAATGCAAGCAGCAAAAAGAAGTTACAGCTCCAAGAACTCCATGCCGTGATTGCCAAAGCCTGCGCGGAAATTCCCGCTGCACGCTATGGCAGCGCGCAAACATTAGCATCCGATATTGCTAACCTTTTACGCGGCGCACGGGTTGATGCAGCGGCCATCGTGCCGGGTTATCAAAGCCGTAAATGGTTTAGCCAGCACTGGTTAAAAGCGGCGGCGGGATTACTATTTTTAACAATGGTAAGTGGCTTTACAGCCAAAGTATTTATCGAAAAAAATCGCGCTGAACAGCAAGCTGCGAACGCCGAAACTGAACGCAAAAAAGCCGACGCCGAGCGCGCTATTGCGCAAACAGAGCGCGCGGTAGCGCAAGCCGAACGGCAAACGGCGGTAGAAGCAAAAAGATTGGCAGAGGCCGCACAACAAGCCAGCCTAGTAGCCAATAAAGAAACCCTAGCACAACGCGATGTGGCTGAAGAAGCCCGTAAACAGGCATTCTCTGCACAAAAATTAGCGCTAGTCGCCAAAGCCGCTGCCGAGCAATCTATGCAACAAGCGCTCGAAGAACGCGACAATGTAGTCAAAGCACAAAAATCAACGGAGACGGTAAACAACTTTTTAGTCTCTATTTTCGATGGCGTGAACCCATCAAAAGGCGGGAGCCGTACCGCCAGCGCACGTGATGTGATAGTACGCGCGGAGCAACAACTTGCCACGCTCAAAGACGTGGAACCAATAATTCAAGCACGATTATTTCGGTCGCTCGCAACTATCCATTTCAACCTAGGCGATAGAAAACAAAGTGCACAATATAGTCTGCGCGCCGCAGATGCTTACGCTACATATGGCGACAAATATTGCGCCTTGCGCATCCAAACACTAAGCGATGCATCCACGCACATTGCAATCGAGAACAACGTCCATGCGCTTGCGCTGGCACAGCAAGCCGTACAATTAGCAAGTAAGGATAAGCTTACCTCACCCTTAGTGTATGCCTATTCGGCAAACGCCCTCATCGTCGCGCTGCAGCGTCAAGCCCGTTACCGCGAGGCAGCACAAGTTGTAGCTGAGGTGACAGCGCTTTATGCGGCAAGCTCTGAAGACTTAAGCAAGTCATTCGGCTATTCCTCATTTCGCCACAACGCAGCCTACAACCAATACCATTTGAACAACTACAGAGGTGCGGAAAGTGCGTTTAGAGCAGAGCTGCAAATACGCGAACAACGCAGTCCCGTTGATGAAAGTGCCGTAGCTGCCACAGCCAACGGACTCGCCACCACCTTGAGACAACTAGGTAAAAATGCGGAAGCCGAAGCACTGTATCTCAAAACGATAGCCCGCATGGAAAACATGCTGGGCGCAGAAAACACGACGATAGTTGCAGTAATCAGTAACTACGCTACATTTTTACGCGACATTAAACGGTTTGACGATGCGCATCATCAATATCTCAAGGCAGAATCCATCGCCATCAAATATCGAACCACAGGCGGTATTTTGGCCACCATCGCGGCGCAACGGGCGACCTTAGCGGAAGCGCGCCGGCAATTTGATGACGCCATTATTCAACTTAATCGTGCCGTGAAGCTCTATGCAGACGAGCAAGGAAAAATGAATAGCGATTCGGCACGGGGATTATTGCGCATTGCCCAAGTGCAATTGGCGGCGACAGCAATACCCGCAGCACGTGAATTCGCTGCACGCAGTTTAGCGATGCAAGTAAAGCTACGTGCGGATGCGGGGGACACTACCGGAAACGATGAACTCATGCTGCGCACCTTGAAAACCGATGCTGACATTGACTTGGCCGAAAATAAAACGGCGCGAGCTATAAAAACATTAGAAAAAATCGTAGGGCTAGATCAGCAGGTGTCACTGGGCGTTCAATACAATACAAGGTTGGCGCTCGCAAAGGCATGGAACCTTGCTACGCATGCAGATACAGGTTTAACACCCGCTCAACACCGCGCCAAAGCCAGTGAATACGCGCAAATAGCCCTAAAGCTAGCCGACAACATGCGGGGCCCGGCGAGCGCAAATTACAAGGCGGCGCAGTCGGTGCTGGACGGCATAATAGGAATAAGTAAAGGCGCAGGAAGTGCGGCCGCTAGCACTAAGGGGCAAGCAAGCGAGCCAGTGCTGGAATGAGCTACGGCGGGTAATTAGTCATACGAAGGACTGGCTTCCAGCCTTCGCTGGAATGACGATATCTGATATTTTGTAAGGTACAGGCAATGGCACTCTTGATTTAGAAACGACATTAGCTCCCCTACTTCCGCACCGTCATCAGCGACTTAATATCCATCTCATACTACGCCTCAGCATCGACCCGCGTGATCTCGCTCAGCGACAACAACATCCGATTTCTATCGCGACTCCTCATGGTGCCGTAGCCATGTAAGTCCATAGAATCCTCATCTATTTTTTCTATCTCGCCGATAAAAAAATATCGCTAGCCGTTTTCTCCGTCAGAACATTCACCTAGCCAAAGCACCGTTGCACCGACTGCAGCACCGCTTCTAATGACGTTTAATCCAGCACTGGTTTGAGCAGCACACAGCCTTTAGCTTGCATTAACTCTTGGATGCACGCGCACGCATTACCCTCCCAGCGGATACGGGTAATGTCGTTAGCAAAAATAATCGTGACGCCGTTCGGTAGCCCTGCGTCGGAGATTAAACTCATATAAATGAAATCATCGGTGTGGCGGTGATCACTCCCTGCAAGGAATCTGCGCCGATGCCATCGCGATAGACTTCCACCACATCTTGATTTTGTTTTAGCGCGTCTAGGGTTTCGCGTTGCAATGACATCATGTGGGTTCCTAAAAAGTTATTCATTGACGATGCGTGCGCAAGACGCTGACAAATGCATTTTGCAACCACCCAGCGCAATCGTCACTACGCTGATTGTGCACCGCTAGTCACTAGCACTTCTTTAACACCGTGAAGATGCCCTATTTTAGTGCATCTTCACGCATTTAATCTAACGCAAAAATAGACTATGCCGCTCTGCAGTTGTGATCTATAAAGCTTGATGGATTGGCATTACGCCTACGCGCTTCGAGAGACGTCGGCGCTACCTGCAATTGATAATTTCATGATTCAGCCGCTACGTCGCCGTACGGCTGCAAGTGTAGAAACTGTTCAGTGTAAGGCGCCCTTTACGGGGATCGTCGCTGAGCGCGTCGGGATGACGAAGATCGGGCGAGTGAAACAAACTGCCATTGTAGAAAATGATACGGTTCCACTTTGCTGGCACGGTGCAGACGCGCTCAAAGTAGTCGTTAGAGTCTAGCAAATAGCCGGGTGCGATGGTGGTCTTTGCGAGAACCTCGTCGCGCGATGCGCTGCCTACCAGCCGCATTAACGCTTCGGTATCCGGTATGTCTCGCTTGGGTACATAAAAACTGGTACCACCTAAGCGCACATCATCAAACAAGTACAGCACCGAAGCCGCAGCCATTTGCGTATCGGGCGCCCCGAGGCGATCCCGGTGGCAAAGCCACTGGATGGGCGACAAGGAATCTGCTTGCAGGGTCGCCATCGATAATCGGCTATGCAAATCTAGCGTGCGTCGCGCGCCAAGTTTGCGACGGATATGTAGTCGAAAAAAATCTTCGAGCATCGCTGAAATGCGCTCAGGCAATGCGAGCTCGATACCTGGGTATGCGTTATGAGCCGCCGCCGCGAATTCATCGTGATGCGCTTCGGCGTACTCGAGCCAACTTTCAGGATAAAGCAGTGCGTCATCCACGACATAGCAAGCATGCTCTTGCGTGATACTAACTACTGAAAATCGGGCGTTGGGATTAAACATACCTGTTGGTGTTGATTAACGCGGAAACACGCTTTGCGGTGCGCGGCACTGCTCGTTAACGTGCTCCAGATGCGTGGGCATGACATCCACACAGCGCTTCATTGTGGCTTCTACTCCTTTTAAGAAGTCGACGATCTTTGATTTTTCAAGGGAGTCAACCAACGGGTGATAACTGCGTGGCATGATCTGTTGTCCGAGCATAACTTCCACCCAACTAACTTCGGAAAACATTTCATTGGCCTCACGAAAAACTCGGCCGCTATGGGCGAACAAATCTATCTTCGCCTGCAGCGTGTCAGGAATGGACATAGTGCGACAATAATTCCAGAACTCGCTGTCGTTACGCGTGGTGGCTTTATAGTGAAGAATGAGGAAATCACGAATACGCTCGAACTCAAAATCAGCTTGGCGATTAAATTCGTCCGTGTCTGCTTGGTTAAATGACTGATCAGGGAAAAAGGCAGCCAATCGCGCGATAGTAGATTGGATTAGATGGATACTAGTGGATTCCAGCGGCTCCATAAAGCCACTAGCCAAACCAATAGCGATACAGTTTTTGTTCCAAATTTTTTTGCGTTTACCTGTTACAAATCGCAAGGGTCGTGGGTCAGCAAGTGGCTTGCCGTCGAGGTTACTCAAAAGCGTTTCGGCCGCCGCCTCGTCGGAAACAAAGCTGCTGCAATAGACATGCCCGTTGCCGGTGCGGTGCTGCAAGGGGATGCGCCATTGCCATCCCGCCGACCGGGCGGTGGCGCGCGTATATGGCGTCAGTACCGGCACGGATTCACACGGCACGGCAAGCGCGCGATCACACGGCAGCCAGTGCGACCAGTCTTCGTAGCCCGTCTTAAGCGTTTGCTCAATTAGAACGCCACGAAAGCCAGTGCAATCAATAAACAAATCGCCTTCAATGCGCGTGCCGTCTTCCAAAACAATCGCATCAATGAAACCATTATCGGCACGCGTGGTGGCCGCTTTGATCTTGCCTTCAATCCGTTTCACCTTGCGCGCTTCAGCATATCGGCGGAGGTATTGCGAGTAAAGGCCGGCATCAAAATGAAACGCGTGGGCGATCTCGGCCAGAGGTGTGTTGCCCATATCCTTGCGGGCGCGCATGAACTTGTTCGCGCGGGCGGCAAGAATATTGATTGAGTAATTTTCAAGTGATGCCGCTTCACCCGATTGGCGTAATTTTAGCCAATATTGATGAAATTTGGTGATGCCAATATCGGGACCTAACGGCCCAAACCCGTGGATGTATGATTCGCCAATACTGCCCCAATTGACGAACTCTATGCCAAGCTTGAATGTGGCGCTGGTTTCGCGCATGAACTCATTCTCATCAATTTCAAGCGCGGCGTTATAGATATTGATTAGCGGAATCGTTGCCTCGCCGACGCCGACGATACCAATTTCTTCGGATTCCACAAGCGTAATGTTCCAAGCGCCAGTCAGCACCTTTGCCAGCGCCGCCGCAGTCATCCAGCCAGCGGTGCCGCCACCAGCAATAACAATGTTCTTGATTTGTGACGTATTCATATCGTTTTTAGCATTCTGCAAAGAGGTATCCATCGATGTTGAGTATGATGACACAGAGGACATTAAACTTAAATAAAAAACCCCGCTGACCGGTGGTCAACGGGGTTCAGTTGCCGCTAGAACATGACTTTAGAACTTGTAAGTCAAGCCCATCAGCATTGTCTTGCCATACTTGTCGGTCTTAGTAATCGTTGCCGTACCATCTGCTGCTCGGTTGAATTCTTCGTACTTGGCATTATTCAAGTTATTGATTTGTAGCAATACCGATAACCCTTTGAACATGCCTTCCTGAAATTCGTAGCCAAACTGCACATCGGTAACTGACTCGCCCTTGATGTACTTGTACTCACGGTTTGCGCCAAAGCCTTCAATTTCACCGATAAAGTCAGAGCGCGAACGCTGCGCAATACGAGCTGAGAAGCCATATTTTTCGTAGTAGGCGGTGATAGTCGATACCTTCTTCGAGAGGCCAGGTAGCGGACGGACGTCACCATCACCGAACGGCTTAATTGCGCTGCTTGTATCGGAATAGCTCGCTACCGCACCGAAACCATCCAACACCGGCGTAACTAAATTCAAAGGTACTGAAACGGCTAGCTCAATACCATTGATGCGACCGCCACTACCATTACGTGGCTGCGTGTAGCTACCAAGTTGGGTTACTGGGCGAGTACCGCTGCCCTTAAGATCAGGTAGGCCACTGAAGTCGAACGCTGAATCCTTAAAATCAAAAATATAGGTCTTCAAGTTTTTGTAGAAAAAAGCCGCCGAAATATAGCCCTTTGTACCGAAGTATTTTTCATAAGAAAGATCGAGTGCATCAGCACGGAATGGATCCAACAAGGGATTACCACCGCTACCACTCCATTTGCCTTGGTTGATCTCAGTACGTTGGAACGCGCTAAGCTGATCCATCCGTGCCCGCGCCATTACACGCGCCACACCTACACGTAGTGTTTGCTCATTGCCTAGATCAAGACTCAAGTTCATGCTTGGCAGATAGTCAGTGTACTTCTTGCCGCGTGTGACCAATGAGAAGTCTGACTGTGTGGTGTTATTAATCGAAGCTGCGGTTGAGTTTTGATCGGTGTTAATTACCTGGATGTTTAAATTGCCACGCAACGCCATGCCGCTGATTTCGGTATCGATATCAGCCTTAACAAACATCGTGTTAGTTTTTTCGCTAACTTGCCAACCCTTTTGCAGAATATCGCCGTTCACGTTTGATTCGACGCGATAGGCACCCGGAAACACATCCTGAGGCTTAAACGAAATCGAGTTGAAAGGGGAACCGCCGACGGCTACCGTGCCGGTACCTGATGGTAGCGGGCCACTAGAACTTGTACCGCCAGCCAAGCGCAAGAATGACTCTGCTGCGTCTTTAGTTTTTTTGCGGTCGGTTGCGTTGAAGCCAAAATTTAACCTGTTGATGAAAGTATCTAGCTCATAGGTTGCAGTAAGACGCAGCGCCTTGATTTTATCGTCGGTCGTGATGACTTTATCGTAACCATTTTGGCCCCATGATTCAGGATCGGTAAGGCGAACGATTGCAGGATTGCCGTGATCATACTGAAGTGCAGTGATTTGGTTAAAGTTACCGACGGTAACGGTTCCAGGCAATGGACGGTTACGCGCTGTGTCGTAGACACCTGCTTCCATCTCAGTAATACGCTCAGTCCGTTTGGCGCTAGACTGGCTAAGATCAACTATACCGCCCCATTTGTCATCAAACTTAAACTTGGTATTCCAACCAAGTGAGCTTAACTCGTCTTTACGCGGTTCCCAAATAGTACGGGAAAGCGGATTTACGTTGAGCCACGTGCCACTGATAAGGCGGCCGTTCTGAACCACAGCACCGGGAGCGAGCGCTGCGGCCTGGTAGGATAAATCGCCGCCTTTCCAGCTATCGTTCACTTGGATCTCCAAGCCACGTTTGACTAAGTCTTTGTCAAACTTGGAGTAATACACATCAACGACAGAATGAAAATCTTTGTTTGGCTTGTATTCCAATACGCCCATTGTGCCGTCGCGAGTTTGATCGCTTTGGTCGTTAAACAACTTGAAGCCGTTGTTAATGTTAACGTCCACACCATTTACTTTAAAGGTCGAGTCTGATCCGTAGGTTTCGCTACGCGCCGCACCGGCGTCTGATTTCAAGCGCGCAAAGCCCAGCGCAACACCAATAGTACGATCAGCGAACTGATCAATGTACGACACGTTGAAGCGGTCACCTTTTCCAGTAAAGTCGGTGTCAATCCCTGTTTTTTCCTTGCGGTAATTCGCAGCAACTGTGCGCTTGGAAAAGTTAAGTGGACGAACTGTTTGCAGATCTACAGTTCCTGAAAGGCCTTGGCCAATCAATGTGCCATCGGGTGTTTTATAAACAACTACGCCACTCAAAAGCTCTGAAGGATATTGGTCAAACTCAACGCCACGATTGTCACCAGTGCTAACTTGCTCGCGCCCGTTTAACAGTGCGGTGGAAAAATCAGGCGACATACCACGAATATTGATGCCCGAAGCGCGACCCGCGACGCGTTGCGCAGTCAAACCCGGCAGGCGCGCAATCGATTCGGCAATGCTGGAATCAGGTAATTTGCCGATGTCTTCAGCAGAAATCGCTTCAACAATCGACGTGTTGTTTTGCTTTACCGAAATAGCCGCTTCAATACCGCGACGAATACCAGTAACGACGATAGTATCAACCGTATTAGCCGCTTTTTTGGCTGCTTCGGCTTTGTCTTTTTCAGCTTTGGTCATGGCGGGAACCACGACTTTCGCTGCATCGGTGGTTGCCGGAGTGGCGGTTTGGGCATATGCCATTCCGCTAGCCGCAAAAATCGCCATTGCGCAAGCGGCGGTAAGCGGGTTTAGCTTAAATGTACTGCGCGCAGCGGTGGCACTGGTTGCGTGCTGTAACCGCATCTGATGTGTTGGCGTTTTCATCGACTTATCCTCGTAAAATTAATTGTGAAGCGGATCCCATCGCTGGGGTTGACCCATATTTTTGGGTTTGTCCCCTTTTTGGGGCACTCGTAGTGTTAGAGGCACTAATTTTTGGCAGAACTGGTTAAAACACACTTGCTGCAAACCTATTACTTCCATGATTTTGTAATAAAACTAGTTTCCTGTCAACGCACCAGATGCGGATTCCAACCAAAATAACAACACTTTAGAGCGTTTTTTAGCGTGTTTTAGCTAAATTCGGTGTTTTTGGTGCCATTTTTTATTTATTTAACCGAGAAGACCCCTATATTTGTAGCTATACTACAAAAAATTCTACTTGGCTTTATAAAAAATGCGCTTTTGTAGTCGCCTTAAAATGGTGCGGCGCAACATAGTTTCTGAGCCCGTAATTGTGCAGCCGGAGGCGCTGCGAGTTGCGGTCAATCCTTGGCCTAACCACACGACGGAGTCAATTTTGATAAAACGACAATTTGGCAATACTGGCTTGATGGTTTCAGCACTTGGTTTTGGTGCCGGTCAAATTGGCGATCCGTCTACACCTGAAGCCGATATTGCGGCATTACTCAATCTTGCGCTGGATGAGGGTATCAACCTAATTGACACCGCGCGTGGTTATGGTTTGTCTGAAGCGCGCATTGGCCGCCATGTGGCGCATCGCCGCAACGAATATTTACTGTCCACCAAAGTAGGTTACGGCGTACCCGGTGCGGCCGATTGGACTTACGACTGTATTGAGTCCGGTATTCACCTTGCGTTGCAGAACTTTAAAACTGATGTGATTGATATCGTGCATCTGCACTCTTGCCCGAGCCACACCATGCTTCATAACGGTGTGGTGGAAGCGCTTGAAAACGCGCGCGCTGAGGGTAAATTGAGAGTAATTGCCTATTCAGGCGAAAATGCCGACCTAAAGTGGGCCGTCGATAGTGGCCGGTTTGGGAGCATTGAATGCTCGGTAAATATATTTGATCAAGCCAGCACCACGCACACACTACCAACTGCCAACGCCCGTGGATTGGGCATCATCGGCAAACGAGCGTTGGGCAATGCGCCGTGGCGTCATCCTACCCAACCACATGGCCAGTATTGCGAAACCTATTGGGGGCGCATGAATGCACTAAAATATGATTTGCACGGTATGCCCTGGGATGAAGTGGCGCTGCGCTTCGCTGCCTACGCACCAAACGTGAGTTCCGCCATCGTCGGTACGGCTTCAGCCACGCATTTGGCACATAATTTAGCGCTTGTTGAAAAAGGTCCATTACCTGCTGAAGTCATGGTGCGGTTACAGTCGCGCTACCTAGAACTAGGCTCCCACTGGCCTGGGGAAGTATAAAAAATGGCTGAAGACGCCCTATTTTAGGGCATCTCCAGCCATTAATTTACCATCCAATACTACTAAAATTATTGCTAAAAACTTACTTGCGCCGCTCGTCAATCGCAATCGCAGCACCGATCAGCGCCACTAAAGTATCGGTGATCAAGGCGCAAGGCACGTCAGTTAAGTATTCGTTTAAGCGACCCTTATTGATAAAGCGTGACCGAAACTGAGATTTGAAAAAGCGATCTCCCAACCGCGGCACAATGCCGCCGCCAATGTATACCCCACCGCGCGCGCCCAATGTGAGCGCAACATTGCCCGCAAAGCTGCCGAAAAATCCGCAAAATGCGTCGATCGTCGCACTGCAGGTGGCGTCTACCTCACTTATCCCAAGATCAATTATTTGCTCGGCGTTTAGCTTATCTGCCGCTTTGCCGAGTACCGTTGCCACTGCTTGATGCAATACCGGCAGGCCAATACCCGATAGTAAGCGTTCAGCCGAAACATGTGGCCAGCTCAGCCTAGCACAGGTTAAAAGCTGTGTTTCATAGTCGTCAGCAGCACTAATGGTCACATGCCCGCCTTCAGATGGCAATACCACCCAGCCGTGACGGGTTTGCACCACACCGGCTACGCCTAAGCCCGTTCCGGGACCAATAACGGCTAGCGTACCTCGCGGCGCGGCATCAAATAATCCCGCACTATGCAACACTCGCAATTGCGAAGGTTCAAGATAGGGCAACGACATCGCCAAGGCTTCAAAATCATTCAACACAAAAAGTTGATCAAGCTGCAACTCAGCACGCAGCGCCTGGCAAGAAAAGCGCCAGTTACTGTTTGTTAGCTCAATTTGGTCGCTCGTCACCGCCGTCGCTACAGCAAACGCTGCCTGGCGGGGCGCGCGGTAAGCGCTCTTCATTTCATGCCGGAGGGCATCCAAATAAATTTTCACGGCACCCGCTGGTGATGGGTACCCTCGTACGGCTAAAGTGCGCACATGCTGCACCTTTTCACCAACTCGTGGCACATACCCAAAGCGCGCGTTGGAACCACCGATATCGGCAACTAATCGGGGAAACGTACTATCGATAAGAGAAGTTTCTACCATACTCATGTTTAAAATTAGAATAATTGCGAGTGGATTGGCGCAAATATCAACGCCAGACACATTGCAACGATATGAGTCTGCGCTGACGCACCTGTGAATTCGTAATAAAACTACATCATAAGCCCGTGAGCCTAGTGTAGCAAAACTACATGTTCCCAACAACAAATTTCGGCGATTTAACCACTTCATGGCCCACATTCTTTTGTAACGTCAGCCAAACAGCGCCAAGCGACTCTTGTAGATGCCCTAATTTAGGGCATCTACAACGTCCAATCTGGCGCGCGAAGTGTCAAACTCTCAATGGTTGAACAAATTAGCCCAGTAGTTTTGTGTAGTCTGCAGTACTGTGCTACTCTTTTCTACACCATCTCAAATTGAGGAAAACAATGTTATCCCATCAACGTTTACTTAACTATAAAAGCGTAGCGGCTGTCACGGCGGCGGCTTTGTCAATTTCATTGGTATGCACAACGGCCCAAGCCGAAATTTCACCCGCTGATTTGGCCCAACTAGGCACCAGCGCCACATCAAAACTAACGCCGATGGGTGCTGAGCGTGCTGGCAATGCTTCTGGCAGCATCCCAGCGTGGGATGGCGGTTTGACACAAGTACCCCCTGGCATAAACCATAAAGCTGGCGGCCATTACGCTGATCCTTTCGCTGCCGACAAACCGCTGTATACCATCACTGCCGCTAATGCTGAGCAATACAAAGACCTGCTCAGCCCAGGACAAATGACGATGCTAAAACAGTACCCGACCTTTAAAATGAACGTGTACCAGTCGCGCCGCACCGCCTCCTATCCGCAAAAGCACTACGACCAAACCCGTGACTGCGCCCCAAAGGCAAAACTCACACCCACTGGCAATGGCGTAATTGGCTGCACCGCCGGCCTGCCATTTCCCCAACCTAAAACCGGACAAGAGGCAATCTGGAATCACCTACTGCGCTATTGGGGTGATGCCTTTGAAATGCATTTTGTGCACATTACCCCGACCCGCGCCGGCGACTACATCACCACCAATTTTGAATACCAAGCAGAGTTCCACTACGGCAACTTAACCATGCCCGCAACTGACATTATTCCCAACCGTCGCGCTAACTATTTGCAGACCGTGACCGGCCCGGCAAGGCTTGCAGGCGAAATGTTGCTCATCCAGGAAAGTGTGGACCAAAGCAAAGACCCCCGATCAGCTTGGATTTACAACCCTGGCCAGCGCCGCGTCCGCCTAGCCCCCGCCGTTGCCTACGATAGCCCTCTAGTAGGCGGCGACGGGCAGCGCACTGTGGATGATCAATTTATGTACAACGGTGCCCCAGATCGCTACGACTGGAAGCTCGTCGGCAAACAAGAAATGATCGTCCCGTATAACTCTTACAAACTAGCAGACCCCACGTTAAAGTATAGCGACATCGCCAAGCAAGGCCACATCAACCCCGACTACACCCGCTACGAAACGCACCGTGTTTGGGTAGTTGAAGCTACCCTAAAAGCCGGTACCAGCCATTTGTACGCCAAACGCGTGTTCTACATTGATGAAGATAGCTGGTTTATTTTAGTGACCGACAAATACGATAACGCCGGCAAACTTTGGCGCACCGCTGAACAGCACAACATTAACCTCTACAACCAAAGCACGTTTTTCCCAACGGCAGAAGTGCACCACGACGTTCAAAATGGACGCTATATCGTGATGGGACTACGCAACCAAGAAAAAGTATTTTACATGCCGTTAAAAAAGACCTCAGCCGACTTTACGCCGCAAGCGTTGAGGGGTACGGGGTCAAGGTAGGGTTAGGGAATTTTCACGGTTTGGGAGTGAACAGAGCTTCAATGCTTTTTGGTGTTTGAGCGCAGGCAAACCGCCCTATTTCGCCGAACTCAACACCATCGAAAAAAACGTATCCGCATAACCATTAAACAGGCGAAACATTATTTTGTTTCGACCCTTTTTTAAATTCAATTTGATACTGCCTTCGGTGAGATTGTAGGTTTCGCGATCGTGCTCTCGGGGGCGGTATCCGCCACTTTGATACCATGGTTTTAGCGCATTATTCCCTTGCCACACGAGCGTATCGTTGACCCAAATTTTGGCGTCATCGTCGCTGCCGATATCAGCGATCAACGTACGATCTTTATCGAGCATGATTTCGGTGTAACCGTAGTACACGGCGTCGCCTTCGGCATTGAGGGGCACGTAGGGATAGCTTTTGGATTCATGATATTGCCACTGCAACAGTTGCCGACCTTTGCCAAAATAAGCGGCATCCAGATCAACGCCAGACTCTGGCGGCAGCGCTTCAGCAGAGGCCGTTTTGCTCACCGCGAACGGGCCAATGACGTACCACGCATTGAGATAGATGCGGTTGGTAAACTCAGCACCTACGCCGATGATGCGGCCGTCAAACCCGCGCACTGATTCTCTGGTTAATTTTTGGGTGGTGATGGTGGATTCATACACGCGCGTTGGCTCGCCCACGCCGCGATTTTCCACGCGCCCCGTATCGTAACCAGCACCTTCACCGGCATCGCCCACACCTTTACCAGACAGGGCGCCACCAGGTCCGGCGCCGTTGCCCGCCACACTAATACCGCCGGTACTTTGCGATGCACCACGCTCAGCACCTGAAGAGTGTCTATTATTGGCCGTCTTCACGCTTCTATCGGTGCTAGCCTTCTCCTCGGCTTGGGTTTTCTTGTTGGCTTGTTTTGCATCTTTAGCAGATTGGTTTTGCGCTACTTGCGTGCCTTCGGTTTTCGTCACTTCCTTTTGTTCCTGGCCGTCCAGGATTTTCTTAGCTTGTTTTTCGTAGTCAGCCACTTTTGCAGCGACCTGCTGATCGGTTAATGGTGCCTTTGACTCCACAGGTCTTGGGGGTGGCGGTGGCAAGCGTTTTAGCGCTTCTTCAACCGGAATTTTCAATATCTTTGCAAGCTCAGCAGCCTTGGCTTTTTGCTCCAGCTTTTCAATTTTTTCAAGCGACTGACGCGCTTTTTCTAGCGCTTGTTCCAGCTTCTTTTTTGGGTCTTCAGGTTCTGACTTTTCGGGCTCTTGCTTTTCCAGCACTGGATTTTTTTCATCACTGAGCTTGCGCATCCGCGCTTCTATTTGTTGCAGCCGCTCGCCGCTAGCGGCCACCCTTTTTTCCGTTTTTAGTTTTTGCGCGCGCTCGGTACGGTCAATGCTTTGCGCTACTTTTACGGCGTTACTGCGCGTAGTTTCTTGGCTCACCGCATAGGAGCCAAACAAAAAAGCGGCCAACAACGCTAAAGCATGAACGCTCAGCGACTGTAGCCAGAATTGTTTGGCGAATGGGTTAAAGCTAAAACGCTTTACCTTTCCGTAGGCAGACTGATTTGCCGTCTTATTTGCCACTAATCGCGCGTCCGCATCGACACATTGTTTAAACCTTCAAATTGGCATAAATCCAGCACGCGAATAATGTCCTGATAGCGCGCCAATTTATCGCCATCAACACGTATGCGCCGCGCCTTGTTGGTGCTGGCCTCAAGCTGCAAACGGTCGTGCAATTGCTGTGCGGTCGCGACTACATTATCCAGATAAAACTGTCCCGATTTATCCACACCAATCACCAGCGGCGTGGCACCAGCGCTGCCGGGTTCCAGCGACGATGTGGCAGCGGGTAGCATGATGGGCAATTGCTTTTCGGCTTTCATGGTTTCGTTTTTTTTAAACGATGTAGCCACCATAAAAAACATGAGTAAGAAAAAGATGCAGTCGATCAACGCGATCAAGCCAATTTCCGGTTGCTCGTCTTCGCCTAAATGAATTTGCATATTAACCTTTCGCAACGGTCGGGGATGCGTTGAGAAATTTATTAATTTCCGCCTCTAACGCCAAACTATTAAGCACCACGCGGCTCTTAAAATAGTGATGCAGTCCAAGCGCTGGCAAGGCCACCGTGAGGCCCGCTGCGGTGTTAATCAACGCCTTCGAAATACCACCAGCGAGCAACGCCGGGTCACCAATTGCGCCTGAAAACGCGATGACGTGAAACGCTTCGATCATGCCCACCACCGTGCCCAGCAAACCAACGATGGGTGCCACCGTTGCCACTACTGCTAGCGGATACGCTTTTTGCTGATGACGTCGCAACTCAATAGAAGCGATATCGGCGGCACCACTAGCTAACGCCGCGCGATCAAAATGCGTGTGTGTTGCCATAAATGTAATGACTCGCGCTAAAGTGCTGTCGCTCCACGCTGCTAACTTTTGCACACCCACCATGTCTCCGGCTTGCCACAGCGGCAATGCCTGTACCGACAATTCAATAGGCACAATTGCGCGCGTGCGAAAATTTTTGAACCGTTCAATCGTCACGGCCAGCGCGTAAATTGATAACGCTATCGTCGCCACTACACCCAAGCCACCATTGATCAGTTGGTCGAATAAATTAAGCGGCTGGCCGGCCGGCGCGTTTGCGCGCGTTTGGGCCCAAGCTACACAAGAAACCATCAGCGCCGATGACGATAAAGCGCTGCTAAACAATTTTACTTGCATGAAGAATCCTCAATAATTTTCTTCTGCAACCTTAGCACAGGGTCTCGAAAAGTCCAACAGTAAAGTGAAGATGCCGTACTTTAGGGCATCTTCAGGCAAAGCTATCACTACTATTTATCACTCGCTCTCTATAACATTAAGCAGTAACGGCCAAAGCCTATCCCTTTGCGCCAAACGAAAAAAACCAAGATTTTCAATACGCTTCACCGTAGGCTTGCGGAACAACAATCATTATCCGATGCGGCGCATTTTTGTAGGCAGCCGGTAATTTTTTGGTGCAGTTTCGCGTCATCACCTCTTCATCGGTGATGCGCAGCGCGGTGATGGGCGTGGTCAATCGCTCGTAACGCGCGCCGATGGTTGTAGGTTCAACGCCCCATGAAAACTGCTGGTGGCGACACCACTTTAGCCAACGCAACATGCGCGCTTTGGGAACTTCGCCAATCACGCAAAAGCGTGTACCAGGAAGATAAAATATTAATGGTGCAATCCGCTGCGTCGCTCATCCGCGTTTTCATAGGAGCGCCTAGAATCGAATGAACGAATCTCCTTTGGACTCCACGGAGTTTGGGTTTGTGACCAAGGGACTGGTTTTTATGCTTAGCGCATGCGGCCCATTGCGGGTAGCGCCTTTGGCCCACGTACAAAATGCCAGTACCGATAAACCGCGCAGATCATACAAACTGCACATACAAATTGCAAATAAGCGAAATTACGAAAATACAATCCGATGAGCATAAAAGCTAACAACCCAGCGGCATACACCCACATACTATTCAAGTGGCGTGCCCTTGATCGGGTGCTATCGCCGCGTTGCGGTAAAGCGAAAATAATCGCCAATAAAAAACTGACAATCAGCACCGCACTCGTTTTGGATCGCAATAGCGGCTCAAAGCCCACACTAAACGCGACGCCAACTTGAAGAATTGCCGATACCGCAGAAATAGAGAAGAAATAAAGCAACACGTGACGTGCATATGCAGCATTTACGTTTGCATGCGTAGGCCACTTCGGTGTCAGTCTCAACATGGCATGCTCACGCTGAGAATGGTTCAAACCTAGCCGGTACCGTGAGACATAAAATTGCGATTGGGCAAAAAATACCATTGCAAAAGTCGATGACAAATCAACCAATTCATAAGGTTTTTTTATGCCAGCGAACCAAGCAACGATAGCTACGAGCGCAGTAACGACTAGTCCAACCAAATACGGCACGCTCCAATGAAGCTCACGAGGAAATGCGTACGGCAAGAGCCGATTGAAATTAAACGTCGCGGTACTTGCGCGGCTCAGCAAAAAACCATAGGCGGGCAACCAAGACGAAACGAAACCGGGAGTAGGTGTTTTTGAGCCGCTTTTTGTCGGCTGCCAAAAGGCCACCAGCGACGTGATTTTTCGCTTGTTTAGCAACAACTTTTTATTGAGCGTCACCATCAGCAAGAGCCCAAGTAAGGCCAGGGCTAATGCAAAGGTAGCGACATCGGAACCGGCAAGGCCAATTGATGCGCGGTTCAGCGACGCTGGTAGGAAGTTAACCATGCCAAAAAATTTGCTCCACAACGTCGCCACGAGAGCAAACGTCAAGAGTCCTAAAATTGGTGAGATGCTTGCGAGTGCCATCGCCAAAAACACCACGGCGATGACGGATGCCCAACGAAGTTGTACAAATACAGCTTCAATCATCGAAGACAATTCGCCGTACGTGCCCATCGCACTGTGCATACCGTGCCCGCTGTAGAGCCAAAGCGCAGCAACTTCAGTAACCAGCAGCACAACGCAGACTGTAACAATGCGACGTTGCGCGCATTGAATTTTTAACGCGAACAAAAGACAAACTATACCTAGTGCGGAAAAATTTAGCATCAACATATAGGCTGACGCAAGCCATGGTGCAGCGACACAGACCGCAACCAAAAACCAACTAGCACTCACCTTAAAATGCGGCACCAAAGTGATTTGCTGCAGCGACGATTTGCGATGCAACAACGCCGCGGCATAGATGAACCAAATACCGACCAGCGCGGCAGTCGCATAGCTTGTGGCCATGGGGAAGTATTGTGAGGTCCAACACGATAGCAGCAGCGCAATGAGAAACACCGCCGGCAAAAAAAACCGCTCATAGCCGGTAGCAGCCAATTGGCGTACTGCTAACGAGGCATTAGTGAGTGTGTAGATACGTTTCACCATGTTGACCGAGTCGGCGCGATTGGATGGGGACTCTGTATTCATTTTTGTCTAAAAAGAATGCAACATTGATCTAGATGTGATGTGAGGAAAGTATTGCCAGCGCCCAGCTGACAAAAACTGGCGACTCCAATTCACTCGTGTTTAACGGCAAAATGATGGCTGTAGACGCCCGTATTTAGGGCATCTACAAGCGCTGCAAAGCGCTTGTAATCGAGTACCGCTGGTTCCTGGCGCGCCCTACCTTGGATATTTTCTAGCTACCCGTGGCAATAAATAGCCCGGTTCATCGGCAAAATTGCGGATTGCGCAAGAAACCAACGCACCTTCATTACCGTAACAAAGCAACTCGCCGCACATAACAAACACGCTGTGCCCACTAGAAAGCGGGGGAAATAGCTAAAGCAGACTCCAACGGCAGCGATAACGATTACCGGGCTGTTTAAGGCGTAAGCATGGCTCATCATTTCTAGGGAGCGGAAATTTTGCAGTCTGCTGGAAAACGATGACGCAAACAATGCCACCCAAACGACTGCGCTGAGAGCAACAGTTACATCCGCTGCGCCGCCCACTGCCCATGCCATACCAAGTGGCGCAAGCGTTGGCAAGGCTAACGCCGCTGCTCGCAATGCGCTAAGTTTTAAGTACGCTCGGTTGAGGGCTACAGCCTGCGGCCAACGAGGCGTAAACGCCAGCATTTCGACACTGAACAACGCTGGCCGCATGAGCGATGTTGAATCACCTAAAACGGCTAGTATCGCGCAGACATAGAACACGAGTTTCAAATTTGGGTCAATCCGTTGCGCACCCATAAGCGCCATGCAGGCATAAATAAACACGACTACAATCGAAGCCAGAATTGAAGCTTTCGCAAAGGCATGCCAGTGCGCGTCACGACCCATCGATAACCCTAAAAGCGCTGAGAATTTGAACGGCCTAGCCACCGCGCGGTTAAATGCAATATCGTAGGTAGGCAATAACGCCCCTAACTTGAGAAACGGGTCTTCAATATTGGTCAGCATGTTTCCAACTTGCTGTTTTGGCGCTTTAGCCATTTTGGTAGCGTTGTTAATCGAAGGGCTGGCTAAGGCCTTTGTGAGTGCGACAAACAGCACGAACGCCACGACAATCACCAGGCCCACTGCAAGCGGTGCAAAGTTGTAGGCCGTGTTGAGCGCCGATGAATTAGCAATACCAATAAATAAAAAAATCACCGCGAAAACACCAAAGCCGATCAACCCCATCGCTCGAAAAATACAGGCCAAACCAAATGCAGCTAAAAATATGCCGATCATCGACCAAGTTACTATTGCGGCACTGGCCACCTGAATGAGGCCATGACTGTGCGACAGGTAAAACTTAGTCAGCAAAAATAGTGCGCCGGTAAAAACGAGTGCGGACCAAGCCTTGCGCAAATAACCAAACCACATCGCAGGCTTACACTCCGCCGTAAGACAAAAAGCCACGCACGCCAAAAGTGTAAGTGCAGGCGACAGCAAAGCGACCGCCAAGACCGTCGTTGCAGCTATCCAAGCGTGTGTTAGCGCAAATACCAGCGGCCGCTTGAAGTTGGGCATTAAAAGTAAGTTTTGCGGCGTGGCTAGTGCTTTGAGTTTATACACAGTTGCGAAAAACCAAGCGGCTACAGCTACGCCAGAAATTGCAACGAGTGATTCAATGACTTGGTCTATAGGCGTGCCCCTTAGCAACAGCGCTGCACCGAAAATAAGCACCATAACAATGTAGAGCCGATAGAAGTTGAGGCGTGGCGAAGGCGACGCCTGAAACAAACTTTCCACCTCGCTCGAGAGCATAGCCATGCTGACTTTAAAACTATTTTTTGCTGTCATCTAATTAACCTCATTACTACTTATATTTCGAAGTAAATCCAATCATTAACCCTGTAGAACGCCGTATTTAGGGCGTCTTCAGGCCATATAAAAAATCTAGAGCGTCACTTCAATAAATAAATCTTCCAAAGTCACCCGTTCAAACCTAATTTGGGGATGGGCTTTCGCCAAACTTTCTTGCGATGCAGGCGCCATACGCGCAATCACGCTATCTGCACGCTTAACATCCCCTAGCCAGTAGGCGCGCAACGGTTCTAGCGCACTTGCTGTTCCAACTAGGCGCACCGCCTCTTCCGTCAAGGTATCAAGTTCGGTATGCAACACAATTTGCCCAGCTTTCATGATGGCAACATCTACCGCTACGCGTTCGAGGTCGGTCAAAATATGGGTTGAAAACAATACTGTGGTGTTATGGTCAGACACGGTATCGATTAGCTCACGTAAAAAATCGCGGCGGCCTGCTGGGTCAAGGCTGGCTACAGGTTCATCGAGAATTAAAAAATCTGGCTCGTGTGCCAATGCCCGAATGATGGCTAGGCGCTGTTGCTCACCGCCAGACAATTTGCTTACCAGTACGTTAGGTGGAATAGACCAGCGCTGCATAAGCGCGGCTACTTTTTCATCATTCCATTTAGGGTAGAACGCTTTGAAGAACGCTAAGGTTTGCATCGCGTTCATCCAGCCGAATAAATCAGTTTGTTGGGGTACGTAACCAAGTCTTGCTCGGGCGGCTTCGCTCAGTGCACTGGGGTTTTCGGCCAACAGTTGTACCTGACCAGCGTCTGCCGTATTCAGACCTAATGCGCATTCAATTAGGGTGCTTTTGCCTGCACCATTGCGGCCAAGCAGGCCGACAATTTTGCCTTGCGGGACACTGAAGTTTAGGCGATCAAGCACTAATTTACCTTCGTAGGATTTTACGACTTGTTGCATGTTCAACATGGTGGCGTTCATTTTTTTCCTTTCAATATAAGATCAAAAAGTGCTAGTGCAGCATCGCGGTCAATTCCTAATTGCGCGGCTTCAAGCGCTGCTTGTTCTAGAGTGGGGCGCAATAAATTGATGCGGTCAACTTGGTGTTGCTGGCGCGGCTGCGCGGCGGCCACCGCCATGCCCACTCCGCGGAGGCGCGTGAGCACGCCAGCAGTTTCTAGCTGGCTGTAGGCTTTAGAAACAGTCATTGGGTTAATGGCTAAGTTGTGGGCAACCTCGCGTACCGACGGCAAGACTTGATCTTGACTTAGCTGACCGCTGGCGACCATGCGGATAATTTGATCAACCAACTGCTGATAGATTGGCGTGCCGGACTGCGTGGCTACGGTAAAACTAATAGCGGCAGGCGACAAATTTGAGGGTGGAACCATGAAGCGACTCGACTTGTATTAGTGTATCAGTACAATAATACACATAGCAATACAGTGTCAAGCGATTTCTAAATTTCCTTAGCCACTTTTGGTTCTCGATAAAGCCAGATCGAAAGTACTGACATCAAAATCATCATCACCCCGCCGACTAAAAACGATGCGCCGATATTGAACTTTTCAATCAACGCCGCACCGCCTGCCGTGCCCAAGCCAATGCCACTAACTACGTAGGCGGATAACCATGTAAACGCTTCGGTTGCGCATTTTGGCGGGGACATCGCAGTAACCAACATAATTTGTGCGGTGAACGCGGGTGCACTTACCAAGTCCGCTAGAAAGGCAAACATAGCAACAGCGAGCCGCTGCTGCAACACGGCATGCGCCAATAAAGAGGGACCCATTTGCCGTCCGACAGGCTGCTAGATCTACTGTGTTACAAAAGACATAAATTAAAGCCAATGCTATTTTCAATTCGAAAATGACTTTATTTTAGCTGCACCAACGCTTAAAAATGCACTCAC
>JANNXI010000222.1:0-7969 GCA_031409495.1 Betaproteobacteria bacterium
CCTTTCTTATGCAACCGCACGACTTGCTTACGCCGCTCGTAGAGTTGCTCTAGTGTTTGCTTTCGTGCGTTTTCTTTTTCCATAAATGTTGGAGTCGTAAAACTTGAAAAAGTTCATACTTTATCGGGCCGAATCTATAAGACAGCGGCGCCATCCACCGCCTTCACTCGGAGCACGTCAGAACCGATAAGTGTTTCTAAATTAGCTGCTACGTCACAAATAAGATATTTCATAGATTTTCAATAGTCTACTGATACTTCAATATTTCGGAACTGGAACGGCTCAATTTGTCGGACACCATGACGTTGTACCGGGGCAAAGGATAAATCATATTGCCTTATTTTTTAAACTGGTGTTAAAGCCAGCCGTGAAATCAAGCGGACTTTTATTGCCCAGCGCACTATGCCGCCGCACTTTATTGTAGAAACACGCGATGTAGTCAAAAATATCGGTCTTAGCTTCAGCGCGTGTTGCGTACTGACAATGATGGACTTGTTCTTTTTTCAAGCTAGCCCAGAAACGCTCCATAGGCGCATTGTCTTAGCTATTGCCACGTCGGTTCATCGACGCCTTCATACCAAACTGTTCGGGCAGTTGCCGATAATCGGTGCTCGCGTATTGGCTACCGCGATCACTGTGGTGAATCAGTCCTTCTGGCGGACGCTCTTGTTTGAACGCCATCCATAACGCCTGCGAAATAAAGGACGTGCGCATGTGATCCATCATTGCCCAGCCAACGATTTTTTTGTTAAACAAGTCTTTAATCGCAGCAACATAAAGCCACCCTCCTGCGGTGTGCACATAGGTGATGTCAGCGACCCATGCTTGATTGGGTGCTGTAGTTTGATCAAAGCGTTGTTCCAGCAGGTTGGGCGTGATAGGTTGATCCTATAAGCTTGATTGCTGTCGGTGATACGTACAGAGCGTCGGAATATTAGCTCCTCCTCATTCCAGAATCGCTCAGAGGCCTTTCACTCTATAATTTGTCCGTCGTTGACCCATAAGCGGCCCGCATAATGCGGCTTAAACTTCTTTACGCAAGAGACTCAATCCGCTACCGCGGCAGATGCCGACGCCGCAAAGCAACGACGAGGCAATTACGGGTACTATCAAGCTATCAAATATGAGATCGCTTCGTTCCGAACTCACACATTAATCTGCGCCGCTAACGAGTCACCCAAACTATGCTTGCCTACACACTCCGACGATTGACCCAATCTGTTTTTGTGCTTTTTATTATGGCTGTGCTGGTATTTCTTGGCGTCTATGCAATTGGCAATCCGATTGAGCTTTTGGTTAACCCGCAAGCTGATGAAATTGAGAAGATGCGCGCTACCGTGGCGCTGGGCTTAGATAAGCCGCTACACGAGCAATTTATGGTGTTCTTGAAGGGGGCATTGAATGGCGATTTGGGGCGTTCTTTTGTGTTTGGCATGCCCGCGCTTGAATTGATTTTGTCGAAAATGGTGGCCACTATTGAGCTTGCATTGTGCGCCATGATTATCGCGGTTTGCATTGGCATTCCGCTGGGTTTAATTGCTGGCTTAAACCCTGACGGATTTATAGCCCGTACGATTATGGCAGGCTCCATTGTGGGGTTTTCACTGCCGACCTTTTGGGTGGGTCTGGTTTTAATTATGTTTTTTTCGGTGTATTTGGGCTGGCTGCCGTCAAACGGTCGCGGTGAAACTGTGAGCCTGCTTGGCGTGCAGGTGAGCTTTTTAACCTGGGATGGGCTTACGCATTTGTTTTTGCCAGCATTAAATTTGGCGTTGTTTAAATTATCTCTGCTCATTCGCCTTACGCGCGCCCAAACACGCGAAGCATTGCTGCAAGACTACGTAAAATTCGCCCGCGCAAAAGGGCTTTCGCAATCGCGTGTAATTGGTGTACACGTGCTAAAAAATATCATGATTCCAATTGTGACCGTAATCGGCCTGGAGTTCGGGTCGGTGATTGCTTTTGCGATTGTCACAGAATCGATTTTTGCATGGCCTGGCACTGGCAAGTTGCTGATTGATTCTATTAACCAACTTGATCGGCCCGTTATCGTTGCCTACTTAATGGTGATCGTGACATTATTTATCTTCATCAATTTTGCGGTGGACATCATTTATTCTTACCTCGACCCGCGCGTGCGGCTGGGGCAATCTGCCGGAGCGGGACACTAACATGACCACAACTACCCTACCCGCACCAATGCGCGAAATTAGCCCACTACGCCACAACTGGGATGAATTCGCGAGCTCAAAATTGGCTGTAATCGGTCTAATTTTGCTGCTTTCCATCATATTAGTGGCTATTTTTGCGCCGCTTATTTCGCCGCAAAATCCGTACGACCAAAACCAGCTTGATGTCATGAACAACAAACTGGCGCCGGGCGAAAAATCTTTTTCTGGTCAAGCCTATATTTTGGGCACTGATGATCAGGGCCGCGATATGTTGTCGGCCATTTTTTATGGCATTCGTACTTCACTCGCAGTGGGCGTTGCCAGCACCATCGTTGCCGCATCCATTGGCTTGTCGTTTGGCTTAATCGCTGCCTACTTTGGTGGCTGGGTGGATACGCTAGTTATGCGCATTGTCGATATTCAATTATCGTTTCCCGCCATTTTATTAGCGCTAATTTTGCTCGCGGTGTTTGGGCAGGGGGTTGACAAGGTAATCATCGCACTCATCACCGTGCAGTGGGCCTATTACGCCCGAACGGTACGGGCGTCAGCGTTGGTAGAAATGCAAAAAGAATATGTGGAAGCCGCTAAAGTATTAGCGCTTTCAAAAACGAGAATACTATTTAAACACTTACTCCCTAACTGCCTCCCTCCCTTAATTGTGGTGGCAACGGTGCAGGTTGCGCACGCTATTTCACTCGAAGCCACACTGTCGTTCTTAGGGCTTGGCTTGCCGATTACCGAACCTTCGCTTGGCCTGCTAATTTCTAACGGTTTCACTTACTTAATGAGCGGAAAATACTGGATTAGCTTCTATCCTGGGCTAGCTTTGCTGCTTACAATAATGAGCATTAATTTAGTGGCAGATCAACTACGCGACGTGCTAAATCCAAGGCTGAAAAAATGAGTACAACGCCAGTACTTTCCGTTGAAAATTTGCGCACCCATTTTTTTACCAAAGCAGGTGTCGTTAAAGCCGTCGATGACATTTCATTCGCGATCAACAAGGGCGAAATTTTAGGCCTTGTGGGTGAATCTGGCTCTGGTAAGTCAATGACTGGCTACTCCATCATGGGGCTAATTGATGCACCCGGCCGCGTGGTGGCAGGCAATATCAAACTGAACGGTGTAGACGTCACCGCTTATAACCATGCCCAGTGGCGCGCCTTACGCGGTAACCGCGTGGCCATGATTTTTCAAGATCCGATGATGACGTTAAACCCGGTACTACGGGTTGATACGCAAATGATTGAAGCGATTACCGCACATGAAAAAGTATCAAAAGCGGAAGCACGGCAGCGCTGTCGCAACGCCTTGGCGCAGGTAGGAATACCTTCGCCAAATGAACGCTTGCTGGCCTATCCGCATCAGTTTTCGGGCGGCATGCGCCAGCGTGTTGCAATTGCAATTGCTTTACTTAATAAGCCCGATCTTATCGTGTGCGACGAACCCACAACGGCGTTGGACGTGACCATTCAGGGGCAGATTTTGTTTGAAATGCAAACTTTATGCCGTGATTCAGGCACCGCGCTGCTGTGGATTACCCATGATCTTTCTGTGGTGGCAGGTTTAGCAGACAGAGTTGCGGTAATGTACGCTGGCAAAATTGTAGAGCAAGGCACCACCGCGCAGTTATTGGGCAGCCCCATGCACCCTTACACCAAAGGCTTGCTTGATTCCGTGCCGAGCCGCAATGTGAAGGGGCGGCCATTACAGCAAATTCCTGGGATGACGCCGTCACTATTGCAAATTGGCGTGGGCTGCGCATTTCGCGAGCGCTGCGCGCATCGGGCGCCTGCGTGTGAAGTTGCCCCGCCACTGTCGATGCCTGACACTACCTCCAATCATCAAGTGTGCTGCTTTTATCCGCATTTGCGCGCCACACAGAAGGATGCCGCATGAATACGCTCCTGCTCCAACTCAACGGCATCTCAAAGCGCTTTGAAAAGAAGCCCGATGCAATTGCTAAATTTGCCAGCGCAATCAGCGGTAAAGGGGCCGCTGCCAGCGAAGTAGTGCACGCGGTTGATCGCGTTGACTTGACGATTTTTAAGGGTGAAGTCGTAGGCCTTGTGGGTGAATCAGGGTGCGGCAAATCAACGCTTGGACGCTTAGTCGTCGGCCTGCACAAAGCGAGCGAAGGCGAACGACTATGGCGCGGTAAAAACACCAACGCCATGACGGCCGCCGAAGCACGTGCGATGCAACTCGAAGCGCAAATGATCTTTCAAGACCCTTACGCGTCACTAAACCCGCGCTTTCGGGTAGAAGATATCGTTGGCGAAGCGCCAGTGGTACACGGCATCATTGGCGCAAAAGAAAAAGTGGATTACGTCGCGCAGATGATGCAGCGAGTAGGGCTAGACCCAAGCTTATCCAGGCGGTTTCCACATCAGTTTTCAGGGGGTCAACGGGCGCGGATCGGCATTGCGCGGGCGCTTGCGGTGCAACCAAATTTTTTAGTGTGCGATGAAGCCGTGGCGGCTTTAGATGTATCTATACAAGCACAGGTGCTAAATTTATTTATTAAGCTGCGCGAAGAATTAAGCCTCACTTATTTGTTTATTAGCCACGACTTAAGCGTAGTGCGCCATCTATCCGATCGAGTAGTCATCATGTACTTAGGGCGGGTGGTAGAAACCGCACCAACTGACGCTTTATTTGCGGCGCCAAACCATCCGTACACGCAGGGATTGTTAGCCGAAGTGCCAACACTCGAGGTGCGCAAAAAAGACTTCGTTGCCATAAAGGGCGAAATTCCATCACCACTCAATCCACCCACTGGTTGCCACTTCCATCCGCGTTGCCCGCATGCGGCGAAGGTATCGGGTGATAGATGCAAAACAGTCCAGCCGATGCTGAAAATGATTGCCGTTGACCGGTATTCCGCTTGTCATTTAAATGAATAAAACTCTCGCTATTTTTTTAAAAAGCCCCTTTTATGAATTCTCCCCCACCCACATTGCCTAGCAGCGCCGTTACCGTATCCAAACCCAATAGCGCTGTAACAAACTACGTTCCAGTTGTCTTCGATTCGCCGCACAGCGGTACGTTTTATCCTACGGATTTTAATTTTAGCGTGCCACTCGCCATTTTGCGCGGCACTGAAGACACCCATGTTGAAGCCCTTTACGCCACTGCCGTAAATCACGGCGCAACCTTAATTGCGGCCAACTACCCACGCAGCTACATCGATGCTAATCGCTCGCTGCTAGATATTGATGCGGCCGTGATGGAAGGTGAATGGCCTGAACCAATAAGCATTAGCGAAAAAGCGAAGAATGGCATGGGCTTAGTTTGGCGCTTAGCGAACACCGGCGCCAACATTTACGCACGGAAATTAGGGGTTGCCGAAGTGCGCGCGCGCATCAATAATTACTATGCGCCCTATCACCATGCGGTAAAAACAGCGCTCGATCAAGCCTATGAAAAACATGGCGCAGTGTGGCACGTTAACTGTCATTCCATGCCAGCAATTTCTGGCGCGAACGATGCCGAAGGCGCCGGCATCGCCCGCGCAGACTTTGTTTTAGGCGATCGCGACGGCACCACCTGTGCGCCCGAATTTACCGCGTTTGTTGCACTTACCCTGAGCGAGATGGGCTACAGCGTAAAGCTTAACGATCCCTACAAAGGCGTGGAATTAGTACGCGCTTATTCGAACCCAGCGCAACACCGCCACTCGCTGCAAGTTGAAATTAACTGCAAACTTTACATGAATGAACTTACCCGAAAGCGTACGGCTGCCTTCGACGTACTTAAGCAAAATATTGATCTTTTGATTGCTCGCATCGCTGGCTACGCCGTTAGCCAAATTAACCAAATTAACCAAATTGAACAAACCGGAAAACACCATGAACGCTAATGCAGGCGCAACACCTTATAACGTGGCGTTAACGCCACCCGATATTTCCGCCTATAAAAGTGGCAATACCGGCGTGGATTACATCAGCACCTTTGATAGCGGCATTGCTGGCCCGCATGTGATGATTAACGCAATTACGCATGGCAACGAATTGTGCGGTGCGTTAGTGATTGACAGCCTCTTTAAAATGAACCTGCGCCCTTCCCGCGGCAAATTGTCGTTGTCGTTTGCCAACGTGGCTGCGTTTCAAGCGTTTGATCCCGCATTGCCTAATGCTTCGCGCTACGTAGATGAAGATTTTAATCGCGTTTGGTCGCCCGATGCATTGGATGGGGACAGGCAATCATCAGAGCTCATCCGCGCCCGAGCGATGCGGCCGATTATAGATAACGTTGATTTTTTACTCGACCATCACTCCATGCATGATCCGCACTTGCCGCTCACTATCTCCGGCACCATGCCGCGCAGTATTGCGCTTGCACAAGACCTCTGCGTGCCAGAGCACATTGTGGTCGATGCAGGTCATGCCAATGGCACGCGGATGCGCGATTATGGGGGCTTTAGCGACCCTGCATCGCACAAAACCGCCCTGCTCACCGAATGCGGCCAACACTGGGAACCTGCTAGTGAGCAACTGGCATGGCAACTCACATGGCGCTTCCTAGGTAAGTTAAACATGGTCGATCAAGACCTTGCGCAATCCCATATCGATACCAAATCACCGCCGCCACAAAAGGTAGTGCGCGTCACGCAAGCCGTAACCGCAACGGGCGAAAACTTTAAGTTTGATGAAGGCTTGCGCGGCTTTTCGGTATTACCAAACAAAGGCGATGTGATTGCCCTTGACGAAGGCACCCCAGTATTAGCGCCCTATGATAATTGCGTGTTAATTATGCCAACGCTCATTCATGTAAAACCCGGCCTCACTGCAGTGCGGCTGGGGCAGTTAATCTAGGCGCTAACTAAGTTTATGCCAATCCGTCGCCTCGCGGCGTCCCTAAACACGCGGCAGCATGCTTTGCGTTATGATAGTTGCGCGTACCCTCAATCCAATTTTTTCCGCAAAGGTAACCTATGAAACTGCGCCCCTTATTCATTACAATTGCCCTGTTTGGCATTAGTACCAGCGTTCATGCATTGAAGCTCACCAGCAGCGACATTTCGCCCTCCAAACCCGTCACCAACAAATTTGTGTTTAAAGGCTTCGGCTGCGACGGTGAAAACCTATCACCAGCATTGGCTTGGACTGACGCACCAAAAGGCACAAAAAGCTTCGCCATTCTTGTGCACGACCCTGATGCGCCCACTGGCGGCTCGGGTTGGTGGCATTGGGTGGCGTACAACATTCCTGCGAGCACGACAGCACTAGCGCAAGGTGCGGGCAAAGGTGACGGCAGCGCCATGCCAAAAGGCAGCGCGCAAGGCGTCACCGATTTTGGCTCAGCCGGCTATGGCGGCCCCTGCCCCCCGCAAGGCGATAAACCGCATCGCTATATTTTTACCCTGCATGCGCTGAAGGCAGAAAAACTCGACATTCCCACGGGGTCCACTGCCGCGTTAGCTGGGTTTATGGTGAATGCCAATAGCTTGACGAAAGCGACTTTGACGGTAAAATTTGGTCGGAAATAGCCCAAATAATTGGCTGTAGATGCCCTAAATACGGGCGTCTACAGCCATCTAAAACAAGTAGATTCGGCAGGCTTATCTGCTTAACAGCCGTAATTAAAGTATGTTGTTTGTTACCACTGTTGTTGAGCTTGGTAGGACTCAACCCAACTGACAAACTATTTTTAAAACAACGCTACCACTTACCCGTATTCGACATCGATACCCAAGGCTCCGCAGGCGCTAATGCCGCACCAATTTGCAGCAGCTCAATCGAAATACCATCGGGCGACACCACAAACGCCATGCGGCCATCGCGTGGTGGGCG
>JANNXI010000223.1:0-3555 GCA_031409495.1 Betaproteobacteria bacterium
TCATGGTGATGGACTTGGACCCGGTGATCTTGGCTATAAGTTTATCAAAAAAGTATTTGCCAATAAGGCATGCCAATGGCTTTTTGCGCGCCTACATCCCAACTTCGGTATTTGTATCCCCAATGGCAGTGCTGTCGCCGACGTAGCAGCCGGTTCGTTCCATAGCTGCGCACTTCAAAATACTGGCGCGCGTTGTTGGGGCGGCACTGAGCTACTTGGTGGCGGTTACAGTATTACGGCCACAGATGCCGCGTCATCGGTGGCGCTGGACAGCGGTATTACCAGCCTATCGGCAGCAGTGCTCCATACCTGTGCAGCAGTAAACGGCGGGGTCGTATGCTGGGGACGAAACGATAATTTTCAGCTTGGAGATGCGTCTATCATCTTGGGAAAGAAGGTTACGCCACACCTAATTCTCTCAATACTCCCGCAACTCATCACGTTCCCAACAGCACCTCCGCAAAGCGTTGTATTCGGTGCGACACCAATTACGTTGGCAGCTGCTGGCGGCGACTCCGGCAATCCGATCGTATTCACTACTTCCAGTTCTGCCACCGTCTGCACGATTACCGCCAACCAAGTGAGCTTTATCGGTGCAGGGAACTGCAGCATTACCGCGAACCAAACCGGCAATCTCAACTATTACGCCGCGCCGACAATCACTATCAGCATAGTTGTAAATCCAATTGCACAAACTATCATGGTTGCTGGAAGCCCATCCACCAACGTCGTTTTCGGTGCCGCTGCAATCACCATTAATGCAACTGGTGGCGCGTCCGGTAACCCCGTAGTGCTGGCCACCACGAGTGCCGCAACCGTTTGTATCGTAACGGCTAACCAAGTGCAGTTCACCGGTGCCGGCACGTGCAACGTTGTTGCTAACCAAGCGGGCAGCACCAACTATAGTGCAGCGCCAAGCGTGACTGTTGCCTTCGTTGTCGCCAAAGCAGCGCAGGTAGTTGCGTTTGGCACGCCGTTACCCGCAACGCTTGCCTTCGGTTCGTCACCCCTTACCTTGGCTGCTAACGGTGGTGCGTCAGGTTCGCCGGTGGTATTTGCAACCACGAGCGTTGCAACTGTTTGTACCGTAACGGGTGCGCAGTTAAGGGTTATAGGCTTAGGTAATTGTGTGGTTACGGCTGATCAAGCCGGTAACAATAATTACAATGCGGCGCCTCAGGTTACAGCAACAATAGCAATCGGACAGGCGACGCAAACCATTACCTTCAATCCAACACCGCCAACAACCGTTGCAGTTGGCGGTGCTTTAATTGCGCTTACGGCTAACGGTGGTGCTTCTGGAAATGCAGTGAGTTTCGTGACGTCAAGTGCTGCAACCATTTGCACCATTACCGGCACGCAACTACGCACAGTCGGCATCGGCACTTGCAATATCACGGCAAATCAAACTGGTAACGGCAACTATAGTGCTGCGGCGCCTACAAGCGCCACGATTATAGTTACACAAGGTACCCAAAGTATTGTTGCGAGCAATAATGGCCCCATCGCAGCCGGAACCGCCACTACACTTGCACCCACTGGCGGCGTCACCGGCAATCCAGTCACGCTTGCGTCGTCAACGCCTGCTATCTGTTCGGTTGCGACGCCGAATGTAATTGGCGTGAGTGCGGGTACCTGCATCATCTTACTCAACCAAGCGGGGAACGCCAATTACGCCGCAGCGCCGCAAGTCAGCCAAAACATTACGATTCTTGGTATAGAAGCAGCTGCTACAAATAGGTATCGTATTTTTATTCCAAGTACCGGCGGCCATTTATATACAACCGATAAGGGCGAATATGATGCACTGAAACTATTCCCGACTGTATATGTGGACGAAGGCATTGACCATAAAATATTTACCTCTGCTCTGGCGCTCAACGGTCGGAACGGCGTGCCTTATTACCGTTTATTTATCCGCACGATCCGTCAGCATTTTTGGACTACTGACGCAAATGAATACAATATTCTCAAAGCGCAAACCACTGTGTTCGCTGACGAAGGTGTTGACGGCTATTTATTCTTGAGTGCGGGCATAGCCGGTACGGTGCCGCTATATCGTTTAGTACTAAAAGATACCGCGGTACATCACTGGACGGTCGATAAAAGCGAGTTTGATTTCCTGGTGAATAGTGGCTTTTGGTTGCCCGAAGGCGCTTCGGGTAACCCAAGCGGCGTGACGGGCTACGTTTTGCCAAAATAAAGATGAAGCAATATTTGGTGCAAGATTAAGCACCGGTTAACTGGCTGGAAGCGCCCTATTTTAGGATGCTTCCAGCCTTTTTTATAACCAAAAATTTCCGCTGCGGCGTAAACTTAGTCCTTTTAGCGAAGCACTTGCTCACTCAATTTTAGCCAGCGTCATCCGCGCCGCTGTAACTGCGTTAGGTACTTTGCTTGTGCCTTTTGCCACACACTTTGAAAGGGTTTTTAATGCGTGCAATTAAATGGTTTAGCCTGTTTAAATTCCGTCGCGAACTTGCCATCGCTTGGCGCACATTTCGCCATGCGGGCACGCCTGCGCATGTGAAGGCAATGTTGGTATTGGCGGTGCTTTATTTAGTTTCGCCTATTGATTTTTTTCCGGATGCGATTCCGGTTTTAGGTTGGTTGGATGACATTGGCGTTGTGGCAGCGCTCTTAACGGTTGCGCAAAAAATGTTACCGGCTGAAGTATGGCAAGCGGTAAGGGCGCCGCGCACTTAGCACTAATCACTGCGGATTTAATCAAAAAATAGCCCCGAGACGCCCTAAATTAGGGTATCTTGGGGCTATTTATTTTACCGCGGATACATGATTTTGAGTCCTCTTGAGCCTATTGAATCTATTAAACCGACTGAACCCACCGCATCATCCGCCCGCGATGGCAGCGTTACCCAACGCATTCAAACGCATTTGCGCGGCCTGCAAATTGGCTGGGAGGAATCTACCCATGCGCCAACGATGACTTCCGCTGATTCAGCACGTGAGCGCGGTGAT
The DNA here is from genome assembly GCA_031409495.1 of Betaproteobacteria bacterium. Taxonomy (GTDB): domain Bacteria; phylum Pseudomonadota; class Gammaproteobacteria; order Burkholderiales; family Usitatibacteraceae; genus JANMDR01. Next base: position 2,980 of record JANNXI010000223.1, read on the forward strand.
GCCTTGGCTATCGGTGGGAAATCATTGCTGCTTAGATGCGATGATACATTTGCGCTTTTTGTCGTTAGCGCCGCATTGCAACTAGATTCCACGCGGCTGCGGGCGGCGCTGAAGGCGCGTCGCACGCGCTTTGCGAGCCCTGAAGAATTGCTGGCGCACACCGGTTTGGTGCCAGGTTCGGTGCCGCCATTTGGGCACCCCATTTTGCCGTTTACGCTTTATGTCGATGATTCTATTTTTGCCAATGCGCATATCGCGTTTAATGCCGGATCGCTCAATTATTCCATGCGACTGACGCTTGCCGACTATTTGCGGGCGGCACAGCCGGTTCAGCTTAGTTTTAGCAAGTAGACTACGGGTTACGTAAGCAATTCTAATGTGCTGAAGATGCCCTATAATAAGGCTTCTTCAGCCGGTTTTTGGCACGACTAAAACGCTTCGGTCGGTGCAACTTATTGCATCCATGCATGGTCTACCAAAGATAACCGTTTAGGCGCGCAGCACGCAAACTGTGCGGTCTTCATAGCGCAATTTGGCGTTAAGTGTTACAACGCTTCTTTGCGGATTTATTTTATT
>JANNXI010000224.1:0-17967 GCA_031409495.1 Betaproteobacteria bacterium
GAATAACGTATTGGCGCAGGCGGTGGACGAAGGCGCATCAGACGTGCATATTGAACCTGCAGAACGCAATTTTGAGGTGCGCTACCGTATTGACGGCGTGCTGCAAACGCGGATGCAGCGCCCGCGTGATCGGTTTGAGGCGGTGGCCTCTAGGGTAAAGTTAATTTCAGGGCTAGACATTGCCGAACGCCGCCTGCCGCAAGATGGCCGTGTGACCACGCGCGTAAGTGGTATGGCGCTGGACATCCGGGTATCTACCTTGCCGGGCGTGCATGGTGAATCAATCGTGATGCGTTTGCTGCCATTCGTAGCCCAGATCGGGCGGCTTCATTGCGACCGCCGGGGCGGTCATTGAACATCGACGCTGCCAGAGTTTGACCACTGAACCCAGATGTCGCACAAGGCCGCGAGATCCGGGCTACGGCACCGTGCGTATTTCTCATGCTTCGCCCGCTTCGCCAGCAACCCGCAACACTTCATCAATGCCCGTCTTGCCGTGCCACGCTTTTATCAGGCCATCCTCACGCAAGGTGCGGTACGGGGTGGAATTTGCGTGGACGTCACTACGTGCAATTCTGGCAATTTCTACCGCGCTGGCTTGGTGCAAAATCGCGTCTTGCACCGCAGGCGTTACCGTCAGCAATTCATAAATACCCATACGGCCTTTGTAGGCCACTGCATCCGCCATGCCGGCATTAGGCGCACGCACTTTTGAGGGCTGCGAAAACGATGCTGGAAAGCGATTTTTAAGTTCAGTAAATGCCTCTGAAACGCCCGTATTTAGGGCGTCTTCAGCCATTTCTGCAGACTTTGCAGGCAGTATTTTGCGCACCAAACGCTGCGCCATCACCGCGCGTACACTGGTTGCAAGTAGAAACGGTTCAATCCCCATTTCTAGCATTCTCGTAAACGCACTCGGCGCATCGTTAGTGTGCAAAGTTGCTAGCACCAAGTGGCCAGTTAAGGCAGATTGAATCGCGATTTCAGCCGTTTCACGGTCGCGAATTTCACCGATCATAATCACGTCAGGGTCGTGCCGCAAAATTGACCGTAATGCTCTGGCAAAGGTATAGCCAATTTCAGCGTGGGTTTGTATTTGCGTAACCCCAGACATCCGATATTCCACCGGGTCTTCCACGGTTACAATTTTTAAGCGCCTATCATTTGCCTGCGCCAAAGCCGAATATAGCGTGGTGCTTTTGCCTGAGCCGGTTGGCCCCGTTACCAGCACTAGGCCATTGGGCTGTTGCAATAAGCTGCGTAGGCTTTGCAAATGATCAGGCTCCAGCCCCAATGAATCAAGGCTTAAATCACCGCGTTCTTTTGGCAGCAAGCGCATCACGATTGATTCACCATGCACGCCCGGCAAAGTAGATACGCGAATATCCAATGCCATGCCGCTTACCCGTGTAGTTACACGGCCATCTTGCGGCAAACGGCGTTCGGCAATGTCTAGCCCTGCAATTAACTTCACCCTAGAGGCCACCGCCTCAAAGCGATCACGCGGGCGCTGCATACGGGTTTGCAGCACGCCGTCAATGCGGTAGCGCACTTCAAAATTGCGTTCTGCAGGTTCAATGTGCACGTCTGACGCACCCTCATCCACCGCCTGTGCCAATACATTATTGACTAGCTCAATAATCGGCGCTTCTTCCGCCATTTCGCGCAAATACAGGGCGCTGGAGCTATTGGCATTGCTTGCGCCGCCGCGCTTTTGCGCCGCTAAATGTGCGGTGAGGTGGGTAAGAATTCCGCCAAAATGTTCAATATCCTGCGCGCGCGCTAACACCAGTTGCACCGCATAGCCTGAAAACGCCTCAGCCGCCTGTTCAGCCAGGCTGGCATCCATCACATCTGCCGCCATTAAATACACGGTAGACTGGTTGTCGGCCATCAGCCATGGCACGGCGTTCACTGTTGAAAAGTAGCCAGCAGGTAAGCTACACACAGCCAGCGCCGCTTCCACCGCAGCGGCTTCCGGTGGTTCTACCGTGTTTTTTTCTGATTCAATAGCGCTTGAAGCCAATAGCGGCATGCCCGTTTGCATACTCAAGGCGCCAAGACACACTTCCTCAGAAACTGCGCCCAGCCGCAACAGCAACGCACCGATGCGCGTCGGGTTGCTCATCGCTAAATCCCGTTGAATGCCCAGCGCTTTTTGCACATCTGCTTCGCTCACCTTTGCCAGTGCCACCAATAACTCCCCCAGAAGCAGGGTGGAAGCAGTATTCAACACCGCGTTTGGCGCTGAATTCGGGGTGGGGAGGATCAAGGCGGATGTGAAAGAAGGCATGAATTTAAATTGACGATTAAAGTGCAGCGGTTAGCAGGCCAGATTGCGAATCGCGCTATTTTCGCAGTTTTACGGGCTTTTTGCGCGGTTTAACTGCACCCACCCTGTAAAGCCGCCTGAAACGCGTCGAAGGTGAGGTTGCGCACAGATTTGCAAGCGCAATGGCCGTAATCTTGACGCATATAAAACCAGTTGTAAAAATATTGTTGCGCAAAATGCCGCCAACTTAAAAACAGTTTTATGTGTAAATACGCGCACTTAACGCATGTTTCCGTTGTAAACTCGCAACATATGCTAGCTCTCCGGCATGGTTTAAAATTCGCATTTGCAAATTCTTGCGGTTTTGTCTATGATGGTGGAGACGTCAGTATTAAAGTGATAGCGTCAGCATGGCAATTTGATTCATTCTCCTGCAGTTTTTGGGAAAGTTTGCGTGGTTACAGTTAAAAAAGCCTCACTGCGTTAACTATAGAAAAAAACCAAACGCCCTGCTAAACCGTTATAAAAAAATTTATGTTTTTCCATTATCCTTCCTAGGAGATAGTAATGAGAGTTCTAAAATCTAAAGTTTCTTTGTTAGCAGTAGCCGTAGCAGGTATTTTTGCTAGCGGTGTTGCATCTGCTATTGTTACAGTTACAGCTGGTAGCACTTCAGCCTCCACTGGTCAAATTGTTATCGCTAGTGAGACTGCAACTTCAGCGGCAGTAACAACTACAGCCGCCTTTACCCCGCTCGCATCATTCAGCTTTGCGCATGATTTGGGCTTTGGTCTTTCTTCTGGCCAAACCAATTTCCTGCGTTATGACTTAGTAGGCGGCACTTGGGGTACACAAATTGTTGCGGGCAATATGTCTGCAGCTGTTGGTACTGGTGCTAACTTTGCGGTAGCCATCGGTGGTGCCCCAACTGACACCTTTGTTATTTTCCAAATTACTGGCGCGCCATCTGTTACTGGCAACCCATCTACTGATGTAATTACATTTGCACCTGCAGGCTTGAAGTTTACAGCCGGTAACGTAGCGCCGACAATGAAGTACACATTGTATGCTACAAACGTAGGCTCGATTAACCAAGATGCTGGCCAAGTGTTGAGAGCGTTCTCACCTATCGCTATGGCTAAGTATGAGTCCGGTTTAGCCTTCACGGCGCTCACAGCCGCGGCTGAAACGCTAGATGCCGCATCACAGTTCAAAAAATTCTGTGTTGACGCAGTTTGCGCTACAACTAAAGCAACCAATATCGCAGCTGTTGGTGGTTTGAAGCTTGATTTGTCAGCAACTACAACTGGCGTGTTGACGGCAGCTTCCTTGGTGCCTACAACGTTCCTTAGCTTGGTATCAGGTGCTAGTCTAAACGTAGTGTCTACTGTTGCCGGTACTTCAGCCTTCGCGCCAACTAGCATTGATCTTTACACTTCATTGACATGTGGTGCAACTTCTGCGTTGCCAGCTGGTTGGGCTACCAATGGAATTACAGGTTTCAAAACTATTAGCGCGCCATTGACCCCAACTACTGGCGCGTACATCTGCGCTACGTATGCAAACCCGGCCTCTGCCGCAATTGTTGAGCAGTCGTTTAACTTTACCCTTACCGGTAGCACAGGTGCTATCACCGCTACACAAACACTGTCAAACGTAGGTAAGTGGAGCCGTAACGGTGTAGTGTTGCAGTCACCATGGTTCAGCATCAATGCAAACGTTTCTCCAAGCTTCTTCTTGGTGAACAACTCCAACACAGCAGCACCGTTTACTGTTGCTTTGATTGGTGAAACTGGCAATACGCTAACAGCTGGTACCGTAACTGCGGGTACCGTTGCTGCAAACAGCATGTTGCGCATTCCAGCAACTGATGTTTTGGCATCGGTAACTGGTTCACCACGTGCTTCAGCTGTATTTACATTCGTGGCACCAAGCAACACGATTCAAGGTACATTTAACCAGCTTCAAGGTGGTGCAATTGCTCCACAACCAATGCTTCGTCCAGGTTCAAACTAATCAGCAATGCATCTTTTTGCTGAACCAGTTTGGTTCTAAAGCAGTTTAAAACAGGGAGCGAAAGCTCCCTGTTTTTATTTACGCTTCGAAGATGCTTCTGAGGCACTATGAAAAGCAACGTATTGAACAAAGCCTGTGTGAAAGCCCACAGGTGACGCCTCAAGAATAGTCATCAGCACAAGCGCGGAACCGATTGGGCGAATATTAGTCTTACTTGGCGATGCTTTGCATTCGCCGGCTCCCAGCTCCCAGCTCCCAGCTCAAAACACAATCCTAACAATGACCGCATTAAATGAAAAATAGTAAACGCATTCAGGGTGGATTTACGCTCATGGAAGTAACAGTCGTATTTGCGCTGATAGCAATTATCATCGGCTTAATGGCGCCGCGAATATTTGGAGCCCTTGAGAGAGAAGGTCCAAAAATAGCGGCAATACAAATTAAATCGCTGAGGGGATCAGTTGAAACGCTCCGTTTGGATATCGGGCGCTATCCGACCAATGCGGAGGGATTAGCGCTTTTGATAACCCGACCCACTGACACGCTCATTCTTTCTAGGTGGCGTGGTCCCTACCTAGAGGCAGACTTGCCCCTTGACCCGTGGAATAACCCTTACCAATACGCCACTAACGCAGCCAACAACCAACCGTTTGCGCTGTACTCAACAGGGAAAGACGGTAAGCTGGGCGGTGACGCCGATGACGCAGATATAGGTGTGCTGCCCTCGACAGAACAACGATTGAAGTAATCACTACTTTTGCTTAAAAGACGACGCAAACGATCTAAATGCAAGACTGTTCGAACAGTCACTTAAACCCACATTGGCAAGGGCTACAGCGCCCAAGTACGCGGCATCTGATCTACTTGCATCGGTATCGATTGTGCCATTGGCGTTCAGGTTACGATGATAGTGTAATACGCGGGGCGAACCCGATTTAAACATGCTGTGTCCAAGCTGCGCGGGATAATTATAGGTCAGTGCTAAGTTATGCACAGGGATAGCCAGCTCGTGCACCGCCAGCAAAAAAGAAATTTGATCAACATGGATTTCCTTGCCTACCGCGACAAGCACGCCAATATTCTCGCGGAGCCACAGGGCCCATTTTTCCCATCCTTTGTTGAGGGCGCGCAGTAGAAACCCAGGTACAACATACAAACCGCCATTTAAGTAACTTTGAAAGGTGGTGCCAGGCATAATTTCAATTTCACACACAGTCGGAAGATCGGCAAAGCCCGCCATCGCAAAAATTTCGGTAAGTGTCTCAATCGAAGGATTTGGGCCACCTACAATCCTCCCGCTAATATGTTGTGGTACAAAAGCATCGCGAATAGGCGCCAGCACAATCATGTCCGTGTCCATAAACACGACCGCGTCGGCAATATCCAGCTTAATTGATCGAGTTTGTACAATTTTATTGCAATATTTGCCATCGCCAAAACGGGTAATCGGTACTAAATGCACACCCAAAACAGCCAACTCTCTAAGATAACTTGGATCCACCTCGGGAGTATGATGAACAAAAATATCGGAAACTAGCGCATCGCCATGCTTAAGAAGTGATTGCACTAAGCCCCATGTTTGGTAAAAAAATACCGGTGTTGCATCGAGTACACAAGAGTAATAAATTAAGTCGCGTTTCACGCAAATCCCTTCAAAAAACTAAAAACGAGGCCGCAAAAATTGGGCTTACACTAAGGCACCATCCGCACCACTTTCACCATGCGGTCTTGCGTTTGCAAAATTTCTACGGCTACTCCCGCAATTTTTACCGCTGTACCCGGTTCTGGAATATCTTCAAGCTGCTCAATCAATATGCCGTTTATTGTTTTTGGTCCATCAAGCGGAAAATTAAACCCAAATTTGCGGTTGAGTACGCGCAACGGACAGATGCCCTCCACAATGACGCTGCCGTCTGTTTGCAGCTTGTAAAGTCGACCCACACTCGGGCTTTGGCTGGTAAATTCGCCGACAATTTCTTCTAAAATATCTTGCAGCGTAACTAAGCCCAGTAGCTCACCATATTCATCTACCACCAGCGCCATCCCGCGCTGCTTTTCTTGAAACTCCGTGAGCTGCGCCAAGAGCGCTGTGCCTTCAGGGATAAAATAAGGTTCACGCACGATCTCGCGTAGCACCTCTTTGGTGAGCGGCTCACGGCGCGATGCACTCAATACCTTACGCATGTGCACAATGCCGACAACATTACGTAAATCATCCTCATACACCACCAAGCGCGTGTGGTGTGAGGTTGCTAAAGCGTTGCGAATGTCTTCAATTTTATCGCTCAAATTTATGCCATCGATTTGCGCACGCGACGTCATCGTGTCATCAACCGTCATGTTCTCTAAATCGAACAGATTCACCATAATGTTATGGTGCTTTTTAGGTATAAGTTGCCCTCCCTCAAGCACGAGAGTACGAAGCTCAGGCATCGTCAATGGCGCTGCAGAATCTGATACCGGTTTGATGCGCGCCACCCTCAAAATATTGGCGATGAGCACATTGATAAACCACATCAAGGGTTTGGTCACTTTAATGAGCACAGTGAGAGGGTAACTCGCAAACAGCGCTAGTTTTTCCGTATACGTAGCGCCTAAAACTTTGGGTAGAATTTCTGCAAAAATGAGAATACAAAATGAAGCCGTACCTGTCGCGATAGCCAGTACCCCTTGGCCTTCGCCAAACAATCGCCGGCAAATTTCGGCCACTAAAATAGCGGTAACCGTATTGATAACCGTATTGCCCGCCAAAATAAAGCTGAGCAATTCTTCGGTACGTTCTAACAGCGCGCCGGCCAATCGTGCGCCACGGCTGCCCTCTTTAATTAGGTGATTGAGCCGATAGCGGTTGAGCGACATCATGCAGGTTTCCGACATCGAAAAAAAACCAGAACACAGCAGTAGTAAACACAGGGTACAAAACAGTACCCACAGCGGGATATGGTCAGTCATTTTATAAAGGTGCAGCCATCATGACTTCAAGTAAAAATTTACTGCCTAAATAGGACAACACTAAAAACGCAAAGCCAATCAACGTAAACCGCACTGCCCTCAGCCCGCGCCAACCAAAGCGTACGCGGCCAAACAACAGCACCGCAAATACCAGCCATGACAACAGCGCAAATATGTTTTTGTTGTTCAGCATGAACGGTTTCCCAAATAACGCTTCAGAAAACGCAAATCCTGAAACAACGGTGAGCGTAAGTAAAGCAAAGGCTCCCCAAAGAAGCCCGAATAATAAGCCTTCCAGGCGCATTAGCGGCGGCAGCACCGCCATTAAATCTGCGTGTTTGCCGCTATGCAACGCTTGCTCACTAGTGGCCATCAACAGCGCATGAAAGCTGGCAATGGTAAACAGCACATAGCCTAAAAGCGCGACGAAAATATGTAACTGCAAAAGCCAAGTGCGCGGCTGCGCACCCGCTGGCTCAACAAAAAAAACCACTGGCAAAGCGGCAAACACGAGCGCTACCGGCGCAACCAAGCGCGCCAGCAATTGCTCTATATGTAATCCCCGCCCCCACAAAAAATAGATGAGCATGATGAGTCCAGCCAATAGCGCACCGGCCATTGAAAACGATAAATCGATATAGCCCAGCCCCAACCAAACTAAGCCTAAGCCAGTAAAGTGCAGTGCGATTGCCGCAGCCATCAGAGTTACCCACTGCGTAGCAGGTTTTGGCGTCGCGCTTGTGGCGCTATTGGCGAGCAAGGGCGTGCGCCAAGCAAGCGCAATTGCAGCTGCATAAACCAAAATGGCAGCAATAAACGCAAACGTGCTGATTGATAAAACTGACATTACAAGCCTATAACTGAGGGATAATAGAGTTTACTGTAGAACCTGTATCGCAATCTCTAAAAATTAAATTTTCTAAGTTGTTCTATGATGCAATCAAAGGTAGTTTCACTTAAAACAACGTGCTCCGTGTAGCCCAGCTAGAGCGGCTTTTTGCGAGAGCTGGGGTCGGTGGGTACGAAACGAAAGCAGCGATTATTAAGCACCGACCCCAGCTGTCGCAAAAAGCCGCTCTAGCTGGGCTACCGGTCAGCAGCGTGCCACTTTGTGGCGTGAAAGTAGAATTGCCCGCAAGAAAAATGTCGTATGTAATGACGCTTTGCGACAAACAATGGATTTTTAGAGATACGTGCCACCTTACTAAAAAGTGAATGTAGACCCACCATGCTAGATAACCTCACCAACCGCCTAAATGGCATCGTAAAATCTCTGCGCGGCCAATCGCGACTATCGGAAGATAACATTGCCGATGCGCTGCGCGAAGTGCGCATGGCGTTACTTGAGGCTGACGTTGGTTTGCCCGTGGTAAAAGATTTTATCGCGAAAATCAAAGAAAAAGCCCTTGGTGCAGAAGTGATGCAAAGCTTAACGCCCGGGCAGGCGCTAGTGGGCGTGGTGCACCGCGAATTAATTACTTTAATTGGTGGTGAAGATCCGTCGCAACAGGAGCTAAATTTTGCGACGCAGCCGCCAGCCATTATTTTGATGGCAGGTTTGCAAGGCGCGGGTAAAACCACCACCGTCGGTAAACTGGCCAAATTTTTGCGCGAGCGGCATAAAAAGAAAGTGCTCGTTGTAAGCGTTGACGTGTATCGTCCCGCAGCGATCGCACAGCTACAAACTGTAGGCGCACAAGTAGGCGTTGAAGTGTTTCCGTCTGATGCCTCGCAAAAGCCGGTAGATATTGCTGTAGCCGCCAAACAGTGGGCTAAAACCCACTTCCACGATGTGCTCATTGTCGATACCGCTGGCCGCTTAGGCATTGACGAAGCGATGATGGCCGAGCTAAAAGCTGTGCACGCCGCTATTAACCCGATTGAAACGCTGTTTGTTGTTGACGCGATGCAAGGCCAAGACGCGGTAAACGTCGCCAAAGCGTTTAACGACGCCTTGCCGTTGACCGGCGTAGTGCTGACTAAACTAGATGGTGATTCACGCGGTGGCGCCGCATTGTCAGTGCGCCAAACTACCGGCAAGCCAATTAAATTTGCTGGTGTATCAGAAAAAATGGACGGCTTAGAACCGTTTCATGCCGAACGTATGGCCAGCCGCGTGTTGGGCATGGGCGATGTACTGTCGCTGATTGAATCCGCTCAGCAAAACGTGGATGTAGAAGAAGCTAAAAAGCTCGCCGAAAAATTTAAGAAGGGCCAAGGTTTTGATTTGGAGGATTTCAAGCTGCAGTTACAGCAAATGCAAAAAATGGGCGGCATGTCAGCCTTAATGGATAAGCTGCCGGCGCAGCTTTCCCAAGCCGCACAAGGCTCGCCCGAATTACAAGAAAAGCAATTGAGAAGAACCGAGGGCATCATCAATTCCATGACGCCGCTTGAGCGCCGCAAGCCGGAGCTAATCAAAGCGACCCGTAAACGCCGTATCGCAGCAGGTTCCGGTGTGCAAGTACAAGAAGTGAATCGCTTGCTGAATCAGTTTGAGCAAATGCAGAAAATGATGAAAATGATGAAGGGTGGCGGGCTAGCGAAGATGATGCGTAGTATGAAGGGTATGATGCCCGGGATGGGTAACAGGTAATGCTTGGAGATGCCCTATTTTCGGGTGTCTACAGATAGTTCTCTGGGCTTTTCCAGCATGTTTGTTTAAGTATCCGATAATACGGTTGAGGGGTGTTTCTCACACCATTTTTGCCAAATTTCACGATAACACCGCTCGACTTCAAGCGTAACCCGTGACGCAGAGGCCGACTCACTTCCTGTCATCCGTTCGCGTAAGCCCGATCGAATCGCACTGAGCTTCTGAGGGTTTTTTGCCCACATAGTAGCAAGTTCAATATAGTGTGTTTCTGAGTCGGCAACGAATTCATCTAAACCTAGCGGCCGCAAAATTGCCGCACCGACGTTTGAAACCGTTGTCCAACCTGTTTGTGTGATCATTGGCACACCCATCCAAAGTGCGTGCAAACTGGTCGTGCCGCCGCTATAAGGGAAAGGGTCCAGCGCTAAGTCTATGTTGCGCAGCGAAGCTAAAAATTCGTTTATCGGTAACTGTGGTTGCATCTGCAGCCGGGCGGGCGTAATACCATTTTCCGCAAACTGCATCAAAAGGCGTTCTGCCAGTTTTGCATCACCCGCATCGCAAATAATCAGCCGAGAAGCAGGGAGTGCCGCAAGAATTTTAGCCCAACACGCAATCACTTGTGGATTAAGCTTTTTGGCAAGGTTCAAACTACCAAACGTAAAGCAGCCACTTTCAAGCACGGGCAAGGGGCTTACCGCCGGGCTATTGGCTTCAGGTTTAAAGGTTGCCGGTGCACAACGCAGCCGAAGCAATTTCTCGGTATGAAATTTGTCTGTCACCCCCACCGGATCTAGAATTGCATCCGTGAGCCGATAGTCCATCGCACGCAGCCCGGTAGTGCCGGCGTAGCCAATCCAAGTAACTTGAATAGGTGCGGGCTTAAGAGCAAAGACGGGTAGCAGGTTGTATCCTGTATGGCCTGATAAATCTACTAGTATGTCGATGCCATGGCCCCGAATTTGCGCGACTATTTGTTCCACACTGAGTTGGGAAACATCGTGCCAAGCATCGCTTAATTGACGTATTTGTGCTGTCACAAGGTCTGAGGCGTAGTGGTTGTAGTAGCAAATAATTTCGAATTGCCGCCGATTATGGTGCTCCAGTATGGGCAACATAAAATTACTCACCACGTGGGTGCGAAAATCACCCGAAACATACGCAATTTTCAATCGTTTTGATGGATTGTTGTTGGTTTGGGCTGATGGGCAATAGGCCGTTGCCAAAGCTTCGAAACGGTAAGCGTAATCGCGATGAAGGGCGAAAAGTTGATCCGCCGACAGCGCAGGATCGTACTGTTTTGCGAGCAGGTAGTTGCTGTAATCAGCGGCAGCCACTGGCCCTATGTTGACCATTGCGGCAAACGCACGATCAACTTCGCGATGCGCGCCTAGAGCGCTGCTCACACTGAGCAAAGTAGCCCATGTTGGGTAGTGGTTTCTGTTAACGGAAATTCCCCTCAGCAATACTTCACTCGCCGGCAGGTATTCCATTAGCTTCATATGCGCATTGGCCAATGTGACGTAGTTTTCCGGCATTGCAGGATTAGCCAAAATCGCACGCTCAAGAACTGAAACGGCGGAAAGATTCGCATTTGTTTGCAATAATGCGCTGCCCAAACCCGCTAACGCACCAGCCGCGTTTGCATTAATTGTCAACGCGGCCTGAAATGCCGCCATTGCTTCTTTATAACGCTTTTGGTCCAGGTAATTCAGACCGATGTTAGTGTGAATGTCATCGCGCTGCGGCGCAATATGTAATGCTTGCTGTAAGACGGTTTCGGCCTCAGCAAAATTATGAATGCCACGGTAAGCGGTTGCTAAATTTTGCAAGCAATTGACGAAACTTGGATCCACCGCAATGACCTGCTTGCAGACGTGAATGGCATTTTCCCATTGGTCATCTGCAATATAGAGGGACGTTAGGTTGTTAATAAAGATCAAATTCCCAGGTGATAGCGCAAGCGATTGCATCATTAGCTGCATGGCCAGGGCTTTATTTTCACGATCTCCTTTCGCGTGCAAAATTAATGCCAAAAAATGCGGTGCGTCAGCTTGCTGTGGATCAGCGGCCATTATGTGTCGATATGCAGCCTCAGCAGCATAGAAGTCGCCATTTTGATGTAGGCGAATTGCGGCAGTAACAGCATTCGAGGCGTGGAGATTTTCTAACATCAGCGATCAAGCCAAAGGGTTTTCTTCGCACCATTTTTGCCAAATCGTGCGGTACAGGCCTTCAACCTCCGCGGTTATTTCGCGAGGCGTTACGCCGATTGATTTTGTCATCCGGTCGCGCATGCTGGCCCGAATTGTTGCGAGATGTTCGAAATCTTGTGCGCAATCAACCGCTTTTTGGACATATTCTGCCTCGGAATGCACAATGAATTCTTCCAAGCCGAGAGGTCGTAACACTGCCGCGCCAACATTAGAAACTGTGGTTCGCTGTGGCCACGTTATGATAGGAACGCCCATCCAAGCCGCGTGCAGGCTTGTGGTGCCGCCGTTGTAGGGGAATGGATCCAACGCGATATCAATGTGGTATAGAAGTGCTAAAAATTCGAGCAAAGGAATATGCGGCTGGAGTATCAATCGCTCCGGGCTAACGCCATTTTTGATAAATAACGTCAGCACAGTAGATTCCTTCACCTCGTTGCTCGTGCCGCAAATAATTAAGCGCGCCGACGGGATAGCCGCGAGTATTTTTGCCCAACAGGCCACCACGGCCTGGTTGATCTTTTTGCTTACGTTTAGGCATGCAAATGTGATGAATCCGTTCGTCAGTGCAGGTAGCGCATTAGTTGGCGGGCTTTCCGGATGCGGTTGGAAAGCCGCGGAAGCTGACTTTAAGCGTAGTAATCGTTCAGTGTGGAATTCGTCCGTAACGCCAGGCGGATCTAAGTTGGCGTCGGTAATTCGGTAGTCCATTGCGGCTAGCCCAGTCGTCGCCGCATAGCCTAACCATGTAACTAACACCGGTGCGGGCTTGAGCAAAAATGTTGGAAGCGCGTTATAACCTGTGTGGCCTGATAGGTCAATGAGTATATCAATGCCGTCTTTACGGATGTGCTCAGCTAACTGCTCTGGGTTCATTTGAACGGTGCTCGTCCATACATCGGCAAAGGCACGGATTTTTTTTGTATGTGCGTCAACGGTCGGATGATTATAGTAACAGTACACCTCAAAGTGCGTGTGATCATGGTGCTCAAGAATTGGCGCAATAAAATTGGCTATCACGTGATTTCGGAAATCACCGGACACATAACCGATGCGAATACGCTTTTGAGTGTCTCGACGCTGTGGGAAGGGTAACCAAAATGGCTTTCTGGGCGTCTCAAATCTGCGGGCATAGTCCAAATGCAATTGAAAAAGCTGCTCTGGCGACAAATCAGGGTCATATAGTTTGGCAAGCAGGTAATTACTAAACTCGGTTGGTCCTTGTGGATCTACTTTATCCATGTTGTTAAAGGCCGTCGTCACTTCTTCATGTAAGCCCATCGCGGTATTAACGTGCATAAGCGTGGACCATGCAATGGCACTTTTTGGCGCAATTGAAAGTGCCATGTTTACGCTTATTTTTGCGAGTTGAAACTTGCTAACACACAATTGCGCCTGACTAAGAAATGCATAATTATCAGCAACGTCAGGTCTTAGTTTGATAGCCGCCAACAATACTTGCTGGGATTCCTCAGAGAATGAAAGAGTCTGCAACACCCTGCCTAGCGCTACGAGCGCTGTATAGCAGTGTGGGTCCACCGCTAACGCTGCACGAAATGCGCTTATGGCCTCATCAAGTAGTGCTTGATCAACATAAGTCAGACCTAGGGCGGAGTGCGCCTCAGCATAGTTACTATCTAACTGAATCGCTTTCAGGAACGATGTTTTAGATTCCTCAAACCGTTGCATCCCTCTATAAATTAGTCCTTGCGTGTAATAGCCCCTCGTGAACGACGGTTTGATTGCAATCACCTGTTGGCAAATTCGTAATGCATTCGGCAAATCGCCGTTATCTAAGTAAATCGTCGCTAAGTTGTTTAAAAAAATTGGATTTCCAACGGAAATTTTTAGTGACTTCTCAACCAGTTTTCGCCCCTCTGCTTTTGCGACCGGATCTGCTTTGCCGTGCAATATCATACCTAGGAAATGGAGTGCGTCGAAGTGCCGAGGCTGACTCTCTAGTGCTTCGATATATAACGCTTCGGCCATGACAAGATTGCCGGCTTGGTGCTCGGTGATGGCGCGCGTTACGAGTTGCGCGACGGCAGCTTTGGAAATTTTCATCAATATCTCTTTGGTTTTATTTTGATTGTTGACCCAAACACCAAGTGCGCCAAATCTCTCGATAAGCCCGCTCCAAAGCTAGCGTTACTTCACCCGGCTGCGTACCGCCTGCTTGTCGAACACGATCCCTCAAGCCCTGACGAATTGCCGATAAATGCGGCAAGTTTTTACTTAATGCTATGGCGGTCTCAATATATTCATCGGCGGATGATACGATAAACTCATCGAGCCCGAGGGGCCGTAAAACTGCCGCACCCACATTTGAAACTGTTGTGCGCCCAGGCCACGTGATCATCGGCACGCCCATCCACAGTGCGTGGCAATTGGTGGTGCCGCCGTTGTAAGGAAAAGGGTCGAGAGCAAGGTCAACTTCGGCATGCAGCGCCAAGAAAAGCGGTATTGACATCCTCGGCTTAGTTTGGATTTGCGTCGATGGGATGCCGTGCAACGCGAACATTGTAATAAATTTGTTGGCTACTTCGGGATCCCCGGTGTCACACAAAATGAGTTTTGCTGATGGCAAGGCTTTCAGAATTGATGCCCAACAGGCTATCACGGCGGCATTTAGTTTTTGACTCATGTTTAAACAGGCAAAAGTCATGTATCCATTTTTTAATGCTGGCAATTCGCTGACGTCTGGACTTTCGGCGTGGGGTGAAAATACCGCATTGGTGCAGGGAAGCCGTAACAACTTTTCTGTGTGAAACTGATCTGTTAGGCCAATTGGATCAAGATTTGCGTCTGTTATCCTGTAATCCATCGCACTCAAACCAGTGGTGCCAGGGTAGCCGATCCATGTCGCCTGAATTGGCGCAAGTCTTTGCGCCAAAGTGTCAAGAATGTTGTGCGCGGTGTGGCCGGATAAGTCGATTAAAATATCAATTTCATCGGCGCGTATTTTGTCGTGTATTTGTTGCGGCGTGAGCTCAAAGATCGGGTGCCAATGGTCGCAGCATGCGATAACAGTTTGGGTGGTGGCATCAACAACGCCAAAAGTCGAATAGCAGTGTATTTCATAGTTCTCGTGATCGTGTTCTTTTAAGATCGGCAAAATGAAAAATGCCACAGCATGCGCACGAAAATCGCCAGAAACGTAGCCAATTTTCAAGCGTCGAGATTGGTCTTGGTCGCGAATGAATACCGGCGGCTTCGATGCTTGTGCTGGTTCAAACAATCGCCCAAATTCACAATGTAGGTCGAATAACTGCTCTGGCGTTGCTGCGGGATCGTACTGCTTACGCATCGCGTAATTGCTGAAAACGACGGCTGGGAGGATTCCGGTTTGTTTTGAAAGCGCAAACTGTTGGTCGGCTTCCGCATATCTGCCTAAATTTGTATAGCTTAAAATTAGCGCTAACCGGCAATAGTGGTTGTTACTGTCAATCTTAGCCGCAGTTTCTAACGTGCGCAGAGCCTCAAAGCTCTGCCCTAACTCGTTAAAAACAAAGGCTAATTTAGCGTAGTTTTCTGCCACCATCGGCCGCAACGCAATGGCGCGCGATAAGCATCTGTCGGCGTCCCCAAATTGTGCGCTAGAAATAAACAATTGCCCCATTCCAGCTAAAGCATCGTAGCAGTTTTCGTCCAGTTCTAGCGCCAACTGGTATTGCTTTCCAGCAGTTTCAAAACGGCGTTGTAGATAATAGACTAATGCCAAACCCGCGTAGCTGTTTGCGATTTTAGGCCCTTGGTGGATCGCGGTTAGAAAACAGGTTTCTGCTTGCGGATAGTCGCCAAGATTTCGGTAAACACAACCCAAATTGTAGTGGCCGCCGGCGAAGCTAGGGCGATGCGACACTATTTGTAAGCATAGTTTGAGGGCATTGTCCCAGTCGCTTGAATCGATATAGAGCGTCGCCAGATTGTTCAGGAAGTTTTGGTTCCCCGGTGAAAGTTTTAATGATTTTTGTACGAGTTGCATTCCTTCTTGCTTACTCGCGTTATCGCTTTTGCCGTGGAGCAAAAGTCCCAAAAAGTGCAAGGCGTCAAAATTGCGGGGTTGGCGTTCTAGTACTTGGCGATACAGCGCTTCTGCCATAGGGAAGTTTCGTGCCACCTGATGTTTGAGGGCGCTTTGCAAGATTTGCGGAATTGCGGTGGATGAGCTGGCCATATCATTAAAATAGGAGTGGAGGTGAAGCGGTAATTTTCGAGCTTAGCCCATGTGCGAAGCACATTTATTGCTGTTTTCAGCAAAACCGCAGTATAATCGAGGGCTTCGTGTCTTGCACGCATTTCAATTTGCAGCAAGATAGGGTGGTTAATCGTAGCGCAAATTAGTTGTTGCTACACATTATTGTTACCGGTTTTCAACCGGATTGGAGATTATTATGGTTGTTGTGCGCATGAGTCGTGGTGGTTCTAAGGGTCGTCCATTTTTTAACATCGTGGTAGCTGATTCTCGCTGCCGTCGTGACGGTCGTTTTATTGAGCGTATTGGTTTTTATAACCCAGTTGCCCCTGAAGGCACAGAAAAACTCCGCATCGCGATGGATCGCCTAAGCTATTGGGTTGGTCAAGGCGCACAGCCTTCTGATTTGGTTGCGCGTTTGGTTAAAACCGTTAAGGTTGTTCCGGGCGTTGCAGCTTAAATCGCTTTGGCGCAGTTTGCGCTAATGCAATTGTCGCTTCTGCAATATGACTACCGATCTTGATGTTGTTGTCATGGCCCGCATTGCCGGGCCATTTGGTATCAAAGGTTGGGTTAAGCTGCAAACCTTTACCGATGCGCCCGATAGCCTTGATGCCTACGCGTCCTGGCTTATTCGTGATTCCAAATTGCCTGCTTCAGCGCCTTGGCGCGAGGTGGTGCTAGAAGACTTTGCGGTAAATGTAAAAGCTGTGGTGGCAAAGTTTGAAGGCTTTGACGATCGCACATCAGTTGAAGGTTTTGTAAAGTTTGATGTCGCTATTCCGCGCGAAAGCTTGGAAGAGGCCAATGAGGGCGAGCATTTTTGGATCGATCTCATTGGTGCTGCAGTCGTTAGTAACACCGGTGCGGCGCTCGGTGTGGTGGACACCTTGATGGAAACTGGCGCGAATGATGTGTTGGTGGTGCAACATGCGGGTGGGCAGCGCTTAATTCCGTTTGTTGATGCGGTGATTGTGACCGTAGACCGTGAGGCGCGGCAGATTGTGGTGAATTGGGAAGCGGATTGGTAGCCGATACAGGCAACAACGTGTCGAAACGCTATGACATCATCACCCTATTCCCCGAAATGTTTGATGCCATTGCCGACCATGGCATTACGCGGCGAGCGTTGGATAACAAGGTGTGGGCCTTGCAATGTTGGAACCCACGAGATTTTGTAAGTGACGCACATCGCACCGTGGATGATCGCCCCTTTGGTGGCGGCCCCGGTATGGTGATGAAAGCAGAACCATTGTTTGCAGCGATTCAAGCTGCAAAAGCGGCACAGCAGCAGGCAGGCATTTTGAAGTCGACAGTGGTGTATTTGTCGCCACAAGCTAGGCCGATTACCGATGCGGGAGTTCGCGCATTAAGTGCTGACGCAGGAATTGTTTTTTTGTGTGGGCGATACGAAGGTGTGGATGAGCGATTGATTGCCTCTGAAGTAGATTTGGAAATTTCTATCGGCGATTACATACTTTCGGGCGGTGAGTTAGCGGCAATGGTGGTGATTGATGCGATGGTGCGTTTGTTGCCCGGTGTGCTTAACGATGCAGCATCAGCGGTTGAAGATTCTTTCTCGCCTGCGCGTCAAGGCATGCTCGATCACCCGCATTACACGCGGCCGGAAGTGTGGATGGAGCAAGCAGTGCCCGAAGTATTGTTGGGTGGTAATCATAAGCTGATTGCGCAGTGGCGGGAGGGGCAAGCTGTTGAACGAACC
>JANNXI010000225.1:0-18484 GCA_031409495.1 Betaproteobacteria bacterium
GGATGATACAAACACGTTGGGTGGAACTGAATAAATTCCATATTGGCAATCCGGCACCCAGCGCGCCAACCCATCGCCACGCCATCTCCCGTAGCAACATCGGGATTGGTCGTGTAAAGATACACTTTTCCGGTACCTCCGGTGGCCAACGCCACAAAGCGCGCGCCAATGGTAACCACTTTATTATTTACTTTATCGAGTAAATACGCGCCTCTACAGCGGTTTTCATGGTTTTGATTGGCACCTTTAAGTTTGCGATCGGTGATTAAATCCAACGCCACATGGTGGGATAACACTTCGATATTCGGGTGTGATTTAAGCTGCTGTACCAGCGTTTTTTGTACGGCACGACCTGTCGCATCGGCCGCGTGCACGATGCGACGGTGCGAATGCCCGCCTTCACGAGTTAGATGCAATTCTGCATGGTTATTGTCGTCGCGCGTGAAGGGTACGCCCTGTTCTACCAGCCATTCCACAGCCCGCCGCCCGCCATTTACCACGACGCGCACGGCTTCGTCTTTGCATAAACCGGCGCCCGCTATATGGGTATCGCGCACGTGTTCCTCTGCGGAATCGTCACCAGCCAATACCGCTGCAATCCCTCCTTGCGCCCACGCGCTGGCGGTATCAAGCAGTTCTTGCTTGGTGACTAAGGCTACTTTTAAGTTCTCCGCTAGGCGCATTGCCAGCGACATACCCGCAAGACCAGAACCAATGATTAAAACATCTACTGTTTTCATAATAATTTAGGCAAAAATATAAAGTTACTTCAAATATTGGGTGGAAATCTGTTTTAATGTTAAAAATTGCAACTAATTTCTAGTGCACCGCTGCAATGATGAACTATTTTTGCCGCTTCCGGTCTATCTTGAAACCGCAAATTTTGCTTTACGCCTGTTAAAAACACATAAGCAGGCCTCAATAAGCAGTTTTGGCGGGAAACGATGCCGCAATGCACGTCGACTGTTGATTGCCAAGGGTAACGGCGACGGATTGTGCGGCAAAGTGGAGGCTCATGTGTTGCAGCTGAATATTGATTTGCTGTGACACCCGTAATTCATAAAAGGAGAGGATCAATGTCCGTTACGCTTATAATACCTGACACGTTCGCGGCTGCATCTGGTTTGTTTGAATCAGTGAAGCTGAATGCTGCGAAAACAAGCGAGTCAAAAATCCAAGAAAAAATGAGCGACCGTGAGGTTGACCAACAATTAGTAGAACGCGCGCAGTTAGGCGAAAAGCGCGCGTTTGAACTGCTGGTAATTAAATATCAGCGCAAAGTAGAACGCTTATTGTCGCGCATGGTGCGCGATCATGGCGAGGTAGAAGACATCACGCAAGAAGCGTTCATTAAGGCGTATCGTGCGCTAGCAAATTTTCGCGGCGATAGTGCTTTTTATACCTGGTTGTATCGCATTGCCGTTAACACTGCCAAGAATTATTTAGTGACGCAAGGTCGCCGCGCACCCACGAGCACCGAATTTGATGCCGATGAAGCTGAAAACTTTGAAGAAGCCGATGGATTGCGCGATTTGAACACGCCGGAAAGTTTGTTGATGTCAAAACAAATTGCCCAAACTGTGAATAGCGCAATTGATAGCTTGCCCGAAGAACTGCGTACCGCGATCACGTTACGGGAAATTGATGGTTTGAGTTACGAAGAAATTGCAGAAATTATGGATTGCCCCATCGGCACGGTGCGTTCGCGAATTTTCAGAGCCCGTGAAGCTGTAGCCACACAATTACGCCCGCAACTCGATACCGCCAAAGATAGGAGATGGTGAAATGAACGAGCAACTTTCAGCCCTAATGGATGGTGAACTTGACCGCACACAAGCGGCCAAAGTAATCACCCAATTAGGCGCCAATGAAGAGCAACGCGATTGCTGGGAAACTTACCACTTGATGGCCGACGTAATGCGCGCCGATACGGTAGATGCGCAGGCTGTATGCGGCAAGCGCCGCCAACGCGCTAATGCTATTTTTGCGGCGCTTGCCGATGAACCAACAGTGTTTGCGCCACGTGCAGTGCGGCCAAAATCAAAAGTAATAGGCGCCATTGGTAATGTGGCAAATCTTAGTTTATCGCGCGGCCCACGCATCGCAATGGCGGTTGCGGCATCCATTATGACGGTATCTGCTGTGGGTGTTGTCGCGATGAAGGTGCAGCAAGGCGGCCAGCAAGACGGCGGCGTGAAGTTAATGGCGCAGCAGGCACCAGCTGCGGTTATTACCGTGGCGGCGCCAGCAGTAAATGTAAATGATTATTTGGTATTGCACCGGCAGTTTGCAAATCCCAGCGGTTTAAAACAGGCTACTTTTTCAACTAAGTGCAACGCCAAATCTAGCGCTGTTGTTTGCTAATTCTTTCAATCCCAGCGTGTACTGCAATTTTGTACTAACGTAAAACCAACCATGATGCACACCGTCACCTCTCTCATTAACTTCCACAGTTGCAACCAGACACGCAATCATGCACGGTGGCTGCATGCGCCAGCTAATGCAGGTTTTAGCACTGATTTTGGTGTGAAGTTTAACGGCAGCGCCGGTTCTAACTCCGCGTCTATGGTGGTCATACGACCAAAAGCAATCCTTGCCAAATTGGCACCGATGCTCGCTGCGTTTTTTGTATCAGCGGGATTTGTAGTTGAGGCTGTAGCGCAGCCGCGCGAATCACGATTCGCTGGTCTTCACCAAAAAGTGGATCCACTGGCGATATTGTCCAAAATTTCAAATGCGGCAAAAACCCTGCCTTACACCGGCATCGTTGTCCATCAAACGCCCGAACAAAGTATTACGACGCGCATTACCCACTTGTTAGACCGGGCGGGCGTCGAACAAGAAAAAATTGAATTTTTAGACGGCCCGGTGCAAGAAATTGTGCGCCGCAATGACGAAATTTTGCTCTACCGACCAGATTCAAAAACTGTGTTGGTGGATCGACGCATGACGGGGCGTTTTTTCCCCTCCTTGATCACGGGTGATGCGCAAGCGATATTGGAGAACTATAACTTAAAGGTAGAGGGAAACGAACGCATCGGTGGCTTAGAGTGCCAGTGGATTACCCTTGAACCTAAAGACAGCATGCGTTTTATGCACAGGCTGTGCTCTGAGTTGCAGCGTGGTTTATTGTTGCGGGCAGCGATGTATAACAAGCAAAACCAAATGGTGGAATCGTTTTCGTTTACACAGCTCGAAATGGGTCGCGGTATTGCCACTCAAAACCTGCGTTCACGGTTTGAGTCCATTCCTGGTTGGCAGAGAGATTATGTTGTGCCCAAAGATGTCACAACCCAAGAAACCGGCTGGCAAGCTGCGTCTGTACCTCCAGGTTTTAAGAAAGTGCTCGAGTTTTCTCGTACCTTGGTTGGTCGCAATGTGCCAGTATCGCAAATTGTGTTTTCCGACGGGCTCGCCCATATTTCAATTTTTGTAGAATCGGCTAATGGGGTTGAAAAAGTAATCACCCAAAGTACCGGTTCAGGCGCGACCAACTATGCGTTGCGTCCAGTAGCGGAATTCCAAGTAACGGTGGTGGGCGAGGTGCCGGTAGCTGCAGTGCAAGCGATCGCCGATAGCGTGAAGCGTCATACCGGATTGAATTCGCAGTTGGTCACCCCGCAATCGCAAGCCCAAACGCCAAGGCCGGGACGGCGCTGATTTTGTGCTTGAAATTTGCTGTTTTATCTCAATTTGTACTATAGATCGCGCCCACTGCGGTTAGTTAGTTTGGCGCTATTTTTTTAATGTTTGTTTTGGAGAATGTATGAATAAAACCATCAAGAGTTTTGTGGCAGGTGCACTTATTAGCGTGGGTGCGGTGCTTTTTGTACCCGCACAAAATAGCGTTGCCAAAGACTTACCTGACTTTGTAGAGCTCGTTGAAAAACAAGGCCCAGCCGTGGTCAATATTAGTACTCGCAGCCGTAGCCCTGCAGGCGGTAATTTTAATTTGCCAGACGGCATTGATCCCGAGCAAAGCGAAGAATTTTTAGAATTTTTCCGCCGCTTTATGCCCGACCGTGGTGGTCGCACTGATCCTCGCGATCCGCGTGGCACGGCCCCAGGCGCGCCAAAAAGCAAAACGCCTCAGCCACTGCGCCCGTCAGGCCAAGGCTCGGGATTTTTTATCGGTAGCGATGGCTTATTGCTGACAAACGCACACGTAATTGCTAAAGCCGACGAAGTCACCGTAACCTTGATTGATAAACGTGAGTTTAAAGCCAAGGTATTAGGATCAGACGAGCGCTCCGACATTGCCGTGCTAAAAATTGAAGGCGCGGCATTTCCGAAAGTAACAATTGGCGATACCAATAAATTAAGAGTGGGCGAATGGGTTGTGGCGATCGGCTCTCCCTTCGGTTTTCGCAACACCGTCACCGCTGGCATTGTCAGCGCTAAAGGGCGCGATGAAGTAAGCCGTGGCCCCAATAGCGGTGGCGTACAGTTTATTCAAACTGACGTAGCCGTTAATCCTGGCAACTCGGGTGGACCATTGTTTAACGTGCGGGGCGAAGTAGTGGGTGTTAATTCACAAATTTACTCGGGTACCGGTGCGTATCAGGGTATTTCGTTTGCGATTCCAATTGATGAAGCTATTCGGATATCCGATCAAATCGTAAAATCCGGTCGCGTGTCCCGCGGGCGTTTGGGTGTCCGTATTCAGGATGTGACCAAAGATGTAGCTGAGAGCCTTGGATTCGCAAAAGCCCAAGGTGCGCTGGTGCAAGATGTTGAGGTCGACACGCCCGCAGAAAAAGCTGGTCTGCAACCGGGCGACGTGATTTTGAAAGTTGACGGCAAGGCAGTTGAAGGGAGCTCTGAAACCACCCGCATCATCGGAGGCACTAAACCCGGTACGGCGGTAAAGCTGTCGATCTGGCGCAATGGTGCAACGCGCGAAATTACAGCAGTGGTTGCGGAAGTAAAAGATGAAAAGAAAGCGGAGGTCAAAAAAGCCAAAGCCAAGGAAGCTGCCGAGCCAGGGCGTTTAGGCATAGCAGTGTCGGATCTTGACGCCGATCAAAAGAAGCAATACAAGGTAAAAGATGGTGTGCTCGTTGAGGCGGTATCGGGCACGGCAGAGTCAATTTTAGAAGCTGGTTTTGTTATCACGCGGGTGAACAATACCGAAATTACGACTGCCAAACAGTTTGAAGCGTTAGCAGCAAAGCTTGATTTGAAAAAACCAATCGGCTTGCAGTTACGCAACAAGAAAGGTGAGCCGCAGTTTGTTACTTTTAGAGTTGAGGCCGAATAATTTAGCAGCAACATCATAAGAACCTCCAACGCCGCAGCGCTTAAGTTGAGTGTTGCGGCGTTTTGACTTTAAATTAAAAATATAATGAAATTCACCATGCTTTCCCGTGGCTATTGCCACCTTTGCGACGTTATGCAGGATGCGTTTTTGGTGTGGCAGGCACAGCCAAATAATGCTTCAAGAAGCCCTAACTTAGGGCATCTTCATGTTGTTGATGTAGATGAATTTAGCGATTTAGAAGCGCTCTGGGGCGATAAGGTACCCGTGCTTTTATTGAATGACGTTGAAGTTTGCCATTATCATTTTGATGCTGAAAAGCTAGACCAGGCACTCAGCGCTTTAGCGCCGTAGCCATACCCTGCCAAACGAAGCCAAATGAAGCCAAACTTAACCAAACATCGTGTGCCACACCCGCGCGACGCTGGCACGTTCGGTGACTAATTCGTCGGCGGTAATTAGTGTTTGGCTTTCGTTATTGTTACGTGCAACATGAATTTTAGCGCGGTAGCTTAAATAGGCTTTAGCTAGAACTGCGGCGTCTTCTTCAGCCAAAATACCGAGCGCGGCAGCCCTAAAGAGTAACGCGGTGTTGCCCTTATTCTCGGTCAATTCAGGGTGTTGGCAACTGTAGGCCAGCACAATAAACTGCACCATAAACTCAATATCTATCACGCCGCCGTGCACGTGTTTTAAATCGAAAACCTTCAAGGTGTCGCGGTCTTTAGGCGGCTTTATCTCAAGATACATTTTTTGCCGCATCTGCGCGATTTCCGTTTTGAGTGCGGACACATCACGCATTTTTTGTAGAACTTTATTGCGGATAGCATCGAAACGCGCTTTTAAGGATGGATCACCAGCGCACCAGCGCGCCCGTGTGAGCGCCTGATGCTCCCACGTCCACGCCCTCGACTGCTGATAATCTTCGTATGCGGCTAAACTTGAAACGAGTACACCGGCTTGGCCGTCTGGCCGCAACCGTAAGTCTGTTTCATACAAAATACCGCCTGAAGTTAACGTGTTTAGCCAGCCGTTCACGCGCTGGCCATACCGTGCAAAGTGACCCGCCTGCGATTGGCCGTGTTCCGCATCGGCCAGTGTTTCATCGTATAAAAACACTAAATCCAGGTCTGAGGCATAGCCCAGTTCTTTGCTGCCAAGTTTGCCATAGCCAATAATCGCAAAGCCACGGGGTGGCGCCCATACCGCATTTTCCACGCCGGAAGTTTGCGCCAGTTGTTGTTGCTGTTGCTGCCGCTGCGCCAGAACCAATGTGGCACCAAGCAGGCCATCGGCAAGCTCAGAAAGCGCGTCTGACAACTCCATCACGCCCAGTTTTCCTTCTATATCGCCAATGTTTAGCCTTAGCGTTTGCGCATGTTTGAAGGTGCGTAACAAATCATATTGGCGCTCCACATCGTTTGGTTGCGCATCGCATTCTGCGTGCAACGCCGGAAAAACCTGCGCGATGGTGGCAGATTTTTGTACACCAACGAGCTCATCAAGCAATATCGGGTGCCGTCGAATTTGTTCGGCCGCCCAACTGCTTTGGGTGCACACCCGTACTAGCCTGATAACCGCAGCAGGGTACTGCGTGAGCATCGCTAAATAAGTTTCGCGCCTATCTATTGCTTCAAGCACCGCAATGGTGCGCCGCGCGGCACCCAAATAAGATCCTGTCGGCGCTGCGCCCATCGTCTCATTGGGTGATTGTTGCTTCACCGCGCTCAAGCACGCGTGCGCTAACGCATGCAGCCGCGCACGATTCTTGTCGCTTAAATTACTGTGTCTCGCGCCGTTTAACCATTGCGCTAACAGGGTAGCCGAGATGCCCTGCGCCTCGGCTGCATATCCCATCTTGGCTAACGCGCTGCTCCAAGAGGCAATAGAATCGGGCATCTTCGGGCTATTCTCTTGATGATTACTAGCCTTATTGCCTTCTGCGACCACTGTTGCTTCCGAACTTTGCGCATCTGGTGCATTAAAAACCGTTTCAAAAGCTTGACCCACAATACCGCGGTGCTTGTTTAATTCACCAAAAAAATCTGCCCAATTAGCAAAACTCATGCTGATTGCCAGTGCTTCGCGCTCGGCCACAACCGTCGGCAATATTTGCGTTTGCTGATCAAGCCGATATTGCAGGCGATGTTCAACGTTTCTTAAAAATGTGTAAGCGGCCAGCAATTGCGACACCGCCGCCTCGCTTAGCAACTGATTTTGCCCGATAATGTTGAGTGCTTTGCGGGTGGAACGCGTTTGCAAAGCATGTTCGCGGCCACCGCGTATTAGTTGAAATAGCTGAGCAATAAATTCAATTTCCCGAATGCCACCCGGCCCGACCTTCACATCTTCTAAGCGATTACGTTTGGTGGCTTCCAACCTTATCTGCCCATGTAAATCGCGCATCTCGGCAATAGCACCATAGTCGTGATAACGCCTAAATACGAATGGATGCACGATTTCCATTAGGGCTTTTTTCTGCGCAATAACGGGTTCTGAAGTAGGCGCATTCAACACGCGCCCCTTCAGCCAAGCGTAACGCTCCCAAGGCCTTGCTTGTTTGATAAAGTAATCGCTCAACGCCGCAAAGCTGGACACCAACGGCCCACTGTCGCCAAAAGGACGTAGCCGCATATCAACACGAAACACAAACCCCATCGCATCGGTTTGGTCGAGTAGGGCAATGACGCGCTTACCGACGCGCGCAAAAAATTCGTGATTGCTGATGCAACTTTGGGTAGTTCCTGTAATGGCGGTTTCGCCATCCTCGGCATAGGCAAAAATTAAATCAATATCTGACGATACATTGAGCTCCCGCCCCCCAAGCTTGCCCATGCCGACGACCAACAAGTGTTGCCGTTGGCCACTAGTGGCACCAATTGGGGTACCGTACACCGCGTTTAGCTCCGTCTGCGCCGCCAACAACGCAGCGTTGACGGTGATTTCCGCAAATTCAGATATCACCCGTAGCACTTCGTCTAAGTCCGCCAGACCGTTAATGTCGCGAAAAATAAGGTGCAGCATCACTCGACGGCGCGCCTGACGCAGCCTTGAGAAGGTTGATTCTATTGATACTGGCGTGCAAATTGCGGTTAAAGCTAATCGGTCTAGTGAATTAGCCGCATTGCAGCGTAGATAGTCACTCAAAGACGCATCGGCGTCACATAATCGTTGCGCAAAGGGCGAAGCCTGAAACATTTTCTGCAGTTGCGAGTCATACATTTTGTAGCCTCGGGCGTTAACAATTTGGCAGCACAAAAAAGTTGCGAAATAGGCATTATTTCTATGGAGTGGGCGCGTTAATGTACGCTGAACATCGGTAAAATGTAGCACACTGCGCTAGCAACTAGTGGGACGGTCGCTAAATCGGCGGCAACTCATTGTTCGCGCAGGAAAATGTTTCTACAAATTGCCATACTTAGACACTCCGCTAGGCAAAGCTTGGCATCACTCAACCTTACGAAACCGCTCACTAATGCAAAATAGGCTGTCCTATTAAATTATTCAATATTCTCGGTTTTTGTAGGCGCGCGCTAAATGGCATTACCTATTGGTGCTTAATCGGTGCCGCATTGCTGCTGTGTGCCGTCGTAGCGACCGCACGCTTTGTGGTTATGCCTAATGTTGAACGCTATCAAGATGATATTTTGGCGCGGTTAAGCAATACCACCAGCATGAAAGTAAGTGCTGAAAAATTGCAGGGCGCTTGGCGCGGATTTCGCCCAACTATATTGCTTGAAAATGTGGTTTTTGCGCCCGCAGCCGCATCGAAAAGCACTGTAGATACAGGTTTCGAACCAAGCGTTGAAGCCGGTGCGAAAGCACTACTTAGTCGCGAATCGTTAAGTGTGCCGCGACTCCAAGCCGGCCTCTCGTGGTGGAGCTTGGCCATGGGGCAACCGCGCTTTTCAAACGTGCAGGTTTTTTCACCTAAACTAAGCCTCACGCGCACCAAAGACGGCCTAATTTACTTTGCAGGCAAGGCGATCAATAAACCGTCGACAGAAACCGGCGACGAGCGTTTGTTGGAGTTTTTACTCGATCAGCCCGGTGCTGAAATTCGTAATGCCAGCTTAACGTGGAATGATTTACAACTCAATAAAACGGCAACGTTTACCGATGTAAATATTAAAATCGAAAAAGTCTCTGGCAAGCACCGCTTTGCATTTTCTGCGAAACCGCCTGCGCCATTGGCAAGCCTGTTAGTTGCCCAAGCCGAATTAAAAATTGCACCAGCGGGAACCAATAATAAGCTCAGGGCTTGGACTATGCAGGGTAAAGTATTCTGCCAGCTTGGTGATATAAATTTGGATGAAGTGAAGCAATTTGTGGCGTTGCCCGACCAGCTCAAAACGGGGCGCGGCAATTTGCGGGCATGGGTAGATATTGATACTGAATCGCCACTGTCGCGCCAACGGGGTAATCCAATTTCACGTATTAGTGCCGACGTAAATATTGGCGATACCAGTGTGCAAATTGGCGACGACTTAGCCGCCCTACAAATTGCCAAGCTCGCTGGGCGCATTGATTATGAAGCACTGGATGGTGGCTTTAAGCTTGGCAGCCGGAACCTTACATTTCAAACCAAAGAAGTAACGGCGTCGACACCCGCTGATTTTTCTGTATCTATGTTGCATCAAGGCAATGTGCAAAAAGCGAGCGGCGAATTTACCGCTAATGCCATTGACTTAAAGGTGGTTACGTCACTGCTCGGCTATTTTCCTGTGGGCGCCCCCGTACGTGAGGCGGTAAAGCGCTACACACCGCGTGGCGTGGTCAACAAAACCAAATTTGTTTGGACGGGCTATTTGGATGCGCTGAAGCAATTTGCAGTAACGGGTGAGTTAGCACAATTTGGCATCAATGCTAACGGCAAGACGCCCGGTTTAAGCGGCTTTTCAGGCACTATCGATGCAACAGAAAAAGGCGGGAAACTGACCATTGCCTCTTCAAAATTTCAACTTGACCTACCCGAAGTATTTAAAAAGCCGCTCATATTTGATACCGTTGATGCCGCGACCGCGTGGACATTTTCTGACGTAGGATTGCAGGTAGACATTGCTCGCTTTGCGCTTAAAAATTCAAGTTTAGCAGGCGATTTCGGTGGAACCTATCGACTAGATAACGGCAAAGCCGCCACGATCAACAGCCCAAACAAAGCGCCGGGTACGGTAGATATCCAAGGTAAATTTAGCCAGCTTGAGCTTCGATCCGTAGCGGATTACTTGCCCATCGGTATTCCTGATACCCGCAATTATATTGAGCGGGCGCTGCGTAGCGGTAGCATTGTAGGCGGGGATTTTTCGGTACGTGGCGCGCTGTATGACTTCCCGTTTCACAAAGGGCAGGGCGGCGATTTTAAACTCGCACTGAAAGCGCGTAATGCCGTGTTTAAATACGTTGAGGGCTGGCCGCAAGTAGACGCATTAGACGCGGATTTAGTCTTTCACAACACCAAGCTTGGGCTAAAAATAGATAAGGCAAAAATATTCAACGCCGAGTTCAAAAACGCGGTGATTGATATTGAAGACTTACAGGCCCCAGATGCGCTGATTAAAATCAATGCAGTTGCAACGGCGCGCGCCGAAGACACGTTGCGATTTTTACGTGAAAGCCCGATGGCTAAAACCGTTGGCAGCTTCGCCGAATTTATCGCTCTAGAAGGCCCCGGAAAACTTACCTTAGGGTTAAATGTGCCGATTGGCAGCGCAACCACTTCAGAGCAACTTACCCTAAATGGCAGCTACCAACTCGAAAAAGCCAGCGGCCGCGCCTATTTTGGCGGTGGTAGTGCTACTAGCGGCCTTATAAATTCAGCTAACCCCGCCAATCCTAGCTTTAGTAATATTTCTGGCATAATCGCCTTCACGCATAAGTCAGTGAAGTCGACTAATATTGTGGCCAGCGCATTTGATCATCCGCTGACGGTACAAATATCGGGTGGCGGCGAAAGCAATGTTATTACTGAAATTAACGGCCGCGCTAGCGTGGCTAAATTAGAAGAAGTGCTACCATTTAAGCTTCCGGCGCAGGTGCGCGGAACCATCAATTTTGCCACGACCATTACGCCAACGGATACTGGCGTTAGTGTTAAGTTGGAATCCAACTTAGTAGGGTTGTCATCGAGCCTGCCGGCACCAGCGCAAAAGGCTGAGTCGGATAGCCGGCTTTTAAAGGTGGTGCTAAACGATGCCGGCTCAACAACTGAACGCATTCAAATAAGTATCGCTGGCGCAAACCCTTCTGCCCCCACCATTGAGGCGATCCTGGCGCGGTTTAAAGCAGTGGAGGGCGCCGATGCAACCCTGACGGGTCTGTATGGTGGCGTGCTAAATTTAAGTGGCGGCACTGCGGCGGGGACTACCGCCAAACCCGCGATACCACGTGGGGTTTACATTGTTGGAGCGTTGGCGACGCTTGATTTTGACGCATGGCGTGGCGCAATTGCCAATATGTATCCAGTCTTAGGCAACACCGGCAGCAGCACCGGCACCGGCACTAATATGAGCAATCAAGCGACAAACGCTGAAGCATCTATTTTTACAGGTTTTGATTTAAGTACTGATTCACTCTTGGCATTCGGCCGCACTTTCACCGACTTAAAATTAAAAGGACGGCGGATTGACGCCGATTGGCGTGCCACCGTTGAATCGCCCGCGATCTCTGGTGACGTAACGTGGCAGCCACAAGCCTTCGGCGATAGCGGTTTTGTGCGGGCGCGGCTGCGCAATTTTGTGCTCACCGATGTTGCGCCAACGACGCCAAATAGTGCTACCGTAGCCGGTGCAACTCAGGTGGCGACTGGTGCTAATGACGTTCCGGCTTTAGACATCGTTGCAGAAAAATTTGTCTGGAAAAGCTACGCCTTGGGTAAGCTTAAGCTGGTGGCGGCGCCCAAAGACCGCGCGTGGCGTATCGACAAAATGAATATTAGCAATGGCCACGCCACGCTTGAAACCAGCGGCGAATGGAAGCGTGACGCCTCAAACACCGCTGGAAGTAATGTTTATGGCTCAACAACCTCGCTAAAAACCAAGCTACAAGTAAAAAATTTAAATGCCTTGTTCGCTCAGTTTAACCATGCCGATGATATGAAAGGCGGTAGCGGCGTGTTAGATGGCACACTATCTTGGCCCGGGCATGTCTACCAATATGACGCATCGCGGCTTTCGGGTGAATTCAAACTTGAGGCGCTGGCGGGACGCTTTTCTAAAATTGATCCGGGTGCAGGCAAGCTGCTGGGTTTAATGAGTTTGCAGTCGATTCCGCGGCGATTTAGCTTTGACTTTCGCGATGTGTTTAACGAAGGTTTCGCGTTTGATTCAATCAACGGCGATATGAAAATTAATAGCGGTGTGGTTACTACCGAGAACTTTGAAATCGAAGGCCCCGCGGCAAAAGTCAAAATGGTTGGCGAGGTAAATCTTAATACCGAAACCCAAAATTTAACGATGACCGTACGGCCTGCCATAAGCGGCGTCGCAGCCCTGGCCGCAGGTTTGGCTTTAGCCAATCCGCTGATCGGTGCTGCAATTTTAGTAACGCAAAAAGTGCTGCAAGACCCAATAGATAATGTGTTGGCAACGCGTTTTAGCGTCACAGGTACATGGGCTGAGCCCATCACCGCTAAAATTGATCGGCAAACGACAGCAGCTAAATCTGTAGCTGACGCCGTTAATCCGCCGCCAGCAATAGTAAAATAAGTGTCTAACCTCAATCGAATTTGTCGTGATACTAACCAAACAACAATCCGAGCTTCCCCAAGAATTTGCCGCCGTGATTTTATCCACGCAGAGCTACTATCGCGTGGCGGCGGTGCAAATGGCTTCAGGTCCAAACGTAAACGCTAATTTAGAAGAAGCTGCAAAGCTCGTTGGCTTGGCTGCAAAGGCTGGCGCGCGCATTATTGCGCTGCCTGAATACTTTGCGATCATGGGCATGCAGTCGTCCGACAAAGTAGGCCTACGCGAAAAAAATAACGGACTCGATGGCGACGGCCCGATTCAGCGTTGGATGAAAGACCAAGCGCGCAAGCACAGCTGCTGGCTGGTTGGCGGCTCGATTCCGATCGACTGCGGTGACGCTACCCGAGTGCGCAATACCACCTTGGTTTACGATAAAACCGGCAAGCAAGTCGCTCGTTACGATAAAATTCATTTGTTCAGCTTTAACCTAGGCAAAGAAAACTATAACGAAGCCGATAATATCCAGCCGGGCTCGCAAGTGGTCAGCTTTGATACCCCCTACGGCCGCGTGGGATTGTCGATTTGCTACGACTTACGCTTTCCTGAACTTTATCGCGCTATGGGCGAAGTTGACTTTATTTTGGTGCCATCGGCGTTCACCGCAACCACCGGAAAAGCCCATTGGGAACCGCTCATCCGCGCCAGAGCCATTGAAAATCTTGCCTACGTGATTGCGCCCGCGCAAGGCGGCTATCACGTCAACGGCCGCGAAACCCATGGCGATTCAATGATCGTCGACCCGTGGGGCGTCGTGCTTGACCGCCTGCCGCGCGGCTCCGGTGTGGTCATAGCGGGCATTAATCCGCAATATGTAAAAACAGTCCGCAAAAGCCTGCCTGCGCTTTCGCATCGCACCTCATTCACCTAAAATTATCGGAAAATAATGCAAGCTTCAGCTATCACCTCGGCCACGGCGTTTGAGCAGTCAAAACAAATTTTGCTCACCAACTACGGGTTGGACGAAACTGATTTGCAAAAAGTGTTTTCACACATCATGCATCACGATGCCGACTACGCCGATTTGTATTTTCAGTACACGCGTAGCGAAGGCTGGGCGCTGGAAGAAGGGCGCGTAAAATCCGGCAGCTTCAGCATCGACCAAGGTGTAGGCGTGCGCGTAGTAAGTGGTGAAAAAACAGCGTTTGCGTATTCAGACGACATCAATGCCGAAGCACTCATGGCAGCGGCCAACACTACCCGTTCTATCGCCCGCGCAGGCAAGAATGCGCCTGCTGTAAACGCCCTAAATACGGCCACCTCCAGCCGATTACTGTACCCGCCACGTGATCCAGTAAGTCACTTTACCGATGCGCAAAAAGTAAGCGTGCTGCAGCGTTTAGAAAAGTTCGCGCGCGCGATTGACCCGCGCGTAAAAGAAGTTATCGCCAGATTATCGGGCGAATCTGAATACATTTTAGTTGCCCGTCACGATGGCTTAGTGGCAGCGGACGTCCGCCCGCTAATCCACATCGGCGTGACCATTATTGCCGAGCAAAATGGCCGCCGCGAACAGGGCCACACAGGCGGCGGTGGCCGCTACGATTACAGCTACTTTACCGATGAAGTGCTCGAAAAAATCGCTAAACAAGGCGTGCGTGAAGCTCTCATAAACCTAGATGCTAAACCTACACCAGCGGGACAAATGACAGTGGTGCTCGGTGCAGGCTGGCCAGGCATACTGCTGCACGAAGCCGTAGGCCACGGTTTAGAAGGCGATTTCAACCGCAAAGGCTCGTCGCTTTTTGCAGGCAAAATCGGCCAGCAAGTTGCAGCCAAAGGCGTCACGGTTGTTGATGATGGCACGCTGCCAGACCGTAGAGGCTCGCTTAACATCGACGACGAAGGCACGCCATCGCAACACAACGTGTTGATTGAAGATGGTATTTTGAAGGGATACCTCCAAGACAGCCTAAATGCACGGCTCATGGGCGTTCAAGTCACTGGCAATGCGCGGAGAGAATCTTACGCCCACATCCCCATGCCGCGCATGACCAACACCTATATGTTGAATGGCGATAAAACCCCTGAAGAAATTATCGCCAGCGTAGAACGCGGCCTCTACGCCCCCAACTTCGGTGGCGGCCAAGTAGACACCACCAGCGGCAAATTTGTGTTCTCAGCCAGTGAAGCCTACATGATCGAAAACGGCAAAATTACCTATCCAGTCGTCGGCGCAACACTTATGGGCAACGGCATAGAATCGCTCCGCCACATCACCATGATAGGCAACGATATGGCGCTAGATTCCGGCATCGGCGTGTGCGGTAAAGAAGGCCAAAGCGTACCGGTAGGAGTAGGGCAGCCAACGATGCGGATTGAGGGATTAACGGTGGGTGGTACGGCTTAAAAAGGTCTGCGGTGGTCGAATCCGCTAGGGTGGCCGCATAAAAGCGCTGTCATTCCACCAGAGGCTGGAGTCCAGTCCCTACAACCACTGATTTACAGCGCGCAATCTGCTGCATCCACCTACGACGGTGTAACGTACAAAATACATGCAACCACCAAATCAGTAACTGAAAAACTTTTAAGGAACCCAAATCATGCAACGCAGAAACTTCCTAACGCGCATCTCCACACTTTTTGCAGGCGTCGCGGGCACAGCCGCAACAACGCACGTTCTAGCGCAAGCCGCATCCAAAGTCGCCCCAGCTGCAGCGCCAATTGAAATCGACGTAACCCCAGTCAAGGCTGACAAAATCGTCAAGCTCACGCTCAGCGACGACGAATGGAAAAAGCGTCTAAGCCCCGCTGCGTACAAAGTGCTTAGAAAAGAAGGCACCGAGCCCTCCGGCTCCAGCCCACTCAACGCCGAAAAACGCAAAGGCACATTCGTCTGCGCAGGCTGCGATTTGCCCGTGTTCACCAGTGAAATGAAATACGAAAGCGGCACCGGCTGGCCCAGCTTTTTCGACACAATCCCCGGCGCATTCAATACCAGCACCGACTTCAAGCTAATTTACCCAAGAACCGAATACCACTGCGCAAGATGCGGCGGCCACCACGGCCATGTGTTCAACGACGGACCAAAACCGACCGGCAAACGCTGGTGTAACAACGGTGTTTCGTTGAAGTTTGTGCCGGTGAAGGTTTAGGTTCTACTGCTTCAAAAATTCCTGAAGATGTCCGTATTTAGGACGTCTTCAAGCGAGACCAGTTAACGGTTCGATAGCCGCGACAACGTCCCCAATTGCTCCTCACGCGTCCCACAAGAAATGTTCGAGGCGATGGATCACTGCAACTTTTTCCTCTTTTAACACGCCAACAAACAGCGAGAGTCTCCCGTCTTGCGATGAAACGAAAACCATTGACTCTAAATTTTTGGATACGAATCGTGCAGCCGACTGATGTCGTGTACCCCCTAATGAGGAGATGTGCACTTCATCGATGGACTTGGTAAGGGCATCTATTTTTATAATTTTGACCTCATCCAAATCGCCTGCTAGCTTTGCCCCGAATCCTAACAAACGCAAGTCCTCGTCCATAACCACAGCGCCATCGATGTTGCTAAGTTCGCCCGCATTGCGCAACAATTTACTAACTTGATCGACGTACGACTGGTTGATTGTCTCCCACCACTTCGTCTGGGAAAAGGCGGCGTTGTTTACGTGTTGCGAATAGGGGTCATAGTTTTGCGATGCCGTTTCCCATTCAGAAATAACTGACTGGATGTTATCTATGCCAAGTGCACTAAATTGATATGCGAACTTTATGTCAGTTGGGATAGGACTTTCCTGCGTCGACGGT
Organism: Betaproteobacteria bacterium; assembly: GCA_031409495.1. Lineage (GTDB taxonomy): Bacteria > Pseudomonadota > Gammaproteobacteria > Burkholderiales > Usitatibacteraceae > JANMDR01. The sequence goes on from JANNXI010000225.1 coordinate 16,747, forward strand.
ATGATTACAAGGGCACCTCCATGACACTGTCGATGCATCGCGGTAACCACTAGCTGAAGCCGCGCCGCAAACGTCAAACGTGCCTCGAACGCTCTATGGTGGGTAAGCGCATTTGCGACGTGCATTGTAAAGCTGAACTTGTCGGCTGCTTCCGGTAAAAATAGTTCCCCTTGCTCAAAAATAGCAATAGCCGCCTTTTCTTCAATTACAACTATAGTTGCGTTTCCTGTAATGAGCATCCTTAGTGAGCCCATTGGCACCACATCTATGAAGCCCCAGACTACTAATCTGCCATGGACTACGTGCACGCCCAAGGCGCTATGTGGCGCTGCGACAAATAATTGAATGAGCGCTCTGGAAGTAACGGGCACAGAAGCATTAAGCTGTCTGGCTGAACGGGTCTCCGACGGGGCGCAAATGCAAATACTGCCGCGAATTGCGCGACCCTCCTCTGCATGCGTACTTGCCCAAAACATCTCATTGAAAAGCTCAGTAACCCAGCACTTGTCTCCAGAGACATCATCAGTGCTGCTGTGGGGTCGCACACCCGACGCGCAGAGCTCTTTATGCAAAGTATTCGCTTGCATAATGCGTTTGACTAGCGGAGAACTAGAATTAATGATTTTTTTTCGCATGGCGACCTAGCTATTGATATCAATCAAGAGTAGCACGCAATTCGGTACAAAATTATAGAGGCTACTTAAACCCGGGCACCAAATGTCACCTTAGATTGATAAGCTGAAATTGCCAGTATTTGAGGCATCCTTACCGGGCTCAGCACGTCCATGGCCTCACGACCCTGTGGGTATTTTCGAGCGTCATCAGTAACCGGATACTTGATTGATTTGCGACACGCAACGCAAACGCAGGGGAAACGGGTTCATTGTTCCACCCTCATTTTTGAAAAAGAGAAGTGATGTTTGAATTTTGCCATATCGTTTTAGTCTAATAATATAGTGTTTGAAGATGCCTGTATTTAGGGCGTTTATAGAATGCCTACGCCACATTTTTGTTCGGAATCAACGCCATCAAATCCGTTACGCCAACATCCACACCGGCTTGAAATAGCAAAGTGCTCACTTGCCCGCGGTGGTGCGTTTGATGATTGAAAAAATGCATGATGACGGCGAAGAAGTTCTTATGCATCGCCACACCTTTGGTGGTGGTGTAGTGCAGCGCTTGGTCGAGGTCAGTCTCGGCAACGGTCTGCGACCATCGCACAATAGTGTCGTCGAGCTGCTTTCGGTACTGGCTAAGGCTTGGGATATCGGCGTGAAGATGTTGATCAAGACTGGTCGTGCTGGGTAAATTTTCCACCATTTCGCGAACCGCATACTTGGCGGGGTGCATTACGAAGCGCTTTAACCAAATGGTATCGCCCACCGCAATATGGTTGAGGGTGCCCAAGATAGAGCCGAAAAATGCACCTTTGTCGGCTACTAAATCAGTAGCTGGTAGCCGTTGCGCGGCCTCATAGAGCTTGGCATTCATCCACTGATTGTAGTTTGCCATTTGGCGGATATGGTCGGTGCGGGTCATGGGTGGCTCCTGACAGAAAATTACTTGGTTAAATGGTTGTAGATGGCCGTATTTAGGGCGCCTTCAGGCAAAAAATGATCCATGTGGGCTAACGCCTCTAACAATTAGTGTAAACCCCTTGATTATTGAACACACAATAAATAACGAGTTTGGATCCGAGCAACCGCGAACTAAGTCTTCGAAAGCATAATATCAACTT
>JANNXI010000226.1:0-10563 GCA_031409495.1 Betaproteobacteria bacterium
GGGGTGAACGCGGTGTAGGTGGCGTTCACGCGATCATCTTTTTCCGCAAGCTGCACCATCAGCGCGGCTTTGATTTTGGCAGCTCCTGCCGTTTCGCCCGCCGCACCGTAGTAGGGTACACCGGCTTGCAGTTGGTCGCCCATTGCGATAGCCAGATAGTTGACAATACCGCCGCCGAAGCAAAACCCAGTCGCGCCAAGTTTACCGTTGCAGAGGGCGTGGGCTTTGAGAAATTGCGCGCTATTGAGTAAATCTTGTCGCAGCTTGGGCTGATCTAGCCCAGTCTGCAGGGTGCGGCCATCGTCATCATTGCCGGGATAGCCGCCAACGGGAAACAAGCCGTCAGGTGCCAGCGCTAAGAAGCCTTCCGCGGCGAGCCGGCGTGCCACATCTTCAATGTAAGGATTTAAACCGCGATTTTCATGGATAACGACAACGCTAGGAAAGGGCCCCGCACCAGCAGACGCACCAGCGGGCTGAACCAAATAGCCGCGCATCGTGCCGGAGTTTCCGCCGGGCGAGGGATAGTTGATGTACTTGGCTTTGATTCTGGTATCGGTAAATGAAATCGTCTGCGCCTCTGCGTAGCGCGGCAGTAATGCTTGCGCCATCATCAAACCCATACCGCCGACAATTGCAATTGAGCTAGCACGTGATAAAAATTCTCGTCGGTCAAAGCGACCGTGACAATACTCGTCATATAAATCGTAAACCCGTTGGTCAATTTCTAGCTGTGTGACGCCGACTGCTGGTTGAGCCAAACCGGATTGGTGGGTTTGGTCAGAGTTTTCTAAGGTCATAGCTGTTCCTCCTGAGTTTTTTAACGGACTACGAGATCCCACAGCTGCCGCTAGCGAACGGTAGCCCAAAACTTGATAACGCGAACAATACAAATCAAACTACAGCAAACCGCTATGAGTGCAACTTACTTGGCTGCCTTGCATTTGGTGCGGCAAAAAGTCCCTAGAGAAGCTCAAAGGACCGCACAGCTTAAAACATTTCTGTCGGCACTAAATGAATTAATAATGAAAATATAGCCACTTCCGTTGTGGCCTGCAGCGCGTGTTGTTTGCACGTAGTTGCGACAGCAGTTGCTAAAAGCGCTAGCGCTGTTCTACCTATAAACAGCAGTTAAACACCGACTCTGAAACCACAGACGCTTATAATACGGGCATTTCCAAGCTATTTTAAGCACTTTGAGGGGAGAGCCACGCCATGGTGTCAACCTTAGGCGGCCATCAACGCCACGCGCATATTTCTGCGCTGCATTGCACTAGGATAGCGTGCACCCAGCGCGCCTTGGCATTCATAAATTTGTCTCCGAAGACGCTGCCCGTCGAGCGCACAAAAAAATGATGGACGAATCCGCGGCCTCAGCGTGGCTGGATAAACATTTAGCTAAAACCACAGCCCGCTATTAACCTCACCTTGGACACCTGATTTAGACGCCACCGTGAAGTGTTTGAATGGCGAGCCAGAGGGTGCTGTAACCGGCTGCAACCCCACCAAACCCGGCCGCCCCTCGCATAGCTATCACTCAGGCTTCATGGCCAAAACAATGCTCGCCATCCACGTGGAGGTCTTGGCGTAGAATCAAAGGGCGGCTGCGCACAGCATGAGCTCAGTATGGAATCCAATTGAATGGCTACCTGCGGCCCTGCGCCCCGCCTGACTACACGGTGATGTGGCCTTTGGCAATGAAGCAGTCATGGCTAAAGCCTAAGCGCTCGGTCGGTACTACCTGAGTAAATTAAGCTTCAACCCTAAAGTTAAATTGCCGCATGTGGTTTCTGGTCTGCTGTTGTTCATTGCGGTGATGTAATTACGCTTGGCAATTACGCCAGTGTTGGGCTGATTTTAAGTGACCAACCAGAGCTTATGCGTTGCACCGGGCCGTATGTAAACTAGTGTTTCCGGCGATGAATTTGACCTCTATTGACACACCACTCCGCTATCATGATTCAGCATCATTCAAATTTGTATCGAGGACGTGCATGTGCATTCGTTCCACCGTGACTCTGTCAATCCACTTCGTCTCGGCGGCGTTGTTTCAACTCGCGCTGATCGTACCGGCGTTCGCTGGAGGTATCGCTGCTGAGCCATCAGTGTCCAGACACCCGTTGGAGTTTCGTGCACTTACCGACCCCACTGACGTGCTCAAGCAGTTGCCGCCACTGGTGCAGCTGGCAACGGACGCGAAGGACTTCAAGGAGCTAGCATTGCTACACCTTGCAGAATCGAATGCCTGCCGGGTTATTGCGGACTGGCGATGCCAGAGTTCCGCTGCGGCGCGCGCGCGGGCCGCAGCGGAGTTGGCGAACTTACCCGATTTGCGCGCGCGCGGCTATATTCTTGAGAGTCGGGGCTGGATGGCAACGCAGGATTTTAGTCGGGCGGGGCAGTTGCTGCGCGACGCCGAAAAAATGCTCAGCGCGTACCCATTTCCGGAATTGAGTGCCGACGTTTTCCTCGCCTATTCTTCCCTCGGTTTTGCGGTTGGCAAGCACACCCTTGCCGCCGAATATGCCGAGCGTGGCCTGCTGGTTTTGGGCGACCGACCTTCATTGGTCATTCGCGTGCGTTTGCTCAGGAACAAGGCGCGCGCGCTCGGGCAGTTAAACGATGCCGCAGGCGCACGGGCAGTATTAGCCGAAGCCATTGAGTTGGTAAGCAAAGTCGCAGATCCGAAACTGAGTGCGGAACTTTACCTTGAAGAGGCGCGAATCGCCCGCATTTCGGGTGATGTTCCCACGCAAGTGAAAAACGGTCGACGCATACTCGCGTTAGCCGCGCAACTAAGTAATTCGCAGCTCCTTGGTTTGGGGCATGAGGTTCTCGGGTTGGCCGCATTAAACCTATCGGACAACGCGACGGCGGAAAGTGAGTTGAGGCAGGCGTATGCTTCTTTTCAGGGGCTCAAGCTTGAACGCGATGAACGCCGTGTGTTGAGGGCGCTGATACGCAGCGTGCTGGGACGTGGCATCGTACGCGCGGATTTGGAAAAACTGGTGGCCCGCTCGGTCACCTTGGAAGCGTCGATTGAAGCCAATGATCGGAATATGGCCGCCGACGACTTTGAAGCGCGACTGCGATACGCTCAGCAAGAACTGGATGTGCAGCGACTCGAAGCCGCGGCCGCGATGGCGGCACAACGCGCAACATCGCTCGCCGACCAACAGCGGCTCACAACTATTGTCGCGGTCTTGAGCGTTGTTCTCCTGGTGGTTTTTGGCGTGCTTTTGCTGCTGCAGCGGCGCTTTAGCACCCGTTTGAAAGAAGTGGTTGCACGGGTACAGGAAAGTGAATCCCGCTACCGGATGCTAGCCGAGAACTCACGCGATCTGGTGGTACGCATGCGGCTCGATGGACAACGGCTATACGTTTCACCAGCATCGAAGGATATGCTCGGTTTCGAGCCGTCGGCACTTAGCGAACCGCGTTGGGATCTTGTTCATCCCGATGACCGGGAAATGCTTGCGGCGGCATTTCGTAAGCTGGGCGAATCGGGTGGTTCAGCCGCAATCGTCTACCGCGCGAAACACGCCGACGGGCACTATGTCTGGATTGAAGCACTGGCCCGCTTTCTTCCCAAACCGGAGAACGGCGGGCCACCTGAGATCGTTTACGCCGGCCGTGACATTACCGCCCGCGTACGCGCTGAACAGGCGTTGCGGGTTAGCGAACACAGCATGCGCGCGATCACCGAAAACATCCCGGCGATGATTACACGGATCGATAAAGAGCAACGCTTTACCTTTGCAAATGCTTTTATTGGTCGCGTATTCGGCATCGCACCCGAGTCAATGATCGGCAAGACCATGCTCGCGGTGTGTGGAGAAAAAATACACGGCGAAATAAATCAGCATGTTGAAGCCGCGCTGCGCGGGGAAGTGGCGAGTTTTGAACACAGCGGCACGGCAGGTGACCGAGTGTATTACTACCAGTCAAATTACGTTCCTGATCGCGATGCCGATGGCAAAGTACAGGGGCTTTATGCACTGACATTTGATATTACTGACCTCAAACTCGCCGAAGCGAAGCTGGATCGCCTGGCGCGCATTGATAGTTTGACTGGTGTCGCCAACCGGCGCCATTTCGAAGAGCAACTTGCCGTAGCGCTCGCGCGCAGTCGCAGGCAAAACACCGCACTTGCGCTGCTATCGCTCGATATCGATCACTTTAAATCGATCAATGACAGTCACGGTCATCCGGCAGGCGACGCGGTGATCAAGACCTTCGCGGAACGGCTTCGCGACTGTGTTCGAGAGAATGACATGGTCGCGCGCCTCGGCGGCGACGAGTTTGTCGTGCTGATCGAAAACGCTGTGGCGGACACTGCCGAAAAAGTCGCCCAAAAACTGCTGGCGGTCATGCAGCAGCCGATTACCGTCGCCGATAAGGCGCTGCAAGTGTCCGCAAGTATCGGCGTTGCCTTCAGCCCCGACACGACATCGACCGAGCAATTGATGCAACTAGCCGATAATGCGCTCTATGCTGCCAAAGCAGCCGGACGCAATACCTACAGGGCGGTAACAGGCATCTGAGCACAGGACCGCTGCGCTTTGATTTCAGGCGTTGGGCAGCGTATCGAGATCGGTCATACTGGAAAATGATTTGTTTTCCAAATCGATGTCAACGCTGAAACGCATCATTTCCACCACCGAAAAGGGTACAGGACCTTCAAACGCCCTTTTCAAGAATGCCCAACGTATCCGATGCCGCACGAGCGGTCAAATGTCCGTGCAACGCCTAAAACCCGCGGTTCGCTCAATATTGCAGACTTTTTTCCAGTCCCTCGCAGCTGAATATCACGTCATCTGAGCGTTTGCCCAGCCGCAGCCCAAACACCTCCCCTGTCCCTGTCAATTCCTAGTCCGGTTTTATCCCTTACGCCGTCTGAAACAGATATACCCCTTTCGGCAGTGCACGTGGTGGCGGCTGGTTCTTCGGTGGCCGCGGTCAGCATCAGTTGCCCGCCACAGCGCGGGCAATGCTCGATGTTGATATCGAATACCCGCTTTATCCTATAAGCCTATAAACGGTGGTTAAGCATCGACTCTGAAACCGCAGAAGCCTATAAAACGGGAAGTTTTAAGATGTTCTACGCGATTTGAGGAGGGTGAAGCTAAAACTAAGCGATTAAAGGTAAAAGCTGAACCGATAGCCCTTTGTCACTTTTTTGCGGTCGCGGGCACGTCGAATGGGATACTGCGGGCGGCTTATATTTCTAAAGAATCTCGCAATACTTTGGCCTGCCGCCGTGAAATTTCTACTGTTCTGCCATCCCGCAGCTTCACCAAGTAGCCATCGCTCATTGCTGGCTGAATACTGCTAACCCACTTTAGGTTGATTAAGTGATTGCGACTGGCGCGAAAAAATAAGGTGGGGTCGAGCCGTTCTTCTAGATAGCCTAAACTGCGGGATAGCAGCGGCTGTTTGCCGTCAAACCACACATGTGCATAGTTGCCCATCACTTCAAACCCGCTTACGTCGCCCAAGCGCACAAACCAGCATTGTTCACCTTCACGCACAAAAATAGTGTCATCAGCGCCTTTTTTAGTGAGCTGTGGGGTCGTCGTGGCGGGTTTTTGCATTCGCTCGCGAGCGCGCGTAAGCGCAATGCTCAAGCGCTCGGGCGCAATGGGTTTAAGCAAATAGTCCAGCGCGTTGCGCTCAAACGCATGCAGCGCATGATGATCGTAGGCCGTGGCAAAAATGACGATGGGCAGGTAATCGAGCTTGTCGAGTAGATCAAAGCCAGTCGCACCCGGCAGATGAATATCTAACAACAATACGTCGGGTCGCAGGCTTTCTATACCAGCAAGCGCTGCCTCGACATCGGCGGCCTCGCCAATAATTTCGCAATCGCTGTGCTCGGCCAATAAGGTGCGCAGTTCTTGTCGTGCTAGGCGCGAATCTTCAACAATAAATATTTTCATGATGACGATTGTGGCACCAATATTGTCACCTTCACCGTGTTGGCAACTGCTTCAATATTACAAGTGGCACCAGCACCGCCCACGCGTACTAGCCGCTCACGCAAATTGTTCCAGCCAATACTTGGCTGCTCGACCGGCGCCCAGTTACCGGGATTTGTTACGCTGATTTTTAGCGCGCCGTGCTCCGTTGAAATTTCGATCAACACCACACCGCCGCCCACCCGTCTGGCAATGCCGTGCTTTACCGCGTTTTCAACCAAAAGCTGCAGCAGCATTGGCGGCAGCGTAATGTTGGCCAATGCATCTACGTTAATTTTCCATTCAACAGTTAAGCAATTTTCATAATGCAATTGCTCCAGCGCCACGTAGTCGCGCACGATCGCAAGCTCATCATTTAGGCTCACGCGATCATGTGTGCTGTGGTGCAGGGTGTAGCGCAAAATGTTCGATAGTTGGGTGACCATCGTGCGCGCTTTTTCGGTATCTTCGTTTATCATGGCGCGTAAATTATTGAGCGCATTAAAGGTAAAGTGCGGATTAATTTGCCCCTTCAGCACGTCAAGTTCAAGCTTACTTTGCGCGGCTTTTGCCCGCCAAGTTTCAATTTCAGCCTCGCGATAGCGGCGCAAATAGTAGGCGCTTAGCCAGATACCGCACCATAGCCACAGCATAGTGGCAGAATTAAAAATATAGCCAATAATGCTACCGAAACGATAGTCGGCATTGCCGCCCGGCAGCGTGACCCAATTCAGCGTTAGCGCCGTTTTTAAAATCACAAAAATACCGAACTGTACCAACACCGCTGCCAGCGGCACCACGATCAACATACAGCCCAGCAGCGGCCAGCCGGGGGACGCTAACCTTCCATGTTTAAGCATAATGCTGCGCAGCACTTCGCTGGCCCCATATAGCCCCGAGCCTACGAGCATCATGATTAAAACAATGCCTGACGCCTTGCTAAGGTACTGGGCGAAAATCAGCAGTGAAACGACAGTATAGCCGCCCCAAAAAATCGCCTGAAATGCTGCACGTTTGTTCATGAACTTGATTTTTGAAGAGTGGAATACAATTATGGCGAGGTTTTAGGCGAGGCAATAAATGCCTTAACTTGGCTCACTAACCACTGTGGATCGTCCCACATCAAAAAATGATAACCCGTTTCGCTCATTTCAATGCGGACGCCCTTTAAGTTTGCGTATTGATCGGTAAAAGTTTTGCGCACCGCATCTTTGGTAGAGCCGTATTGCGCATAAGCCGCCCAAGCACCCAACACCAAAGTAGGGCTGGTGATTTTTGATAAATCGTCACGTAGATCGATGGTCATCAGTTCGTACATTGCCTGCGTGGTGGTTGCACGGTCTGAGCTTACGCCCCATTCTAAAAGGGTTTCCAAGCGCTTTTCACTCAGCGTCATACCGCGTAAATTACCCTTCAATCGGCTGTGATAGCCTTCGAGTGGGCCCTGCATCATCCCTACTTTCATACCGTCCGCCATTGGCTTAGCGGTGGCGGCTGTCGCTGTAGGTGCTGTGGCTGCGGGAAAAAACGGCAGTGAATCTACGATAATAATCCGCTCCAATTGCTTCGGTGCCTTAATCGCCATTTGTAAGGCCAATTCGCCACCAAGGCTGTGGCCAATCATCATCGGCTTTTGGAGCTTTTTTACATCGATATAGCTCAGCAAACTATCGCGGATCGTACTTAAAAATTTATCTTTAGCGCGATCACCTGCAATTGCGGGTAAGCCGGCAAAACCGGGCAGTTGCACCATATGGCACTGCACATTTTCGGCTTGCAATTGCGCACAGGTTTCGTCCCAAACCGCCGCTGCACTATTTAAGCCCGGCACCATGATTAAAGGCCGGCCTTCGCCGCGCGTGGTAATGCGCAGGTCTTGAAATAGTTCGGTGCGTTCAGCAGGCGCTGCAAATACGCCATTGGCGACAGAAATTACGAAGAATAAGCAAATGCTAAGTTTGATTCGTTTCATGTTGAGGCTCCTCGTTGGGTGTGGGGCTGGTGGGGAAGGCCAGTGCAGTATCTCGTAAAGAACGGGTGCGGCCTCAACATTATGGGCAACGGCGCTACGCGATGGCCGATGGCTTTTAGCCATCCTGAGCGGAGTTGCTTAACAAACTTAAACTTGATTCAAAACCGCGCTGCAGCCCGGTAATTGGGTCTGCAAAGGCGATTTTTTTTGCTAGAAGCTGCAGCGGCGCATTTACGTCACGCGGTGCGTCGGGCTTAAACGCCGGATAGATGTTGTCATACAAAATCGGCAAGTTCAAATTTGCCATGTGCAGGCGCAGCTGGTGCTTTTTGCCGGTATGTGGATGGAGCATAAAATGCCCAATGCCGTTATTGATTTCGAGCAAATGCACTTCGGTGCGGGCGTTAATTTTGCCATTAGCATCAACGGCGGATTGCATAAAGTTTGCCGCTGGCACGATGCAATTTTCAATCATGATAGGAAACTGAAGTTGAAAACTTGGCGGCATCAGCGCTCGAGCCGCGTAGCGCTTTTGTATTTTATGTTCCGCAAACAACGCTGCGTAGGCACCGCGTGTATGCGGCTGTTTGGTGAAGCACACTAGCCCCGCTGTTTCTAAATCAATCCGGTGCATTGGCGCTAGATCGTCTAGCCGTAATCGACGCTTAAGCCGCACCAATAGGCTTTCTTGAACGTATCTTCCCACGGGTGCTACCGGCAAAAAATGCGGCTTATCGGCCACCACAATTAACTCGTCTTCAAAAATGATGGCTTCTTGCGCGGCTATTTTTTCTTCATCGTCTACATGGCGATAGTAGTACACCACTTGGTGCGCGATGAAGGGCGCGTCAGGTGATAGCGCGTTTCCGCTCGCATCTACAACGGCACCCGTGACCATACGTGCGCTAATTTGTAGCGCCGTCAATGTATCAAACCGTAGAATCAAATAGGCAAGTAAGTTTGGGTAACTTGCCTGCGGACAAGTGAACTTGCTTGCCGCAACACCATTTTTACTTGGGGGGCTCGACAACTAGCTGCGCTCAGTGCGGCGGCTGGTGTCGATTATACGAATTTTTTCAACGCGCTTTTTATCGTTGCGCGTGATGGCAATTTCAGCGATATTGCCAATGCCCACACGATCGAGTTCTGCTACAAAAGTAGAGAGCGTATCAGTGGGGCGGCCATTCACGGCGGTGATAATGTCACCCAATTGGTTATTGCGCCGATCATGAATCTTTAAATTGGCAGATTCAGCCGGCGTGCCTGCCGTAATTGCACCAATCACGACGCCCTTAATGCGGCTGCGCGCAACTAAACTTGGATCAATAGCTCGAATGCCGATGCCAGGTGTGGCAGCCCTCCCGCGATTGATCAACTGCGGCACGATGCGATTTACCATGTCCGCCGGAATCGCAAAACCCACACCAGCGGACGAGCCAGACGCGGAACGAATAGCCGAATTAACGCCAATTAAGCGCCCCGCGCTGTCAAGCAACGGCCCGCCAGAATTGCCGGGGTTAATGGCGGCATCTGTTTGAATTACACCGGCAATTTCGGCGTAATCCTGTGTGGGCAAATAACGATCGAGGGCTGAAATAATGCCGTTGGTTAGGGTGCGGCTTAAGCCAAATGGGTTGCCAATAGCCATTACCGATTGGCCAACCTTTAAATCGCGGGAAAGCCCTAGTGGTAGGGGTTTCAAGGCAGTAAGCACCGCAGCGGGTGCGTTTAGGCGTACCACGGCCAGATCGTATTCTGGCGCGGTACCAATAACGGTGGCTTCAATAGGATCTTTACCAGCATCAAGCTGTACGGTTACTTTTTCGGCGTTTTGCACTACATGATTATTGGTAACAATATGCCCGCGTGTGTCCCACACAAAACCTGAGCCTGCACCTTGAGAAATACCGACCTGTTCACCAAAAAAGCCACCACGTATCAAGTTTTCAGTGGTGATGTAGGCAACTGAGGGCGCTGCGTTTTCGAATAAGCTCACCAACGCGCGCTCGTTATCTAGCAGCGCACCGCGCTGCGCTACCGCGCGCGGCTCGCTGGCGTTTCCTTTTTGCGCCGAAAGTAGGGTGGTGGCGACCAAACCAGTGAAGGCGACGCTTATAGCTAAGGCGATGGCAATTTTTTTCATCTGCTTAAGGAATAAAAAGTGAATAACATTTTTTAGATGATGCCTACTTACTTAAGTTCAATATCAGCTTAGTCACGGTGTAACCGTTTAGCCCGTGCAATTCGCCATTCACCGTCAGGCTCACCTTCGTACACTTGCTCAAAGGTTGTGGCGGTTTCTTGCAATTTAGTATCAATAGCAATGCGGTTATCGAATACAAAGCACTCGCCTTCAAATTCTTTTTGCGCATCAGGCAACGCTAAAAAATAATTGAGAATCCCACCCTCAAGCTGCACCACGGGTAGATTAAATTCTTTCATCCACGCACTGGTTTTTTCGCAGCGTATGCCGCCGGTGCAATACATGGCAATAGTTTTGCCTTCTGCTTTCCATTGCGCCACGTTGGCTTCAATGTATTTTGGGAAATCCCTAAAATTTTGCACCTTCGGGTCAATTGCCCCTTTAAATCGCCCAAGGCGATATTCAAAACTATTGCGATTATCCAGCAGCAC
>JANNXI010000227.1:0-13079 GCA_031409495.1 Betaproteobacteria bacterium
GATGCTAGACAGATCGCCTGAACGTGTTATCGCTTACTTTCAAGATCGCAGAGTGCGTTATGCGGCTTGATACTTCATTGGGCCGGAGCAATAAGGTGGCTGCACCGACGAGTAGGGTGCGCGGCGCATAGCGTCAATCCAGCCGCATACACATTTAGCCCGTCCTCGGAATTATCAGATTTAAGTGCGCTGGTGATTATCGCGGTCAAGGCTTCGTCAATTGCAGGTTCCGCCAAGGCGGCAGCATCGGTAAAGCAGGTACTTTTATGAGATTCCAGCGCTTGGCACGACGGCAAGCTAGCCCGCGCAGCCTGATTTGCATCGTCAATTTTTTGCGAGGCAAGCAAAAATTCACCTACGTTTTTATCTTGTGGAGATGCGCTTTGCGCTAATTGATTGGCTAATTTTGCCAGAGATCGTGTGCCATCTAGCATTTCGTCAATTTCGCGCGATTCAATAAACTGCACGGTCTGCTCTACATCTTTGCCACAAAAAGCAATTTGGTTATCTCGTACCCAATTTACAGTTTGCGCGCGCGCCCAGTTTTCAGCGATGTCTTGCGCCACATTGCTGTAAATTGGGGTGTTGCCTCCGAGTTTCGCTGTCTTGGTCGCTATTCGTTGCGCGACCACAGCTGGTAACATTGGTTCATTGATAGGAGAACCAGCACCTGCACCAATAATATTAGCGACTGCAGCCACCACAAATAATGGCGGCCGAATGATGCAGTAGATGGTGCCGATGAGCAGGAGTATGACGGTAGCTAATGCGATGTAAATACGGTTTCGGCGTGTTGTCACAACAGTCTTTCTGCTAGGAAGTATTCAAAAAAGCCTGTAAATGCCCCCGACCCGAAGGTAGTCCCCTTGCGGGAAAAGGGCATCTACCGGTGTGCTTACTTAGGCTTAAAACGTCATCCCCGGCTTCAACACCGCCAACGCTGCTCTAAACGTATCTTGAATCCGATCAAGTGCCACTTGGGTTTCGGCTTCAAACCGCAGCACAACTACCGGCGTGGTGTTGGATGCGCGGGCTAGGCCAAAGCCGTCCGGAAACTCGACCCGCACGCCGTCGATGGTGATGATTTCATCCGCTCCCGGAAACTTGGCTTCGGCTTGCAGGCGAGCGATGAGCGCGTGGGGTTCGCCTTCATTCATTTTTATGTTGAGTTCTGGCGTGCAAATAGCGTTGGGTAGGGCTTCTAGGGGGGCGTTGGCGTTGGCGAATTTGGAGATAATTTCTAGTAATCTCGCGCCTGCGTACAAGCCATCATCAAAGCCGAACCAGCGTTCTTTAAAAAATACGTGGCCGCTCATTTCACCGGCTAGTGGCGCGCCAGTTTCTTTCATTTTGGCTTTAATTAGGCTGTGGCCGGTTTTCCAAAGTGTTGGCTTGCCACCGTGATCGCGAATCCATTTAAACAAGTTGCGTGAGGATTTAACGTCAAAAATAATCTCGCCGCCGGGTACGCGTGAAAGCACATCGGCTGCAAATAGCATCAATTGGCGATCAGGGAAAATAATCTCACCTGATTTTGTGACCACACCTAAGCGATCGCCGTCGCCGTCGAACGCTAAGCCAATTTCAGCGTCCGTGGTTTTTAGCGCGTGGATAACATCTTGTAGATTTTTAGGCTGTGATGGGTCTGGGTGATGATTCGGAAAATTGCCGTCGACATCGCAAAATAGCGGCACCACTTCGCAGCCCATGCGCTCGTATAGTTCGGGCGCAAACGCGCCGGGGCTGCCGTTGCCGCAGTCGACGATGATTTTCATCTTGCGCGAAATTTTTACGTCGCCCAAAATACGGTTTAAGTAAGTTGGCGCAATATTGCGGGATTCAAACGCGCCTCGTGTGGCTGCAGCGGGCATAGCTTGTTCGGTGCGGCCACGCAGCGTTTGAATCGCATCGCCCGCGAGGGTTTGGCCGCCGATGACCATTTTTAGGCCGTTGTAGTCGGGAGGATTGTGCGATCCCGTTACCATCACGCCGCAGTGGGTGGCATATTCAATTGCTGCAAAGTAAACCATCGGGGTGGCGACCACGCCAATATCAATCACGTTGGCACCACCATCGCGCATGCCTTCAGCAAGTGCTGTGAGTAAGCGCAAGCCCGAAAGGCGGCCATCTCGGCCCACAACAATGGTGTGACAGTTGGCTTCAACCGCGGTGCGACCAAGCCAATAGCCGATGATGCGGGTGGCCGATTCGGTCAAGGATTTATCGACGATGCCGCGAATATCGTAGGCTTTAAAAATTTCAGGGGCAATATTTGGAGTGGTCATGGTTTAATTTCCGTGGTCAAAAAAATGGAAGGCGCGAAGGGCGAGCCAGCTTTGGTTGGCTTGGCGATTCTTAGCTAAAAACCCGACGTGCCCGCCACCATCGGGGAACTCACGCTGCACCGCCGCTGAAACTTCATCGGCGCGAGGTAGCGCAATGGCGGGTAGAAAGGGATCGTTTTTAGCATTTAATATCAGTGTCGGTACTTCAATAAATTTAAGCAAAGGTTTGGCCGATGCGCGCAGCCAATAGTCTGTCGTGTCCCGATAGCCATGCAGCGGGGCCGTCACGACGTTGTCAAACTGGCTTAGCGTTGTTGATGCAAGCATCGCCTCAAGATTGAAACTTTCAGGGAAGGCGGCATGTTTTTGTTGCGCATTGACCTTCATTGTCTTCAAAAAATTATAGGTATATAGCTTGGAAAATCCCAATTCTAGGGCATTTCCAGCCGCTGTTAAGTCCATCGGGGCAGATACCGCAACCACTCTATCAGCGATATGTTTAGCTGCATGGGTCTGTTCACCGAGCCACTTTAACGTTGCATTGCCGCCAAGCGATACTGCGCAAACATAAATAGGTTGGGTTGGTGATTCAGCGCGCAGGCGACGCAAAATCCAATCAATTTCTGCACTGTCGCCAGAGTGATAGGCGCGTGGCAAATTGTTCATCGTGCCGCCGCAACCCCGAAAATGCGGCACAACACCGCGCCAACCTCGTGCTTCGGCTTGCGCCATTAAATAGCGTGAATAGCGGCTTTGGGAGGAGCCTTCCAAGCCATGAAACTGCACCACGAGTGGCGTATTTAGGGCGTTTACAGTGGATTTTATCCGATCAAGTTCAATAAAATCGCCATCTGGCTTACCGTTTGGCGTGCTGTCCCAGCGCTCACGCTGATAACTAACCACTGGCCCATGATCGAACAGTGCCGGGTAGAGCGTTTGTGCGTGCCCGCCGCGAAGCCACGCGGGCGCTTGATATTGGTGGGCTTTTTTATTTGACATCAAAGCCGCCCGTTCCAATTGATGACGAGCTGATCGCCTTCCATGCGGCCTATTTGACCCAGCCACGATTGCAGATTGCCCATACGAGAAAGCAACGCCTGCGGCAGCTTGGCACGGCCACTAAACTGCACGGTATTGTAGGGTGCCATTTGCGCCAAAACCCTTGTACCTTGGCCTTCTGCAGTCATGGGGCCGGAAAGTGTTTTAAGCGTGAACGCAGTTTGCGCGCCGTTGCCGTCAAAATCTAAAACATATTCATTGGCCGCTGAGCCTAATAAAAAAAAGCTATTGGCACTGCGCCAATTTAGCGTGGCGCGCCCGGTAACTTTAGCAGCGGCAAGCGTGGGGCTGGGCGTAATGGCAACAACTTTGGACCTAAAGGCGATTTGCCCCGTAAATACGCCAAAACCCAAGCTTGGGTTTAACAGCGGCAAAATGGTGGCCGCGGGCGCGCGCAATGTCGCATCGCGCACCTGCAGTTCACGCAAGCCGTGCCCGATAATTAACTCGCCAGCTATATCGTTGGCATTGGTACTGTTTTTATTGATTTTAAGTGCATAGCCGAATAATCCCGAAGCCAGTAAACTCGGTGTAAAGCGCCAATCTACGGCCATTTGCGGCAATTGCTTATTACTAAATACCAGTAACCCCGCACCTTGCCAAATTGACCCTTCCACATTTTCTAGCTGCGCCGTTCCAGCTAAATTGGCATTGATTGTGCCGCGTAAAAAAATTGCTGGGCAGGTAGCAATGGCGCCAATGAGCATGGCGGCAATAATAAGTAAAATTAATGAGCGGGCTTTCATTTACCGGCCATATGAAATTGTGCCGTCACCGAAACTAGCCCAACAGTCGCATCAGGCTTTAAGGTGAAGTCACCCAATGTGGCGCCAGTAGCTGCTGTAAAGGCAGTGGTGTTTTCAATAAATTGCGCCACGGTAGTCCCAGATTGGCTTAACGACAACATAGCGGCACTAGGCATAGTGACCACCGCGGTGCTACCAAACTGTGCCGAAACAGAAGCTGCACTAAACGCTTGTGTCGGTTTAACGGGAGTCGCTACTGCCGCGGCCGTTATGGGAATAGCGCCTTGCTTGCGTAGTGATTCAATTTCAAGCGCTTGACTTTGCATCAGCGCATATTCGCGATCAAGCACTGGCACACGTTGCTGTGCGGCTGCACGGCTGGCGTTTAGTGGTGCGATAACTTTAAAAAAAAGCAATGCCCCAAGCACAGCTACCAATAGCGCATAACACCCAATCTGTTGGGTTTGGGTGAGTTGGCCAAAGCGTTGACTAAGGCGCTGGACAAACCCATTAAATTGGGCGTTTTCAGCAAGTAGCATCGATAATTTCATGGTGTGCGGCTTAATGAAGTGCCAGTATTTTTAAATGGCACGGTCAGCGTTAATTGCTGCGTCTTGCCGTCGCTAGCAGGTTTTACGGCTAACACGGCATCGGGGTAGGAGCTGGCCAAGCGCGTACGCACCGCCGTTGCCATCTCGAGCGTGGCTACGCTAGCATCCACCTGAATACCTGATTTTGATCCAGCAATATTACCAACCTGTGCCGCACCACTGGGCGTTGCCAATATGGCTGCTGCATCGGCCAGCGCAATGGCCGATGGAGAAGGGCCGATGCTAGAGGTGTTAGCAGCACCTTTAAGGGTGGTTAAGCTGCGCTGCATTTGCAAGGCTGGGTCGACGATGGCTTTCGCATCGGGGAAAGTTTTTTGAAACAGCTGCACCATCTGTGCCTGCGTTGCATCTCGGGCTGACGTTAAGCGCCAGTTATCCCACGCTAAATAGCCGATATGTACACAAAGCGCCGCAGCGGCCAACAACCCAGCTGGTTTGAATAAACCCATTTGCCCGCCAAGCTTCGATGGCATGGCGTGCGCGCCAGCCAACATTTGCGGTAGGCTAGGCTTGCGATTCTCGCTTTGCGCCGTTGCTACCGTTAGCGCCAAAACCTCCAAGGTTAGGTTGCCTGCATCGTTAAGCGTTTGCCGGGTGGCGGTAGCCCATTGCGCCAAATCAATGGCTCCAGCGGCGTCGTTTAAGTTAAATACTGCCGTCGATTCCGCGGCCGAATCACGCTGCTGCGCGAATTCTTGCAGCGCCAGCACCAGTGCAAAGGGCGGGTTGGTGGCCGTGGCGCCATCGAAGCTCAAGGCATAGCCATCATCACGCACCGCAAACCCAGCACCTTCTTGCAAATTTACGCCTACTTTTGGTGCGGTATTTTTAATGCTATTTTTGTCACTACCGTTAGCGTTTAATAGTCGTAACGCTTGTGGCATATCTAGCACGGTTTGCGGGCTTAATTGACAGGCTGCAAGCGTGGCCAACATGGCGCTAAACCAGTGGGTGTCAATGGCAGCAACAATCGAATGGCCCGCCTGATAGCGCGATTTGCCGACAATCACTGCGTGAATGGCCGCTGGATCTGCGCTGAGCTTATCTTCAATGGCGTAGCGCAACAAGGCATTGCGTTTGGCGGCTGATACATTCGGCAACGGCGTTTCTACATACAGCACGCGGCCAGGTTCAAGGATGGCCGTAATAGTGCTTATTGCTACCGCGCTAAAACTCGCACGTAGTGTCGCCAACGGTCCGTGGCCTTGCAAAGGCGTATTTATGGACGGTAATTGTTTGCCCAACGGGGGTGCAATGAGCACCCAGTTACAAAGCGTTTGGCTGCTAAAACGCTCGGCGGCGGCCGGAATAAAAAGGACGAGGTTCAAATGGCAGCAATATAGAAGGTGGAGGGCATAAAACTAAAAATTTCTAACCCAAATTATACTCGGCCACGAGGCACTTGCCGCAGGCGCAGCAGACGCTGGAGAATTTAGGCTGCCGGCAAAAGGCCGCTGCATCAAGGCATTTAGCCGCACCCGCCCGTCACCATTTTCTACAGTAATGAAAACTTCAAAATAATCGGTGCGCACATCACAAAGTTGATCAAGGCTTGAAGGCTCCAAACCCTTCAAATAGCTGCGCACTGCGCCAATATTGGCAAACGGCACTTGGGTGCGTTGTTTTATAAACCCACTAATATCGTCACCCTTCACTTGCGGCAGCACAGCCGTAATAAGCTGTGCAGGAGCAGTATTGAGATTAACCTTCGTGCGGGTGGGCAGCGCCGTCACAAAGGGTTGCAGCCGATTAAAAATAGTTTGGCTAATGCCCTGCACGCGCAATAATTCTTCTACCTGCACCATGCGCCGGTTAGCGGGGCGGTAGGGTGGCTGCTTAGTCATATAGGCTGCTGTTTCAGCGCCACCGGGGTAAGTAGCGTCGTCGTCGATGTCAATCCAATCTTGCACCGCGTGTGAAAGCGAGGTGTCCATGCCTAATTCAGCCAACAGCCGTTGAAAAATTTCCACATCGGCTTGGCTTTTTTGGCCTTGGTCATTCACCAAATTATTGACATTGAATTTAGCGGTTTCATCCTTAATAATGCCTGTGGCAATGCCCGCCGCCGTGCCGCTACCCACTGGCTGCGGCGGCAAACCCCGCGCCCAAATTTCACCCAGATGGTCGATTGAAGACAACTTGCTATCCTCAAGCAAAGCCGACCGCGCCCAATCTAAGCTAGGGGTTGCAAATAAAGTAAGCTGCGTTTGCGCCTGTGCCCGCGCCACACGGCTAAGTGCGTGCGATTGCGCTGCGAGTAGTTGGCTGACGATGCCCGCAACTAGGACGACTAGGAGCAGGGCGGTAATGAGTGCTGCGCCCAATTCGCGGGTAGGGGCGGGGGCGGGGCTGGATTGGTGGCCGCCGACATCGCGCTTTCTATCATTCTTATGGACATAAAATGCCTGAAGAAGCCCTATTTTAGGGCATCTACAAGCCATAAACGAGCCTCACCTGCTTTTCAAGCACGGCTAAATCTGCATCACTCAGCTTGCCCATACGCGTGCCAATTCGCGTCTTGTCGATGGTTCTAATTTGATGGCACAGCGCCATTGATTCTGTTTTGCCGGCGGACGGCATTGGCACTATCAGCGGTAAAAGTGCACGCGGCGATGATGTTAATGGCACCACGCCAACGGTGCGCAGCTGCGTATTGTAAGTGGAGAGTGTCAAAACAATGCACGGTCGAGCGCGACCTTGTTGCTCACTGCCAATTGTTGGTTCAAGGTTCACGCGATAAATCTCGCCTCGTAGTAGCACAGGCTGGGTCATCGCGGTGCAACGGCTAGATCGTCAAGCAATGTTACATCCCAAAGGGCAGCATCTTCACGTGCTTGGGCAAAATCAGGATGGCTCGCAAATTCATGCGCCACCGCTTCTTGTTCCTCGCGTATCGCCTGCTCACGGGCATTCAGTACATTTTCCATCAGCGATTGCACCGTGCGGCTGCGCTCGCTCGAAGGCACAATCGCGTTAAAGCGCTCGAGTACGTCTGGTGCAATTGAGTAAGATGCGCGCAAGGTTGCCATAAAATTCACCTGATTAAGTTATTCAGTAATACTGTATAACAAGCGGGTTATGCGGTCAAGGCGTCATCCGTATTGGCCTATCTCTTTGGCTCAAATCGTCTTCCCGTGAATTTAAACCGGTGATATACAAAAAACCGTATAATTATTGTTATGGCCAAGTCCAAATCAGTCTGTTTTTGTGGGTCCTCGCAAGATGATTTACGAGCATTTCCGCTTTCTGCGCGTAGGGAAGCCGGTTTTCAGCTTGATCAGGTGCAACAAGGTCTTGATGCTGATGATTGGAAGCCAATGACGGTCATTGGTGCCGGCGTACGAGAAATAAGGGTTCGGGATGTGTTTGGAATTTTTCGAGTGGTTTACGTGGCTAGATTTGCTGCCGTAGTTTATGTACTGCATTGCTTTCAAAAGAAAACTGAAAAAACGAGCAAGACAGACCTAGAAATTGCCGAAAAACGCTTTCGTGATTTGCTAAAGGAGTTAAAAAAATGAGTACAAAGCAGTTTTCCAGTGTCTGGGATGCAATCGAAAACACGCCCGAGGAAGCGGAGAATATGCGCCTACGCTCACAACTTATGATGACGTTAAAGGCACACATTGCAAGTGCCGGATTAACGCAAGCGCAAGCAGCGGTTGTATTCGGTATTACACAGCCTCGAGTGTCAGATTTAATGCGCGGAAAAATTGATTTGTTTGCCCTAGATTCGTTGGTAAACATGCTCACCGCAGCCGGTCTACGTATTGAAATACGCGTGCTAAAAGCGGCGTAACTTGTTCGCATGATGGCTGAATCTTGACTGCAAGCGGTGCACGAACCGCAACGGTTTCCAGCGCATTTATAGGCTGTAGATGCCCTAATTTAGGGCATCTACAGTTAAAAAATTCTTGCAAAAGTCCCGTTTAGTTTAAAAATCAAAAAATTGGCACGCTTGTTGCTGATGAAAACCTAGACTACCGAGTGATGATTCCATTTCTATACCATTAGTACTTTAGCTTAGTGTGTTAACAGTGCCGTAGCCCAGCTCTCGCGGCTTTTTGCGACAGCTGGGACGATGATTAAAACAGGTGCTTTCTAGTAGCAAACACCGTCCCGGCTGTCGCAAAAAGCCGCGAGAGCCGGGCTACAAAGCCAGCAATCTTTCTTCATAGCAGAGATAGCAACTACAACACGATTGATATAGAAATAGAAATAGAACGATTTGAATCTCGCGGTATGCCCTGCAAAGCAAAAAATTTTCTCGCTCATGCAATCGCACACAAACTCATGCCAGCGCGTTTTTTTCTTGACGCAAATCATCCAAAAACTCAGACGCTGGCGCAACGCTCGTCACCAGCAGGTGATCTCGCGCTCGCGTACAAGCCACATACAGCAAATGTCGCTCGGTCTCATACACTTCACGCAGGTCGGAGTCCTCGCCCACCGTTTCAATGCGCTCTTGGAGTGGTAGGACCTCATCATCACAGGCCATCACTACGACAGCGCGGAACTCAAGCCCCTTCGCAAGATGCATCGTGCTGATCGACACAAAACCGCTTGCTGTTTCAACATGGTCGTCCAGAATCCTAAATGGCAGCTCAGCACCTTCAACTGCACGCTGCGCGCGCTCAATCTGCGCATTGGAGCGGACGAACACACCGATTTCATGTGCGACAACTCCCGACGCAGTTTGCGCCGTCAGCCAATCCGCTACGGCTTTTATTTCGGCTGCTTCATTTGCGTAAGAATAGATTCCCGGCGCTGCCCCGTTAAAAACAGAAACCGTATCACAGCGTTCCTCCGTATTGCCATCCACGTCTGAACTCTGCGGCCCCCAACAGCCGATCGGCCTGCATGCGAATCTGATGTGATGTTCGGTAGTTCACCCGCAACGTACGGGAGCGCCCGCGCACATCCACGCCCAGCGCTTTCCAAGAAAATGGCTGTTGAAAAATGCGCTGTCCCAAATCGCCCGCAAAAACAAACTATCTGGGCGCCTCGCCCCAAGTGCTGCGATGAAGCGCAGCTGCGCGATACTAATGTCCTGTGCTTCGTCGATAACAATAAAATCGAAAGGCAAATTCTTCAACCCTGTGACTAAAGCCGTCAGTTGGCTAAATACACCGGAATAGGTAATTAGCTTCCCCGCAGCGAGTGCCGCACGCATATGATCAAATATGGACCACAGCACGAGCCGCTGCGGCTCAGGCAATCGCGTTTTACGGCCTAGTCGAACAACATCCCGATATGCATCCCAGCTTTCCAACTGCCAAGCGTCAACCACTTGTTCCCACTCCGCCAAAGCGAATGGCAGCCGAAACTTGTGGCCCGGTATTGTTTTGAGAGCGTCTTTGATCAGCGCTGTAATTACTGCCTTATCGGCAATTTTGGCAGGGCCAATGTGCGCCTTGTACAGCCGCAAACCAATAGCATCAATTGAATACACATCCATGCGCTCTATCAAGCGCGGCTCGTTATAGACCAATCGCTTTAATCGGCTGCGGAGCGCATTGGCTAAAATGTCAGAAAAAGTCCCTAACAGCACGCGCGATTCAGGGTGGCTACGCGCCAAATACGTGGCCCGATGTAGCGCAACAATTGTCTTGCCGGTGCCAGCCGAACCAGCAACGCGCGCAGGCCCGGAATAATCGCGCTCGACCATTGCGCGCTGGTCGGGGTGTAAGAACACTGTCCATTTATCCCAAGGGAACTCAAGCGCACGCTGCAACTCGTCTACATTCGTCATCACACGGAAACGACGCTGCGCGTCTGGATGATCGAATGGATTCGCGGCTTCTGGTGCGGCCAACCGCGCCAACGGTTTACCACCAGTAGCCAGTTGAAGTAAAGCTTCGGCAGCTTCGGCGGGCAAGTGTTCAGCAAGCGCCAGATAGGAATCCTCCGTTGCCGCACGCACGTCGTTCAGCCATTCTTCTGGTACGCCATAGCTCAGCAAATCTTCCCGCGCCACATGCGCAAAAATTGGCAATTGAGTTGGCGTACGAGCCTGCACATCTACATAAACGGGCACCATAACATCGTGAATCGTCTCGCGAATCTGCACGAGTTGTGCCGCGCCAGTAGTCGGGTGTGTTTCCAACTTACGGCGCTCGGCCCAGTCGTAGGCCTTGTCATGGTGATCCACATAACACAGCAATAAGCTGGATGCTGTTTTATGAACAATGATGCGAATATCACGACTGGCGCGAACCGACCAAAAATTCTTGTCCTTCGATTTATCAATCTTGTGAAAGCTCATACCACTGCTCACAGGATTTAGTTGCAGATCGAACGCCGTGGTTTTGGCAGCCTTTTGCTCGTCTCCTGTGAGGCGAGCCAAGCTATCGGTGAAGGTGTCGGCGATACGAAAATCCATGTTTACAGTTATCTCTCTACAAGGTTGATCCCAAGCACATGCATCAATTGTTACACCTTAAACACCTTCATCACCTCATCACCGAGATGGTTGATAACCTTCACGGCAATCCGCCCATTTTTTGGCTTCGCAAATGGCCGTGAAGTATCGCTATTTAGCGTCGCCCATGCTTCGGCGTTGATTTCTGCTTTTAACGTGGTCTTAAGCGAACTGTAGGGGTCATTTGCACCAAGAAAGTAAGCATGGCGCACGAAAAAGCTCTCTTCGTTGTAATCGGTGTCAATGAACCAGCAGGCGATGCCATCGGCACCATTGCTGACGACTTCGCCGGTCTGAGGTTTAAATATATCTACACCGTTTACCTTTACGCGCAGCTTGCCGTCAGCCTCCGGCAATAAGGTAATATCAGGCTCGCCAAAAATCACAAAAAGGTTACCCTTGCCGGTGTTTTTAAGGTCTGCGGCCATGTGCAGGTCGGCATTCATACGCGCTTTAAGCACCGGAATGCGCCCCAACTTGCTGAATTCCGTTGCATGCGCCTCATAGTTAAACGCGCAGGCAATCAGTACATCAAATCCGGCATCGCCGCATTCGCGGGCGGCGGCCACCAAGTCACTTCGCTGCACAGTGCCAAACTCGGGGCCGATGAAGATTCCCGCGCGCTTCTCTGCTTCACCCTCCATGTAGCGGCCTTCCGCGCAAACTAATCCTTCGCCTGGCCACGGGGTAAGGGTGGTGAAGGTAATGCGGTCTTCCTTGTGTGCCTGCTGCACACCGGCGGTCTTCAGGTTTTCCAAAATCATTTGCGGGAACGACTGCTTAACGTTGTACGCGCGGCGGTCTTGCCTCACCTCGTCGATGAGTTCGTCGTTTTCATCCACACCAAGCATGCGGTGTGGGCTGAGGCTCTCCACGGTGAAGGGCCCGGCCACGCGCACCTTTTTCTTGTCGTCGTAGGGCTTGTCGTAAAGGTATTCAAACTCGGCCTTGGCGGCGATGGATTTATCGATCTCCTGCTGCCGGGTAATGCGAGCGTCCCACCATGCTTTGTGAAGCGCAGTCGTCTGCTCTGGCCAAGGGTCAACGGGCCGCTCCGGCAAAGTCTTGACGGTATAGGAGCGCTTGAGGTTGTGATTTAGGGCATCGAGCGATTCTCGCACGGCAGCAGGATTGCCTTCTTTGTCCTTTGCTATTTCAGATTTCAAGGCGTAATAAATTTTCTGATCACTTGCGCTCCACGCATCACCGGCTTCGCGCGGTATCTCCCACTCAGCCCAGGTCTGCTTGAGCGCGGCATTTAGCTGCTCGCGCAACGGCTCCAGTCGCAGTTGCCACTGCTCCCAGATAACGTCGATCTCCGCGTTGTTGGCGATTGACTTAAGCGTGATGTGCGGCACGCGTTCATAGACGAATCCGTAGCTGATGTTCCCCTGCACGGGCAGGCCACTCGGTGCGGTGCGGGTGACGTCACCTTCCTTCTGCTGGCCTTCGCGGGAATCGGCCAGCAGGTAAAACGGGTAGCGCGCGCCCATGATGCGGGCGCGGGCCAAGGCAAGAGCCACCCGCGAAGTGTCAATGGTGATCCAGCGGCGACCCCATTGTTCGGCAACGGTGGCCGTGGTGCCGGAACCGCAGGTCGGGTCGAGCACGAGATCGCCGGGGTCGGTGGCCAGTAGCAAGCAACGCCCAATGATGCTCGTCGAGGTTTGAACGACATAGATTTTGGGATCTGACCTGCTTTGAACAGCACCACTAATGTCTGCCCAAAGGTTTCCCATCGCGCCGTAGCCAAAGTCTGTTTGAGACCTGCGATAGTTGAGTTTGCCATTTTTTGTGACGGCAAAGCGGTCCGCTTTCCCCAAGCGAATGAGACCCGAGTCCTTTGTCTTAAATGTGCCCTTGCCAGGTGTGTGATCTTCGCCAAACCACTGAAATTTTGTCACGTCACCATCGCCCGCCGGACGTGAGCTTGTGACATTATCGAGGCGGTAAAAAGAGC